>JBBQHA010000029.1:0-27528 GCA_038323475.1 Lysobacterales bacterium
GTTTCATGGCCCACGCGACCAGGCCGAAGCCGCCGGCACATGCCAGTCCGGTCAGCAGCACGATCAGTGCGATGCGCGCCGGCGTGCCGAGGCCGTCGAGCGCGGGATCGCGGGATTCGCGATAGCGGCCCGCGAGCAGCCACCACAGTGTGGAAACCGCGATCGCGCCCGCGCCGCCAAGCCGCGCGTGCAACTCCGGATAGCGATCGCGCAGGTGCACCAGGGTCATCGGCCAGAAGAACGCGAACGCCATCAGGCCGGTGATCGCGAACGCGAGGCCGAGCAGGGAGAAGGTGATCATCATGCGAAACCCTCACCCGTCGTGCTCCGCGCGCCGACATCTCCCGAGATGGGAGAGGTGAATTCGCACGAATGAAGCCGATCCATCTTCAGAACGTCGCCAAGCCCGGCGCGCGCGGGTAGGGGATCGCGTCGCGGATGTTCGACAACCCGCACACGTACACCACCAACCGCTCGAAGCCGAGACCGAAGCCCGCATGCGGCACCGTGCCGTAGCGGCGGAAGTCGCGGTACCAGCCGTAGTGCGCGCCGTCGAGGCCGAACTGCGCCATGCGCGCGTCGAGCACGTCGAGGCGCTCCTCGCGCTGGGAACCGCCGATGATCTCGCCGATGCCAGGCGCGAGCACGTCCATCGCGGCGACGGTGCGCCCGTCGTCGTTCAGGCGCATGTAGAACGCCTTGATCTGCTCGGGGTAGTTCAGCACCACGACCGGGCGACCGACGTGTTGTTCGGTCAGCCAGCGCTCGTGCTCGGTCTGCAGGTCCAGGCCCCATTCGACCGGGAAATCGAACTTGTGGCCGGACTTCTGCAGCAGCGACACGGCGTCGGTGTAGTCGATGCGCTCGAACGGCGCGGCGACGAACGCTTCCATCCGCGTGATCGCATCCTTCTGCACGCGCTCGGCGATGAAGGCCATGTCGTCGGCGCGCTCGTTGAGCACGGCCTTGAACACGTACTTGAGGAAGGCCTCGGCGAGGTCGGCGTTTTCCTTGAGGTCGGCGAACGCGATCTCGGGTTCGATCATCCAGAACTCGGCGAGGTGGCGCGAGGTATTGGAGTTCTCGGCGCGGAAGGTCGGTCCGAACGTATAGACCTTGCTCAGCGCGAGGCAATAGGCCTCGACATTGAGTTGGCCGGACACGGTGAGGAAGGTTTCCTTGCCGAAGAAATCCTGCGAAAAGTCCACCGTGCCCTTGTCGTCGCGCGGCAGGTTCGCCATGTCGAGCGTGGAGACGCGGAACATCTGGCCCGCGCCTTCGGCGTCGGAGGTGGTGATGATCGGCGTGTTGATCCAGAAATAGCCCTGCTCGTGGAAGAACCGGTGGACGGCTTTCGCGAGGCAGTCGCGGATGCGCGCGACCGCGCCGAACAGGTTGGTGCGCGGGCGCAGGTGGGCGACCTCGCGCAGGAATTCCAGCGAATGCGCCTTCGGCTGGATCGGATAGGTTTCCGGGTCGTCGACCCAGCCGACGACCTCGATCGTGCTGGCCTGGATCTCGAAGGCCTGGCCCTGACCCTGCGAAGCGGTCAGGGTGCCGGTTGCGATCACCGAGCAGCCGGCGGTGAGCCGCTTCACTTCGGTCTCGTAGTTCGGCAGCTCCACGGGTGCTACGACCTGGATCGGGTGGAAGCACGAGCCGTCGCTGACGTTCACGAACGACAGCCCGGCCTTGGAGTCGCGCCGCGTGCGCACCCATCCGCGCACCGTGACCGTGGTTCCCGCTGCAATCCCGCCACCCAGCGCCTGTGCGACGCCGACCACTTCCGCTGCCGTCATGCCTTGCATCTCCACGTCGTCGAACCCACTTCAGTTTCCAGCCCGACATGATAGCGAATGCCGCCGAGTCGCAGGGCCGGCGCGTACGGGGTAGGAGCCGCATCACGTGGAAGCGGCCTCTGGCCGCGAAGCCCCGGCCATGATGCATTCGGTCAAGCCGGCCCTCCAATCCCTCACCCCGGACCCCGCTAGGTATACTCGACCGATGAGCATCACCCTGACTCCCGCCGCACTCGAACGCGCCCGCAACTACCTTGCCGCAAGCCCGGGCCGGATCGGCCTGCGCTTCGGCGTGCGCCGTACCGGTTGCTCCGGTTGGGGTTACGTGGTGGACCTGGCCGAACACACCGACCCAGAAGACACCGTGTTCGACCTGGATGGCGTGCGCGTGATCGTCGACGCCGCGAGCCTGCCGCTGGTGCAGGGCACCGAGATCGATTTCGTGAAGCAGGGCCTCAACGCCCAGTTCGCGTTCCGCAACCCGAACGCCGCCGATGCTTGCGGCTGCGGTGAGAGCTTTACTACACAGCCGGCGTGAGCGCTGGCTGTGGACGAGTCTGCCGAGCACAGCCGGCGTGAGCGCTGGCCGTGTACGGGTCTTGCCGAGTCCAGTTTCTTGAGGCCCTGAGCCGCCCCGTGGCTTGCCCGCAAAGGTTCCGGCTGGCATAATGCGCGGCTCCGTCAGCTCCAGGGCGGACCCTTGCCCCACCACAGCGCGTCCTGCGCCGATGGGGGGCTGCCACGGCCAAGCCCATTTCCGGGCCAGGCCGACACCCACAAGAGGAAACAACATGCGTCATTACGAAATCGTGTTCATGGTCCATCCGGACCAGAGCGAGCAGGTGCCCGCGATGATCGAGCGTTACAAGACGCTGATCACGACCGACACCGGCGAAGGCGCGGGCCAGATCCATCGCCTCGAAGACTGGGGCCGCCGCCAGCTCGCCTATCCGATCAACAACCTGGTCAAGGCGCACTACGTGATGCTCAACGTCGAGTGCGGCCAGAAGGTGCTGACCGAACTGGTCGATGGCTTCCGCTTCAACGATGCCGTGCTGCGCCACCTGGTGACCAAGCGCGAAGGCGCGGACACCGAGCAGTCGTTCATCATGAAGATGAAGGACGAGAAGAACGATCGCGGCGACAGGGGCGATCGTGGTGACAGGGGCGACCGAGGTGACCGCGGTGATCGCGGCGACCGTCCGGAGCGCAGCGAGCGCCCGCGTCGGGATGAGACCTTCGAAGGCGGCGCCGTCGGCGCTGACGCCTGAAACCCCACACCAGGAATCCAGCCATGTCCAAGTTCTTCCGTCGCCGCAAGTTCTGCAAGTTCACCGCCGAAGGTACCGTCGAGATCGATTACAAGGATCTCAACACCCTGCGCCAGTACCTGACCGAAACCGGCAAGATCGTGCCGAGCCGCATCACCGGCACCAAGGCGCGCTACCAGCGCCAGTTGCAGATCGCGGTCAAGCGCGCGCGTTTCCTCGCGTTGATCCCGTACTGCGACAGCCACACGAGTTAGTTTCACGCGTGTCCTTGCGCGAGTGCGTATCAGGATTTGCAAGAACTGATGCGGCTTTGCAGGGTACGTGTCTTACAACCGCACATCCATGTGCGGACTTCCAAGTAAGAGTTTTCGCTTCCCCAGGAATCCATGGGACTTGTTTCATGGGTTTCGGGGCAGGCAATTCATCCTGATCCATTCGGACAGCCACCAGTTGCGGACTTCGGTCCGCTAACGAATACGGAGCAACACCATGCAACTGATCCTCCTGCAGAAAGTCGTCAACCTCGGAGCCCTCGGCGACAAGGTCAACGTCAAGCCGGGCTACGGCCGCAACTTCCTGATCCCGTACGGCCGCGCCGTGCCGGCAACCGCGAAGAACATCGCCGAGTTCGAGACCCGCCGCGCCGATTACGAAGCGAAAGCCAACGACATCCATGCCGCAGCCGAAGCCCGCAAGGCCAAGCTCGAAGGCGCGAGCGTCGTCCTCAAGGCGAACTCGTCGACCGAAGGCAAGCTGTACGGTTCGGTCGGTCCGCGCGACATCGCCGAGGCATTCACCGCCGCCGGTCATCCGCTCACCAAGAGCGAAGTCGTGATGGGCGAAGGTCCGCTGCGCCGCACCGGCGAGTTCGAGATCCATGTGCACCTGCACGCGGACGTCGATACCACGGTCAAGGTGACGGTCGTTCCCGAAGCTTGAGATTCGCGCTCCGGCAACATCTTCGACGGACGCTTCGGCGTCCGTCGTCGTTATGGACGTCACACATGTGCCGCGAAAGAAATTATTTCGCGGAAACCCGCGCCCCGTCTCGCGCGATGAGATGCGCACCGGTTATCCACAGACTTGTCTGCAACGCTCGATGCGCTTCCGGCCCTATGATCGTCCGTCATCCCCCATCCGCCCAGGTCGTCACTTCCATGCCATCGCGTCAGGGCTTCCGCGCCGACGAGCGTAATACTGCGCAATTCGACAGCCGCATCGAGTCGCTGCGGGTACCGCCGCAATCGGTGGATGCCGAGCAGGCCGTGCTTGGCGGGCTGATGCTCGCGCCCGAGTCGCTCGACCATGTCGGCGACCAGCTGAGCAAGGAAGACTTCTACCGCAACGACCACCAGCTGATCTACGAGGCGATCTGCGACCTCGCGCGCAAGAGCAAGCCGTTCGACGTGGTCACCCTCGGCGAGTGGTTCGACGCCAGCGGGCTGGCCGAGAAGATCGGTGGCAGCAGCTACCTGATCGAACTCGCCAGCACCACGCCGTCGGCCGCGAACATCGGCGCCTACGCCGAGATCGTGCGCGAGAAATCCGTGCTGCGACGGCTGATCCAGGCCGGCACCGAGATCGTCAACGACGGCTTCCAGCCAGGCAACGTGCCGATCAAGGACGTCCTCGACAAGGCCGAGGAACGCGTGTTCAAGATCGCCGAACTCGGCGACCGCGGACGCAAGGATTACGTCTCGCTGCGCGAGGCGATGAAAGACGCGTTCCAGGTCCTGCAGGAGCGCTACGAGAGCCAGGGTGCCGTCACCGGCCTGCCGACCGGCTTCCTCGACCTCGACGAGATGACCGCCGGTCTGCAGCCGACCGACCTGATCATCCTCGCCGCGCGCCCGTCGATGGGCAAGACCGCGCTCGCGGTGAACATCGCCGAATACGCCGCGCTGAAATCGAAGAAGGCGGTCGCGATCTTCTCGATGGAAATGTCGGCATCGCAACTTGCCTTCCGTTTGATTTCCTCGATGGGTCGCGTCAATGCGCAGCGCCTGCGCACCGGCCAGCTCGAGGATGAGGACTGGTCGCGCGTGAACAGCGCGATCCGGATGCTGTCCGAGGTCAAGATCTTCATCGACGACACCCCAGGCCTGTCGCCGGTCGACCTGCGCGGCCGTGCGCGCCGGCTCAAGCGCGACCACGACCTCGGCCTGATCGTCGTCGACTACCTGCAGCTGATGCAGGTGCCCGGCATGAACGACAACCGCACCAACGAGATCTCCGAGATCTCGCGCAGCCTCAAGGGTCTCGCCAAGGAACTCAAGGTGCCGGTGCTCGCGCTGTCGCAGCTCAACCGCAGCCTGGAATCGCGCACCGACAAGAGGCCCGTGATGTCCGACCTGCGCGAATCCGGCGGTATCGAGCAGGACGCCGACGTGATCATGTTCATCTACCGCGAAGAGGTCTACAACAAAACCGACCTCGACAAGAAAGGCCTCGCGGAGATCATCATCGCCAAGCAGCGCAACGGCCCGACCGGCAAGGTCGACCTGCGCTTCTTCGGCGAATACACCCGTTTCGACAACCTGGCTCGGGATGCGGTGGGAAGCTTCGAATAAGTCGCGCTAGCGCTTCGTCGACGGTGGTTGCGCATCCTTGCCCTGGCGCGGTGGCGTTTCGGCCAGCACGGGGTAGGTGGTGATGGCGAGTCCCTGGCCCAGCTCGGAACGGGACTGCTTGTCGGGATAGACGACGTGCAACGCGTTGAGCGGGACGTTTCCATTTGTCGCAAACGAGACCCCGAAAATGAGGTTGTCGGCGGTCTCGCCTGCCTCCCAGATGTTGCCTTCCACCGGCTCGCCTGCAGGTTCGCCAAGAATGCTGCGACCGCCGTCCTTCAGCGAAAACGCGAGCTTGTCTTGCGCTGGCTGGAGGTGCGTGTCCTCGCGCAGCCCACGGCAGATCGAAATCGATGTCTTGTAGACGGCCTTGCCGTCCAGGCTGACCTCGACGGCGATGCCCTTCGCTGCGCTGCATTGGCTGGACAGGCTCCAGACCGGCCCGGGCTTCACCGGTTTCGGCGCCGGCGAGGCCGCATGGGACAGGCTTGCGACCAGCAAGCACAGCGCGGCAGTGGCTTGTGTCAGGAAGGTCGTCATCTGAAACTCCTCGGCCTGGCTGGAGGGGCAGGGCACGCGACCGCAGTGTGATCCTTTCGAGCGCATCCTGGCTGGATCCCTGCAACCGCGGAATGCCGCGTTTCGGTCGCGCACTGCTTCATCACTACAATAGCGCCATGAGCCGACCTACCTCCGCCACGATCCATCTCGACGCCCTCCGCCACAACCTTGCGCGCGTTCGCGCGCTTGCTCCCCACAGCAGGGTCATGGCCGTGGTCAAGGCCGATGGTTACGGGCACGGACTCGAGCGCGTCGCGCGGGCGCTGGCCGGGGCCGACGCGTTCGGTGTCGCGGCGCTGGCCGATGCCGAGCGCATCCGTGCGGCGGGGCTGTCGAATCGGGTCGTCCTGCTGTCGGGCTTCGATGACATCGCCGACCTGGCGATGTTGCGTGGGCTCGACGTGGACACCGTCGTCCACCACGACAGCCAACTCGCGATGCTGGAAGCCGATGCCGCCGTCGCGGGCGCGGCAGCGAAACCGCTGCGCGTCTGGCTCAAGCTCGACACTGGCATGCACCGTCTCGGCTTCGCGCCCGAACGCGCGAACGCGTTGCGCGAGCGGCTGCACGCGCTGCCGCAGGTCGCCGACGTCCTGCTGATGAGCCATTTCGCGAGTTCGGACGAATTCGATGGCGGCCAGACCCGCGCGCAGATCGCCACGTTCGACGCCGCCGACGGCATCGCTGGCGAAGCGTGCTCGCTGTCCAATTCCGCCGCGATCCTCGGCTGGCCGGACTCCCATCGCGACTGGGTGCGTGCGGGCGGAGCGCTGTACGGGCTGTCCGTCGTCGACGGCAAGACCGGCGCGGATTTCGGCCTGAAACCCGCGATGACGCTGGCGACACGCCTGATCGCGATCAACCGCGTGCGCAAGGGCGAGCCGATCGGCTATTCGGCGACGTGGACGTGCCCGCAAGACATGGACATCGGCGTCGCCGCGATCGGCTATGGCGACGGCTATCCACGCAGCGCGCCTTCGGGAACGCCGGTGTTGGTCGGAGGTGTACGCGTGCCGTTGGTCGGGCGCGTGTCGATGGACCTGATGACGCTGGACCTGCGCGGCGCGCCGGGAGCGCGCGTCGGCGACCCGGTCGTGCTGTGGGGGCCGCCATTGCCAGTCGAGGAAATCGCCGCGACAGCCGGCACGATTTCCTACGAATTGACCTGTTCGATCACGCGACGCGTACGCTTTGTCGAGGACTGACACGCGGCGGGTATACGCTTCACCGAGGATTGAAGGTTTTCATCCGTGCGTGCGCCGCTTCTCTGGTCATCCTGACGGGCGTTCCTTCGCGCGACAAACACAAGTCGTCGGTCAGGATGCACGAATGAATCCCGGATCCTGCACATGACCACCGCGATCGTCTGGTTCCGCTGCGACCTGCGCCTGGACGATCATCCAGCGTTGCAATCCGCATTGCGTGCCGGCCATCGCATCGTCCCGGTATACGTCCATGCACCCGACGAGGAAGCGCCGTGGTCGCCGGGTGCGGCATCGCTGGCGTGGTTGCGGCGTTCGTTGCAGGCGCTCGATGCGGCGCTGCGGACGCGCGGTGCGCGGTTGATCCTCCGCGAAGGCCCGAGCCTCGCCGCGCTTGCCGAGTTGGTCGCTGATACCGGTGCGGAAGCGGTCTACTGGAGCCGTCGCTACGAACCGGCATCCATCGCGCGCGATGCCGAAGTCAAGCAGGCGCTGCGTGCGCGCGGCATCCGCGTCGAGAGCCACAACAGCGCGCTGCTCTGCGAGCCGTGGACCGTCGCGACGCAGCAGGGCGATCCATACCGCGTGTTCACACCATTCTGGCGCAATGCGCGCGCGCGGATCGACCTGCCTGCGCTTGCGGCAGCGCCAGCCACGTTGTCGCCGCTCGATGCGTCGCTCGCATCGCTCGCCATCGATGCGCTGATTCCAGCGCCGCGGCCCGATTGGGATGCAGGGTTCTGGAATGCGTGGCAGCCGGGCGAGCAGGGCGCGCAGGCGCGGCTCGCGCAGGGCGTCGATCCGCTGCTCGATGGCTACCTGCAGCAGCGCGATCGTCCCGATATCGACGGCACCTCGAAGCTTTCGCCGCACCTGCATTTCGGCGAGATCTCGCCGCGCCGTGTCATGCAGGCGCTGCAATCCGCACAGTGCGGTGCGCGCAGCGTGGCGAACGGCGATGGCTATATCCGCGAACTCGGCTGGCGCGAGTTCTCGCACCACTTGCTGTACCACTTCCCGCAGACGACCGACGCGAACCTCAATCCGCGCTTCCACGGTTTTCAGTGGGCCGATCCGGCACCCGCGCTTCTCGCCGCATGGCAGCGTGGGCGCACTGGCGTGCCATTGGTCGATGCAGGCATGCGCCAACTCAGGCAGACGGGCTGGATGCACAACCGCGTGCGCATGGTCGTCGCGAGTTTCCTCACCAAGAACCTGCGCATGCACTGGTTGCATGGTGCGCGCTGGTTCTGGGACACCCTCGTCGACGCGGACCTGCCGAACAACACCCAGGGCTGGCAATGGACTGCGGGCACCGGCGCGGATGCGGCGCCGTATTTCCGCGTGTTCAACCCGGTGTCGCAGGCGCAGAAGTTCGATCCCGCCGGCGGCTATGTGCGGCGGTGGGTGCCGGAACTCGCCGGGTTGCCCGATGCGGCGCTGTTCGAGCCGTGGAATCATCCCGGACTGCTCGCGCGGCACGCGCCGGGCTATCCTCGCGCGCCGATCGTCGGGCTCAAGGCGAGCCGTGCGGATGCGCTCGCTGCTTATGCATCGTCGAAGTCGGGCAGCGCGGACCAAGATTGACGCTGTTCCTCGCCGCATGATTCACTGGCCCCAGCAGCAACCGGGGCATGCGCATGGCCAAGCAGCAGACTGAGCAGAAGATCCATCGCGAGCCGATGTCGCGCGTGGACACCGCGTGGTTGCGCATGGAGCGGCCGACCAACCTGATGATGATCACCGGCGTGCTGATGTTCGACACGCCGATGCCGCTGGATCGTTTGCGCAAGGTCATCAAGCAGCGCTTTCTCTCGTATCCGCGCTTTCGCCAGAAGGCGGTCGATGGCAGCACCGGCGCGATCTGGGAAGACGACGCGGACTTCGACCTCGACTGGCATGTGCGCCTGTCGGCATTGCCGGGCCGCGCGGGCAAGCGCGAACTCGAGCGTTTCGTCAGTCAACTCGCGTCCACGCCGCTCGACCAGACCAAGCCGCTGTGGCAATTCCACCTCGTCGAGAGCTACCAGGGCGGCAGCGCGCTCGTCGCCCGCATCCACCATTGCTACGCCGACGGCATCGCGCTCGTGCAGGTGCTGCTGTCGCTGACCGATACCACGGCCGAAGCGGGCAAGGGCAGCGACCTAGAGAGCGTCTGGCTCAAGGACGACGAGCCTTCCGGCAAGCGCGATGGCGGCTTCGAGAAGTACCGGAAAATCGGCGGCAAGATGCTCGCCAAGGGCATGGAGTTCTACCAGAACCCGTCGCTCGCGGCGGTGCTTGCGAACGAAGGCCGCGAGATCGCGCGCGAACTCATCAATGCGGTCTCGTTGCCCGACGACCCGCCGACCGTGCTCAAGGGCCGGCTTGGCGTCAGCAAGCGCGTCGCGTGGGCCGAGCCGCTGGATCTTGCCGACGTCAAGGCGGTCAGCCGCGCGTACCGCTGCACGGTCAACGACGTGCTGATGGCGTCGGCAGCCGGCGCGTTGCGCAGTTATTTGCTCGATCGCGGCGAACACATCGATGGCGTGACCCTGCGCGCGACGGTGCCGGTGAACCTGCGCCCACTCAAACACGCGAAGAAACTCGGCAATCATTTCGGACTGGTGTTCCTCGAACTGCCGGTCGGCGAAGACAATCCGGTGCGCCGCCTCGAGCGCGTCGCCGCGCACATGCACGAATTGAAGACGTCGCGCCAGGCGATCGTGTCGTTCGGCCTGCTTGCCGCGATGGGGCTGGCGCCCGCTGCGGTGCAAAGCATGGCGCTCGACCTGTTCAGCCGCAAAGCGACTGCGGTCGCGACCAACGTGCCTGGTCCGAAGATGCCGCTGTACATGGCCGGACAGAAGCTGCGCGAGATGATGTTCTGGGTGCCGCAGACCGGCAACGTCGGCATCGGCATCAGCATCATGAGCTACCAGGGGCATGTGCATTTCGGGCTGATCGCCGACGGCCGCCTGATGCCCGATCCGGACGCAGTGATCCGCCGCTTCGGCCCGGAGTTCGAGAAGCTGCTGTACCTGGCGATGCTCGGCGACTGGGAAGACCAGGTGCGTTCCTGGGACGCCGAGATGATCCGCGGGGCATTGTTCATGGGCGAAAGCATCGGACTTTGATCCGGCTCAAAGCATCTGGTCCTGAAAAGTGCAGGATGGATGCGCGCTCGTCGATCGGACAGCGCAGCCGTTCGCGTTCCGGACCGACAGGATGTGCGATGCCCAGCAAGCAGACCGCCGGCACGATCCACCGCGAACCGATGTCCAACGTGGATACCGCGTGGCTGCGTATGGAGCGTCCGACCAACCCGATGATGATCACCGGGGTGCTGATGCTCGAAACGCCGCTGACGATCGATCGCCTGCGCAAGGTCATCAGGCATCGCTTCCTCTCCTATCCGCGTTTCCGCTGGAAAGCGGTGGATGGCGCGTCGGGAGTCGTGTGGGAAGACGACGCGGAGCTCGATCTCGACTGGCATGTGCGGCGGTCGGTGCTGCCCGGGCGCGCAGGCAAACGCGCACTCGAACGATGCGTGAGCGAACTTGCGTCCACGCCGCTGGACAAGACCAGGCCGCTGTGGAGGTTTCATCTGGTCGAGAACTACCTCGGCGGAAGTGCCGTGATTGCGCGCATCCACCATTGCTACGCCGATGGCATCGCGTTGATGCAGGTCATCCTGTCGTTGACCGACACTACGCCGGAAGCAAGCATCGACAGCGACCAGGAGCGTGCCGCGCCGAAGGATGACGATGCGCCGGTCGCGCAGCATCTTGGAGCGATCAGGCGCTACATCCGGATGGGCGAGCAGATCATCGGGAAAGGCCTGGAGATCGGCGCGCAGCTTTGGCGCGACCCGTCCCTGGCGACGACGCTGGCGAACGAAGGTAGCGAGATCGCGCGCGAACTCGTCAATACGCTGGCCTTGTCCGGAGACCCGCAGACCCTGCTCAAGCGTCCGCTCGGCGGGATCAAGCGCGTGGCCTGGGCTGATCGCATCGGTCTGGAAGAGGTCAAGGCGGTCGGGCGTGCCTACGGCTGCACGGTCAACGACGTACTGCTCGCCAGCGCCGCCGGCGCGTTGCGCGGTTACCTGCTCGAGTGCGGCGAGCCGATCGACGGGTTGACCCTGCGCGCGACCGTGCCGGTCAACCTGCGTCCGCCCGAAAGCGCGAAGACACTCGGCAACCAGTTCGGGCTGGTGTTCCTCGACCTGCCGGTTGGCGAAGACAATCCGGTGAGGCGACTCGAGCGCATCGCCACCAACATGGACACACTGAAAACATCGAGGCAGGCGGTCATGACCTTCGGCGTGCTGGCTGCGCTTGGCCGGGCACCGGATTCCATCCTGCAGTTCGCGCTGGAGTTGTTCAGCAGCAAGGCCAGCGCCGTGGCGACCAATGTCCCGGGACCGCAGATGCCGCTGTACCTGGGTGGACAGCGGATGACCGAGTTGATGGCTTGGGTGCCGCAGACCGGCAGCGTCGGGATTGGTCTGAGCATCCTCAGTTACAACGGCGGTGTGCATTTCGGACTGATCGCGGACAACCGGCTGATGCCGGATCCGGATGCCGTGATCCGGCGCTTCAGGCCTGAGTTCGACAAGCTGTTGTACCTGGCGATGCTCGGCGACTGGGATGATCCGATCCGCGCATACGACGCCGAGTTGCTGCATGTGAATCTGCTGGCGCCCACGCTGTAGATTGACACGTCGTCCGGATGAGGCGGGTTGTCCCCTTCAGAGGGCGTTCTTCGCCGCGCGATCCGCCATCGTCAGATCGCATGCGCGGCTCTCTACCCCCTTGAAGGGATGCGTGCCAATTGCGCGGTAGAATCCGCGCATGGAATGGATGTCCTCGTTGGACCCGGTGCTGCTCGCGCGACTCCAATTCGCCTTCACCATCAGTTTCCACATCATCTTCCCGGGTTTCACGATCGGGCTGTCGGCGTTCATCGCCACCCTCGAGCTCCTGCACTGGCGCACCGGGCGCTTGCACTACCTGAAGCTGTCGAAGTTCTGGCTCAAGGTCTTCGCGGTCTCGTTCGCGATGGGTGTGGTGTCGGGACTGATGCTGTCCTACCAGTTCGGCACCAACTGGAGCCGTTTTTCGGTCGTGGTCGGCAACGTGATCGGCCCGTTGATCGGCTACGAGGTGCTGACCGCGTTCTTCCTCGAATCGACCTTCCTCGGCATCCTGCTGTTTGGCCGCAGCCGCGTGCCGCAGTGGGCGCACGTGCTGTCGGCGTGCATGGTCGCGATCGGCACCGCGATCTCGGCGTTCTGGATCCTGTCCGCGAACAGCTGGATGCACACGCCGGTCGGCTACGAGATGCACGACGGCGTCGCGTTCCCGGTCGACTGGTGGCAGATCGTCTTCAATCCCAGCTTTCCGTACCGCTTCGTGCACATGCTGATCGCGGCCTACCTGAGCACGTCGGTCGTCGTGCTCGCGGTCGGTGCGCGCTATCGCATGGCGGGGCGTTTCGATGCCGAGGCGCGCACGATGATCCGCATGGGGCTGGGCATGGTGCTCGCGCTCGCGCCGCTGCAACTGGTCGTCGGCGATGCGCATGGACTGAACACCCTGCACCACCAGCCGACCAAGATCGCCGCGATGGAAGCGCACTGGGACGGCAACGGACCGGTCGACCTGGTGCTGTTCGCGGTGCCGAACGCGAAAACCGAGCGCAACGATTACGAGGTCGCGCTGCCGCATGTCGGCAGCCTGATCCTCACGCATAGCTGGGATGGCAAGATCGCGGGCCTCAAGGACGTGCCGGCGAGCGAGCGTCCACCGCTGCTGTCGGTGTTCTACGGATTCCGGATGATGGTCGGCATCGGCATGCTGCTGATCGCGACGGGTTTCGTCGGCGGCTTCCTGTGGCTGCGCGGGAAGCTGTTCGATGCGCGCTGGTTCCTGCGCCCGGTCGGCTACATGTGGTCGCTGGGATTCATCGCGATCCTGTCCGGCTGGATGGTCACCGAAACCGGCCGCCAGCCGTGGATCGCGACCGGCATCCTGCGCACGGTCGATGCGATCTCGCCGGTGCCGACAGCAACCGTGCTGACCTCGTTCATTCTGATCATCGCGATCTACGGCGTCGTGTTCTCGATCGGCATCTACTACATCCGCAAGTTGCTGCGCCATGGCCCACAGGGCGCGGCCGTCGCAGCATCGGACCACGCCGCACCGAACAGCCCGCTCGCAGCGGCGGGCAGCGCGACGCGCGAAGCAGCCGACGGCGAGCAGGTGATATGAACGCCCTGATCGGCGAGCACGCCGCGCAACTGCCGATGATCTGGGCCGCGATCCTCGCCGTCGCGGTCGCGATGTACGTGGTGCTCGACGGATTCGATCTCGGCGTCGGCATGCTGTTCCCGCTGTTCCACGCCGAACCCGACCGCGACCGGATGATGAACTCGGTCGCGCCGTTCTGGGACGGCAACGGCACCTGGCTCGTGCTCGGCGGCGGCGGCTTGTGGGTCGCGTTCCCGCGTGCGTACGCGATCATCATGCCGGCGCTGTACCTGCCGATCATCGTGATGCTCCTCGCGCTGATCCTGCGCGGGGTGTCGTTCGAATTCCGCTGGATCGGCAAACCCAACCACCGCATCTGGGACTGGGCCTTCGCATCCGGATCGACGCTCGCGGCGTTCTGCCAGGGCCTGGTGCTGGGCGGCCTGCTGCAGGGCATCCACATCGCGAATGGCGTGTTTGCCGGCGGCAGTCTCGACTGGTGCACACCGTTCGCGCTGGTCTGCGGCCTGTCGGTGATCGTCGGTTACATGCTGCTCGGCGCGTGCTGGCTGGTGATGAAGACCGAACACGACCTGCAGGCGAGGGTGCGGTCCGTCGCGTATCCGATCGTGGTCGCGATGCTCGTCGCGATCGCCATCGTCAGCATCTGGACGCCGATGATGCTGCCGCGCATCTACGATCGCTGGTTCACGCTGCCGGATTTCTATTACCTGTTGCCGCTGCCGCTGACGACCCTGGTCGCCGCATGGTCGTGCTGGAGCGGCCTGAAGCAGCATCGCCCGGTGCAGCCGTTCCTGTCGGCGATCAGCCTGTTCCTGCTCGCCTACATCGGCCTGCTGATCTCCAACGTCCCGTACCTGGTGCCGCCGGATGCGGGCGCCCTGCATGCCGGCAGCGCAGCGGCGGCTGCGGGCCTGACCATCATGGACGCCGCCGCCGCGCCCGCGTCGCAACAGTTCCTGCTGATCGGCACGGTGTTCCTGCTGCCGGTCATTCTCGGCTACACGGTGTTCGTGTACTGGGTGTTCCGCGGCAAAGTGGGCGATGGATACCACTGATCCAATGGTGGTGGCTGCGATACAGCGCGGCGCGCAGTCGTCACAAACACTCCTCATCCCGAACCGGCGATTGCCATTCCGAGCCGGCAATTCTCATTCCACGTCGGCAATTGTCATCCCGAGCAACGCGAGGGATTTGGCAGGCGAAAGCAATGGACTCCGAGATCCCTCGCTTCACTCGGGATGACAGGGTTTTTGACTCGATTTCGAGATCGCTGGCTTCACTCGGGATGACACGGGTTTTGAATTGGGGTCGGGAGGACAACCAAGCCCGCCTCAGCCAAGCGTCCAGTCCAGCACCACATCGGCCTTGAACAATTTGGACACTGGACAACCGTCCTTCGCTGCGGTCGCGATCGCTTCGAACGCGTCGCGGGCGATTTCCGGCACCTTCGCTTTCAGGGTCAATGCGCTGCGGCTGATACGGAAGCCGTCGCCATCCTTGACCAGCGACACCGCTGCTTCGGTCCTGAGTTCGTCGGCGACGTGCCCGGCTTTTTCAAGCGCGAATGCCAACGCCATCGTGAAGCAGCCCGCATGCGCGGCAGCGAGAAGTTCCTCGGGATTGCTGCCGGCGCCGTCCTCGAAGCGCGAGTTGAATCCATACGGCGCATCGAGCGCGCCGGACTGCGTCGTCAGATGACCCTTGCCTTCCTTGCCGCTTCCGTTCCAGATTGCATTTGCCTTGCGGATCATCGCCACTCTCCTTGTTGAGGAGGCAAGCCTAGCCCGCGCAACGGTAAGAATTCGTCAAGGGAGTGAAGAGCCCGTTCATGCTGGACTTGTCGAACCATGGCGAAATCCGGACCCGCATGAATCGCCCTTCATCCACTGCGGAAAGAATGGGGCATCGGTGAACGCCAGCAACTGGCCATGTCGCGCACGCCTTGTGGCATCTGCCCTTCGCCCCTACACTGCAGTCGTGTCAGACGACGACGTTTTCCCCGGGGGTGTCCAGGCTTCGACGGGGGTAGCAAAATCGCTTGGTGCATGCCGAGGGGGCAGCTTTCCTCGTTAATCCAGCGGCAAACTCTAGTTGCCAACGACGACAACTACGCTCTCGCCGCTTAAGGCGTAAGCCCCGAACCCACTTGTGCCTGTGCTCGTGGATGTAGGGTCATAATCACGGGATCGCCGCTGGCTGGCCGCGCATCGGTCAACGGTTAACCTAACGCGCTGGTCCGTCGATGTGCTTCGCACGTCGTGTTGTCGCCGGACGAGATCAAACGTCGTGCTAAGCATGTAGAGCTGGGGATGGAGCACTTTCGGACGCGGGTTCGATTCCCGCCACCTCCACCATTTAGTGATCCAAAGTAGTCCAAAGAAGGCCGGAATCCCCAATAAATACAAGGGTTTCGGCCTTTTTCTTGTCCGAAGTGTTCCTGGGTAGTTCGTTGACGACCGATGGTAGCCGGCAATAGTTTTGACGGTAAGTGCCTCAACACCGCCACCTGTTACCGTCACGGAGCTACCGCTATGGCCTTTACCGCTACCACCATCCTCCACCATCAAATAGAAGGGCCGCCTTGTGAGGCCCTTTCTATTTGATCGCTCGTTGGAAGTGGCGGGAAGCGAACCGAAGGTTCGACTGCGCGTGCCTGGAGCACGCGCGAACAGCGAAGCTGGCCCGAAGGGCGAGCGCCATGAATGGCGCGAGTATTCCCGCCAGCCAGGCTGTCTGCCGCCGGACGGCGCCCTCAGGGTTTCGAGTGCCTGTCTCAAAGTGGGACTGGAGCGAAGCGGCGTCCCCCAACAGACCCCAACCCGATTTCGCGCCACGCGCCGTTCAGCATCGCGAGGCGATGATGATTCCAAGTTGCCACGAAGGCTGCCCGCGCCGCTCCCAGCACAACATCGCCTCATCTCGACTAAGGAGTAACACCATGTCCGATGCACCCGTTTCCACCCTCCAGGGCGTCACCGAGAAACTCAGCCTGGCCCGCGACCATGTGATCGTCGGCGTCGCCGATGCCGTCAATGCCACCGCGAAGGCGGCGGGTATTGCGAAGGACAAGGCGAGTGAAGGCCTCGATTCCCTGCTGGATCAGGGCAAGGATCTGGTCGAGGACGCCGGCGACGTGATTCGCAGCCGCCCATGGGCCACCGTCGGCGTTGCCCTCGCGGTCGGCTACATCCTCGCGAAGATGACGAGCCGCAAGTAACAGTCGCCGTCTGACAGGCCGACAATTTCCCGATCCTCGTTGGGAGTTTGGCCGGTGTTGGCATGGATCGCATCGTTCGCGATCCGTTGCCTTCCAGAAGCCGCCCCAGGGCGGCTTCCTGGTTTTCTGCAATCGCAGCCGAGCCGCCAATGGCCTGCTGCCGCTGCGACCGATCCCTGGAATCCACGCGATTCCGAAGAACCACCGGTTCAGCCCCCATCCCGCAACCATGGTGAAGAATGCAGCCACGACCGGTACTGGTCGGTTGGTTTCTCTCCATGCGCAATGCGCATCGGGAGTCCGCTGGTGAAGCGCGACATGGATGCCGGACGATGAGCAAGGCAGCTGCCACTGAAGTGTGGAATATCGACGATGATCCGCCGGCGTCCGCCGCGCCGGAATGGATGGGAAGGTTGACGCACGACCTGCGCGGGTCGATCGGCACGATCCAGATGGCTGCGCGGATGCTGGAAGGCTCCGGGCTCTCCGCGCAACAGGTCCCCGAGTTGGGCAGGACGGTCGAACGCCAGGCCAATCTGCTGCTGCAACTTGCGGACGAACTCGACGACCTGCAGAGCATCGGTCTCGGCATGTTCTGCCTGCAACGCGCGCCGTGCGGCTTGGGAACGATCGTCGAAAACGCTGCGGCGCATGCATCGCAATACGCCTGCAGTATCGGCAGGGAATCTCATCCGATCGCCGTGCTCGCGCCCGCGGCTCCCATCCTGGTCGACGCCGACCCTGCAAGGCTGCAGCAGCTCGTCGCGCAGATGCTGGGCGCCGTCCCGGCTGTCGCTTCCACCGATCCGAGGTGCTGGATCGAATGCACGGCCTCGGCGACTCACGCGATCGTGCGCCTGCACGACGACGAGAGGCGCATCTACCACAGCGACGCGGTGGACTATCTGGTGACGGGAAACCCTCCGATCGATCCGGGCACGCTCGCGATGGAGGCTGTCATTGGACGCCAGATCGCGGTCGCGCACGGTGCGGTTGTCAGTACCGGCGATGAAGTGGACGGGCGCATCGGCGAGCTGTTGCTGCAGCTGCCGTTGGCTGGCGCGCAGGAATGAATCGCCGTTCGCCGCGGCGGAATTGCCGCTGCGGATGAGGCGCATGTTCTGATGAAGCCGGTTCGGGTCGAGCACGGACTTTTCGGCCGGAACGGTCCTCCCACAATGGCATCGACGGAGCACCAAGGATGACGACGCGACTCAATACCATCGATCAGGTCAAGGCGGTCGGCCAGAAGATCGGCGACGCCGTACTCCAACTCATCGCTTCGGTGCCCGGAACGACCGAGCTTGAAAGCGCGACACCTGCCGCACGTGCACAGGCGATTCGCCGCGTTGCATCGCGGAAGGCGCTCGCAGCGGCCGGCGCGCTCGCATTGCCGCCAGGTCCATGGGGCTGGCTGACGATCCTTCCCGAATTGCGCGCCGTCTGGCGGCTCCAGGCGCAGATGGTCGCCGACATCGCCGCTGTGTACGGCAAGAGCGCGACGCTGACCCGGGAGCAGGTCGTGTACTGCCTGTTCCGCCATACCGCAGCACAGGCGCTGCGCGAGATCATGGCGCAGGTGGGGGAGCGGTTCCTGGTCCAGAAGGCATCGGTGCGCGCATTGCAGGCGATCGCGCGGCAGATCGGCATCAAGGTGAGTCAGCGCTCGCTGTCGCGCGTCGTCACCCGCTGGATTCCCGTCGTCGGCGCCGCCGGCGTGGGCGTCTATGCCTACTACGACACCAGCAAGATCGCGCGGACCGCGATCGAACTCTTCAGCGCGGACATCGAGTTGATTGATGCCACAGTGGAGCCGCAGCCGCCTCGAAACGCGGCACCGCGCAAGTTGGCATCGTCTGTGAAGAAGGCGACTGCGAAAAAGACGTCGCCGGAGAAAACAACGACCGCGAAGAAAGCTGCTCCTGCGCAGCCAGCGACGCCAGCGGCCAAGTCGCGCAAGCGCCGCGCGTCAGAGGCAGCGCCGCAATAGCAGGCCTGGAGCAGCGCAGAGGCGCGCGACGTGTTACCTGCAGTCGTTGTGTGCGCACGGGCACTTCGCCGAACTGGTGGATGCCTGGCCGCTTTGCTGGTCCGCCTTGTGGCATTCCTCGCTGCAATACGCGCCGATTTCGGACACGCCGCAATTGCACGGCGCGTGGTTGCATTTGAGGTCGTCTTTTTCGGTCTGCATGGTTGTTCTCCTGATGGGGCTGCGGCCGGCGCCCACTACTTCGCCGCCTTCGCCAGGCACTTCCTGTACCGCTCGTCCACGCGCTTCGCGAACCACTCGGTCGTCAGTTTGCGCGTGATCTTCGGGCTTTCCAATGTAATCCGCGGCAGCACCGCGCGCGGCAGCGGCTTGCGCTCCATGCGCTCGGCCAGTGCGAACACGTTCGCGTACAACGTCGACTCCCCGAAGTCGGCAGTATCGCCTTGCCCAAGCGCGCGATGGATCTGCGCGTTGCTCAGGTCGAGCGATCGTGCGAGCGAGCGCACCGCGATCTCGGTCGGGCCGGTGCCGCCGCTGGCCGAGCCGTAGCCGACGAGGTCGCCGTCGAGTGCAATCGGGATGCCCGACGCGGCGCCCACCGCCTGCTGGAAGGCCGCGTTGCGGCTGGCGTACACGCCCGCGTTGTAGTCGGCGAAGCGGTACAGCATCTGCGGATACGACGCGGAATAGCCGAGCAGGTGGGCGATGCCGAAATACATGCCGCCGCGTCGGCTGAACACCTCGTGGCGGATCGAGACATCCGTCGGGTAAGGGTAGGGGTGCGACTTCGCTTGCTGTTCCGCGAACGCGACGCTGACCTGCATCGGCCCGCCGGTGTGCACGGGGTTGTCGTTCGCGAACAGGCGCCTGCCCAGCGGGACCGAACCGATGAAGTCCTCGTAGATGCGGCTCATGTCCTGTTCGGTACGCACCGCGGCGAGGCGCTCGTCGTAGCTCTTGCCGTTCGGCGACTTGAACAGCAGCGCGCCATGCACGAGCAGCAACGGCACGTGGTGCTGGCCGGAGCGGCGGTCGATCTCGTCGCGCGCTATCCGCGCGAGCCCGGGCACGGCCGGATCGACGCTGAAATTCGATTCCTGTTCGGCGACCGCGAGCGTCGCGCAGAGGTTAGGCGTCGAAGGGTCGATGCCGAGCGCGGCGAACGCGGCATGAATGTCGACCGCCCACTTCGCGCGGTCGCGCAACTCGGCCGGCAGCAGACGCACGATCTGCGCACGCACGTCGGCGGGCCGCCGCGGCGTGGCAGGGGGCGCTGAGCAGCCGCTGGCCACGACGATCGTCGCGAGCGCGAGCATCGCTGCCATGCGACGCACGTGGATCACCCTCATCGCAGAGAACTGGCAAAACCGTGGGGTGCAGCAGCCTGCAACGACGATGTCGCAGCGGTCCCGGCGCGGTCGGTGCGATCCATGGCGTTGCTCTCCTTGATGCAGTCGTTCATCCGGCGCATCAGCCCAAGCAGGGGCTGGCCCGGACGAATGATGCGGTCGATCGCGAGCGGAAGATACCGTCGTGGCTGGACGGGATGGGCGCGATTCAGCAGCTGCATGGCCCTGGTCGCGTTGGCATCGCCAGCCACACGCATCAGCCGGGAATCTGTCCGATCGCTGCGAAGGACGTTTTTCGCGGGTGTTCGATATCGAACACCAGTGTTCACGATCGCCCAGCCGGCGCATCACGCTTGCGCCTGCACAAGCCCCTATCTCACTGATTTCAAAGCCCATGTCGGCCATCTCCGAACATGGCACGGCCCTTGCTGTTGTCTGTCCAGACAAACAGCAAAGACGCCGCGCATGGACCAGCCCATCAACTCGCAGACGATCACCAGGCGGCAACGCGCAACACGCGTTGTCGTGATCTGCGTGCTGGTGTCGATAGCCTTCGCTGCCTGGGGCATCAACCGCATGGTCAGCCCGAGCGTCGCGATTGGCGACATCCGCATCGCCGAGGTACGGCGCGGCGATATCGCCAACACCATCAACGCATCCGGCGTGGTCGTCCCTGTACACGAGGAGCAGGTGCCGAGTCCGATCCAGACCCGGGTTGCGCACGTGCACGTCAAGGCCGGCCAGGAAGTCGCCGCCGGCGAGTTGCTGCTGGAGCTGGACGACCACACGATCAGGCTGGCCATCGAGAACCTCGAAGAGCAGATCGCGCAGCAGGAAGTGCGCGTGCAGGCGCTGACGCAGGAGATGCAGCAGAAGCAGAAACAGCTGGTCAGCGACATCGAATTGCTCGGGCTCGATCTCGAGAGCGCGAAGGTGAAGCTCGGCCGCTACCAGCGTATGCAGCAACTCGGCGCAACCTCCGCCTCCGACCTCGACGCCGCGGCGCTCGCGGTCAAGCGCACCGAGATCGAACTGCGCCAGCATCGCGAATCGGTCGCCGACACCGGCAGGGCGACGCAGACCAACATCCAGGCCGCGCAGCTGCAGAAGGCGATCCTGCAGAAGGAACTCGTGCAGCAACAGCAACTGCAGGCGCAGACGCAAGTACGCGCGCCGTTCGCCGGCATGCTGACCTGGGTGCTCACCGACGAAGGCGCCAGCGTCGCGAGCGGGCAACTGGTGGCGAAGGTTTCGGAACTGCACAACTTCCGCGTCGAGGCGACGGTGTCGGATTTCTACGCGCGCTATCTGAGCCCAGGCCAGCCTGTGCGGGTCGGCTACAGCGGCCAGACCCTGCTTGGTCGCGTGCAGACGATCCTGCCTGAAATCCAGAACGGTACCGTCACCCTGATGGTTTCCCTCGACAAGCCCAACGACCCGGTGCTGCGCAACAAGTTGCGCGTCGACGCGAACATCGTCACCGAGCAGAAAGCCGGCACGCTGGTGGCCGACAGCGGTCCTGCCTTCAACGGCAAGGGCCGCCAGGATGTCTTCGTGATCGACGGCGGCGTCGCCCGGAAACGGCAGATCGATGTCGGCCTCGGCGATGGCAACGCGGTCGAAATCATTTCCGGAGCGAAGGCTGGCGACAAGCTGATCGTGTCCGACGTCAGCCGCTACAAGCATCTCGACAGCATCCGCATTTCCAACTGACCACGCACATCAAGAACCGATCAACGAACGAGGCCGCGACCATGATCAGACTCGAAAACATCAGCAAGACCTACCAGACCGACAAGGTGGAAACGCTCGCCCTGAAGGACATCAACCTGCACGTGAAGAAAGGCGAATTCGTCTCGATCATGGGACCGAGCGGCTGCGGCAAGAGCACCCTGCTCAACCTGATCGGCCTGCTGGACAAGCCCGGCACCGGGTCGATCAGCGTCGGCGGTTTGCCGGTCAGGTCGTATCGCGACAAGGACGTGGCGAAGCTGCGCAACCAGACCTTCGGCTTCATCTTCCAGAGCTTCCACCTGATCAACGACCTGCACGTGATCGACAACGTCGAGTTGCCGCTTCTGTATCGCAACGTGTCGGCGTCGGAACGGCGTCGCCGGGCGCGCGAAGCGCTGGAGAAAGTCGGGCTCGGCGCGCGCATGGAGCATTACCCCAACCAGCTGTCCGGTGGCCAGCAGCAGCGCGTCGCGATCGCCCGGGCGATGGTCGGCCAGCCGCAGGTGCTGCTCGCGGACGAACCCACCGGCAACCTCGACAGCCAGATGGGCGGCGAGGTGATGGACCACCTGCTCAAGCTCAACCAGGAAGGCACGACCGTCGTGATGGTCACCCACGACGAACGCGAAGCCAAGCGTGGCAGCCACATCATCCGCGTGTTCGACGGACAACTGGTCGCCTGAGGAGTACTCCATGTTCAAGAATTACCTGTTGACCGCATACAAGGTGTACCTGCGGCGCAAGCTGTTCACCGCGATCAACCTGCTGTGCATCACCCTTACCCTGATGGTGCTGCTGGTGGTGACTGCGCTGTTGCAGAACGCCCTGTATCCGACCGGCGTCGAAGGCAAGAGCGATCGCTTCCTGCAGGTGACGCTGATGTTGTCGGCCAGCAAGGACGGCCAGTCCACCCGGATCAGCCCGATCGGCTACAAGGTCATCGAAAAATACCTCAGGCCGATGAAATCGGCCGAGCTCGTCGCGGCCGTCACCAACCCGAAGACCGTGTCCGTCTACCAGGGCGACCGGGTCAACGAGGTGATGCTCCGCCGCGCCGATGCGAACTACTGGAAAGTCCTCGACTTCACGTTGCTCGATGGCAGGCTCCCAACGGCCGATGACGATGCGCAGGGGCGGTTCGTGGCGGTGCTCAATGCATCGACGGCCGCAAAACTGTTCCCCGGCGCGAAGGCGGTGGGACAGGCGCTCAATGTCGGTGGCCAGCAGTTCCAGGTCGTCGGCGTGGTCAGGGATGAAATGCAGTTGAATGCCTACGCCGACATCTGGGCGCCGGTCAGCACCAATCCGTCCACCGAATACAAGAGCCAGATGTTTGGCGACTTCAATGCGTTGCTGCTGGCCAGGAGTCCCGCCGACCTGCCGCGGATACAGGCTGAAGTCATCCAGATCGCCACCCAGTTGAAGTTCGACGATCCGGTCAGGAGCTACACGAACCTGATGTGGGCCGACAGCAAGCCGGATTTCTTCGCAAGAAGCCTGCTGAACAACGAACGCAAGCCCGATTCCGGCGCGGGCACGTTGCTCGCCATCATTGTCGTGATGATGCTGCTGTTCATGCTGCTGCCGGCGCTGAACCTGGTGAATCTCAATACCGGCCGGATCATGGAGCGCAGTTCGGAGATCGGCGTGCGCAAGGCCTTCGGCGCATCGAGTTCGCAGCTCGTGGTCCAGTTCGTCGTCGAAAACGTGCTGCTGTGCCTGTTCGGCGGCTTGCTCGGGCTGGCCTGCGCCAAGGGAGTGTTGGTCTGGCTGGAGCACTCGGGCCTGATTCCCTACCTGAAAGTGGATATCAACATCGCGGTCTTCTTCTGCGGCCTGCTGATCACGCTGGTGTTCGGCCTGCTGTCGGGCGTGATCCCCGCCTGGAAGATGTCCCGCGTCCACCCCGTCCTCGCACTCAAGGGAGCTGCCTGATGTTCCGCCACCTGCTGAAACCGATCTGGAAGCGCAAGTCCAGGAACCTGATGCTGAGCCTGGAGATCCTGCTCGCGTTCGTGGTGGTGTTCGCCATTGCGGCCACTGCCAGCCGTTTCTACCAGCTCTACCACCAGCCCAAGGGATTCGACTATGCGTCGGTCTGGTCGGTCCAGCTGCAGACGTCCGACGCTTCCGGCATCAAGAACGACGCGGCGACCTACGACAAGTTCAAGCGCAGCCTGCAGGCCCTGCCCGAAGTGGAACATGTCGCATTCGCCGCCTACTCGCCTTACGACAACGATACCTGGCAGGGCGGCTTCTACCTGCCCGCCAGCGGCGCATCGACGGACAGCAACGTGATGCAGGTCAGCGACGATTTCTTCGATACGGTGCATATGCAGCTGCAGGAGGGGCGCGGGTTTTCCAGCGCCGACGAAGGTGCGGCGCAGCAGCCGGTCGTCGTCAATCGTCGCTTCGCACAGGCGATGTTCCCCGGGCAGGACGCGATCGGCAAGGTCATCAGCGACGGCGAGCCGGGAAGCAAGGATCGGAAACTGATGAGGATTGCCGGCGTGATCGCGGATTTCCGTAACCAGGGGGAATTCATGGCGCCGGTCAACTTCGTGATCTCCCGGTATTCCACGCAGTCCAGCGATCAGGGCCCGGGCACGATCCTGTTGCGGGTGAAGCCGGGCACGCCGCGCGGCTTCGAGGCGACACTCAGCGAGCGCCTGAAGCTGGTGCGCAACGACTGGTCCTACCGCATCTCGCCGTTGAGCGACCTGCGCGAATCCATGCTGAAACAGGTGGAGATCCCGCTGGTCGTGCTCACGACGATCGCCTCCTTCCTGCTGCTGATGGTCGCGTTCGGGCTGTTCGGCGTGCTCTGGCAGAACACCACCAGGCGCATTCCGGAAATCGGCCTGCGTCGTGCGGCAGGCGCCACGGCCGGCAACATCTATCGGCAGATCGTCGCCGAGCAACTGCTGATCACCTCGCTGGCGATGGTGGTCGGGCTGGTGCTGCTGGTGCAGCTGCCGATCACCGGGGTGTTCGGAGAGAACCTGAGCTGGCCGCTGTTCCTGGTCGCCGCGCTGGTCTCGGTGTCGATCATGGCGCTGGTCTCGGTGCTCTGCGCTCTCTATCCTGCATGGCGGGCCAGCCGCCTGAGCCCGACCCAGGCGCTGCAATACGAATGACGATCGACCGGTTCAAGGCGCAGCGCATCGACAGTCCGATGGAAGTGTCCCGCAAGCAACGCGTGCTGGTCGTCGACGACGACGGTTCGGTGCAGGTCTCGCTGGCCCTGCTGCTCAAGCAGTCGGGCTTCGAGGTGCTGACCTGCGACGATCCGAAGCAGGTGCTGCAGATGCTCGTTGCGCATCCGGTCGACCTCGTGCTGCAGGACATGAATTTCTCGCCGCAGACCAGCGGCGAGGAAGGCCTCGCGCTGCTGGCGCTGATCAAGGAACGGCACCCCGCGTTGCCGGTGCTGTTGATGACCGCATGGGGTTCGATCGCGCTGGCGGTGAAGGGGGTCAAGGTCGGCGCGGCCGACTTCTTCACCAAGCCGTGGCAGAACGCGCAACTGGTCGAGTTGATCCGGACCACGCTGGAATTGGCGATCCCGCGCTCGCCGGGCCGGTCCGATCGGCGGGCCCTGGACAGCGAATTCGATTTCACCGGCATCATCGGTGAACATCCCGACCTGTTGAAGGTGCTCTCGACCGTCGGCCGGGTGGCAAAGACGCGCGCGCCGGTGCTGATCCTCGGCGAGAGCGGCACCGGCAAGGAGCTGATCGCAGATGCGATCCATCGCAACAGCCCGCGCGCCGGCAAGCCACCGGTCAAGATCAACATGGGCGCGATCACGTCCTCGTTGTTCGAGAGCGAAATGTTCGGCCACGTCAAGGGCGCGTTCACCGACGCGAGGACCGATCGCAAGGGCCACGTCGCGAGCGCGCATGGCAGCACGCTGTTCCTCGACGAGATCGGCGAGTTGAACCGTTCCGACCAGGTCAAGCTGTTGCGCGTTCTGCAGGACCACAGCTACCGGCCGGTCGGCGCGAGCGTTTCGGAGCAGGCCGACATCCGCGTGGTCTCGGCGACGAATCGCGAGCTCGCCGAACTCGTCGCCGCCGGCGAATTCCGCGAGGACCTGTATTACCGCCTGAACCTGATCACGATCCGCCTGCCGGCCTTGCGCGAACGCCGCAGCGACATCCCGCTGATCGCCACGCGACTGGCCGCCGAACTCGCGACCTATTACGGGCTCGGCGATGTATCGATCGCGGCGTCCGCGCAGGAGTGGCTGGCCGCACAACCGTGGCCCGGCAATATCCGCCAGTTGAAACAGGTGCTGGAGCGCACCTTGCTGCTGGTCGGAAAACGCGTGCTGGAGCAGGCTGACTTCCTCGGCGCCGAGCGCGGTGAAGGGGACAGCGCGAAACCTGGCCTGGGCGTGGACGGCATGACCCTCGAACAGGTCGAGCGGCACATGATCGAGAAGGTGCTCGAACAGCACCAGGGAAATATTTCGCGCGTCGCCAGGACGCTTGGCCTCAGCCGCGCCGCATTGTATCGACGCCTTGAAAAACATGGCCTGGCCAGCGGCGACGAGGACGCGACGTGAGCCTGCGCCATCGCCTGGCGGCGTACCTGATCGGCCTGCATCTGGTGTTTTTCGGATTGACATTGTGGCTGTACCGCGAACGGCCGATCGTGGTGGTCGTGGTGGAAGTCCTGCTGCTGGCGAGCGTGGTGGCAGGTATCGCGCTGATCAGGCGCGCGTTGCAGCCGCTGGACTATGCGCGCCGTTTCCACGACCTGCTGCAGGACCAGAACTATGCGGCGCGCCTGCAACAGGCGCCGAACGACGAGCTCGCCGGAATCGTCGCGTTGTTCAACGGCATGCTCGATGCGCTGTACCAGGAGCGCCTGAAACTCGGCGAACAACGCGGCTTCCTCGATCGCCTGCTCGAGGCTACGCCGAGCGCGGTCGTGGCCTTCGATTTCGACGGCCGCATCAGCGTGATCAATGCCAGTGCGCTTGCGCTGCTGGGCCTGGCCCAGCCCCAGGGCAAGTCCTTGCCCGACTGGGCGCGCGGCGAGGGCGCGTTCGCCGATGGGCTGGATGCGGCCGGCCGCAGGCGCAGCCTGGACATGCTCGCCCAACTCGACGCGCTGCCGCTGGGCGAAAGCAGGCTGCTCACCGACTCCGACGGCCGCCGCTATCGCTGCCAGCGCAGCCATTTCTTCGACCGCGGTTTCGCGCGCCACTTCCTGCTGATCGAGGAGTTGACCGAGGAACTGGAAAGTTCGGAAAAGGCGACCTACGAAAAACTCGTGCGTGTGCTGGCCCATGAGGTCAACAATACGGTCGCGGCGACCGGATCGGTACTCGACTCGCTGCTGTTCTACCAGCCGCAACTCACCGCCGGCGACAGCGTCGACTTCAGCACCGCGATCGAAGCGGTGAAGCGTCGCAACGCGAGCCTCGGCGAGTTCATCGAGCGCTTTACCCGGGTGGTGAAGATGCCCGCTGCGGAGCCTCGCCAGAGCGATGTGCGCGCGATGATCGATGACATCCAGCGCTTGAACCGCGAACCGTGCCGCAGCCGCGGCATCGCCAACGAGTGGC
>JBBQHA010000030.1:0-27504 GCA_038323475.1 Lysobacterales bacterium
CGGCACCTGGTACGTGCCGACGATCATCGCCGGCGAGTTCGTCCGCGAGAAGGCGAAGATCCCCGGCTACTATCCCGCGCAGGTCGCCGCGAAGGCCGCGATGGTCGGCCCGGTGATCATGGCCACCGCCGGCAAGGCGTATCGCGCCGGCGTGCCGATCGCGTTCGGCACCGATGCCGCGGTGTACCCGCACGGCCAGAACGCGCACGAGTTCGAACTCATGGTGAAGGCCGGGATGCCGCCGCTGTTCGCGATCCAGGCCGCGACCACGCACTCCGCGAAACTGCTGAAGCGGGACAAGGACCTCGGCAGCATCCAGCCAGGCAAGTACGCCGACATCGTCGCGGTCCCCGGCGATCCACTGGCCGACATCGCGCAGATGACGAAGGTGGAGTTCGTGATGAAGGCGGGCGTGGTTTACAAACAGGATGGCAAGCCTGTCGCGCCAGCTGCGCAGGCCAATGCCGCCGCGACGATCACCGGTGGCGTGGAGCTGTCGGGATACTGAGCGCATGTGGAGCGTGCAAGAGGTCTTCGCGGTTCTGTTGTTGGCCCTGTCCGCGGTACTGGTCGCTTCCGGCAATGCGACGGTCGATCCCTATCGCGAGGAAGGCTTCGCATGCGAAGGGAAACCTGACGGCCGCCTGCTGCGCGAAGGCGAGACCTTTGCCTACGGTTTCTTCCGCCTGCGCGCCGACTTCAACTTCGACGGCCGCGAGGACCTGATCCTGACCGAAAAGGACGGCGGCACCTGCGCCAGCGCGAACTGTTCGACCGCGATCTTCCTGCGCACGGCCGACGGCGGTTACGCGAAGGCGACGCTCCGCGTGCATCCGCTGGACGTGATGCTGCGCAAGCTGAAGCCGGGCGTCGGCGCGTTGCAGGTCTACGTGCGCAGCGGACCGCGGGATGGCGTCGAGTCCACCCGCCGCATTTCGCTTGCGCGCGGAGCCGTGGTGCTGTCGCTGGTGTCGAACGAGGCGGTGACGTGGAACGACGCGGGCGAGGAAGTCTTCGGCAAGCCGCGCAAGCCTTTGCGAACGAATGCGTCGCCGATGCTCAGGCTGCAGCCGGAATTCGCGCGCTGCAAGGCGGGCGTTCTCGGCTGGAGCGATTCCTACGAATAGGCGTGGAAGGGCATTGGGCCCCGGGCGGCCCTGCCACGAATGATTCAGGTGGTATCGCCGCCGCCGGCGCTCCATTGGAAGACATCGTCGATGCGGGTTCCGAATGCATGCGCGATCCGGAACGCGAGTTCCAGCGACGGCGCGTACTTGCCCGCTTCCAGCGCGATGACGGTCTGGCGGGTGATGCCGCAGGCGTTCGCGAGCGCTTCCTGGGTCATCTCGCCGTGTTCGAAGCGCAGGCGGCGGATCGCGTTGCTGACGGGCGTGCCGGCCATGTCAGCGGCGATCGCGCCAGTACGACACCGCGGTGACCGCGAATTCGACGAGGCACGACAGGATCAGGCCGATGACCAGCAGGTGGGCGATCATCGGTGGCGGCGCCCAGGCCAGCCAATCGGCCGGCGAGAAGCCAAGCAGCAGCGCGAGTCCGATCGCGTAGATGCTCAGCGCCATGCGCGCCCAGCCGCTTGCGCGCGCCTCGATCTCGCGGTCGCGCTCATCCCGCTGGACGCCATCCTTCCAGCGCGACTGCAGCACCTGCGCGAGGATCGCCCACGCCGCCACGAACAGGGCGATGTTGCGGCCGACCCGGTTCGCGTCCGGGTTGTGCCACATCGAAGGGCCATCGAAGACATGCGCCTTTCCGATTGCATAGATCGCGATCGCGACGGTGAAGCCCAAGCCGGTCCAGGCCTTCCATTCGCCGGGCGACATCTGTTTCTCGATCCCGCCCGTGGGCATCCGCCCCAGCGCATACAGCGACATCCAGGTCACCCCGATCAGCAGCGCAAAGCCGGCATTGCCTGCGTCGATTCCCAGCACCTTCGACGGCCCCGCGAGCAGCAGCCACAGCGATGCCGTGGCGAGCACACCCAAGCCGACGAACAGTCCCTTTTGCAGCGCCATGATGTAAGCCTCAGCGTACTAAATGTAATGTATAGCTTACATTCGAATGCATCGATTTCAACATCTCCCGCCGGTTGGATTCCCGCCCGGCTGGCACAATCTCTGTCCGACCTCAATGCAGGACCTGTCCCATGGCCGACGCCAACCCATCCAGCCACGTCTTCGATGTCACCACCGCGGATTTCGAGGCCGACGTGCTGCAGGCCTCGGTGGCCGCGCCGGTGCTCGTGGATTTCTGGGCCGAATGGTGCGGGCCATGCAAGTCGCTGGGGCCGATCCTCGAAAAGCTTGCGGCCGACTACAACGGCGCGTTCCGCCTCGCAAAGGTCGATGTCGACAAGGAGCGCGAACTTGCGGCAGCGTTCCGGATCCAGTCGATCCCGACCGTGATCCTGGTGAAGGACGGCCAGCCCGTGGACGGTTTCCCCGGCGCGTTGCCGGAAGGACAACTCCGCGAGTTCCTCAGGCACCACGGCATCGAACCGCTCGAGCAGCTCGAGGAGCCTGTCGAACCGGAGGCCGAAGCAGCTGTCGATCCGCAGGCCGAGATCGCGCGCCTGCGCGCGGAGATCGCGGCGGCACCCGAGCAGGACGCGCTGAAACTCGAACTCGCGCTTGCCTTGCTGAAAACCGGCGCTACCCCCGAGGCGGAAACACTGCTCGACGCCCTTCCCGCGAAGCTTGCGACCGACGACCGTACGATCCGCGCTCGCGCGCACCTGGGTTTCGTGGCGTTGCTCCATGACGCGCCGCCGACGGCGGTGCTCGAAGCCGCGATCGCGGCGAACCCCGACGATCTGCGCGCGCGCCACTTGCTCGGTGCGCACAGGCTGATCAGCGGCGATGCCGCGGGTGGCCTCGAACAATTCATCGAGATGCTGCGGCGCAATCGCGGCTTCGAGAACGGCCTGCCGAAGCAGGCGCTGATCGATGCGTTCCGCACGATCGAGGATGCCGACCTCGTCGGCGTCTATCGCCGCAAGATGTCCGCGCTGCTGTTCTGACCGATGCGCACGACCAGCGTCAGCGCGCGCGGATTGCGACACATGCTCAACCTGTGGCCGCCGTACCTGTTCACCGGCATCCGCGTGCGCGAGATCGACGACGAACGCGTGTACGCGCGGGTCGACCTCACGCTGCACTGGTACAACGCGAACGCGGTTGGAACCCACTTCGGCGGCAGCCTGTCGGCGATGACCGATCCGTTCTGGATGCTGCTCGCGCTGCGCGCGCTCGGCTCCGACTACATCGTCTGGGACCAGGCCGCCGAGATCGTGTTCGTCGCCCCGGGTCGTGGCAAGGTGACCGCGGAATTCCGGATCGATCCAGCGACGCTCGATGCGCTCCGCGCGGCGACCGCCGGCGGCGAAAAATACCTGCACTGGTTCGACACCGACATCCGCGCCGAAGACGGCAGTACGGTCGCGCGCGTCCGCAGGCAGCTGTACGTCCGCCGCAAGCGCACGCAACCCCCAAGCTGAACGGCGCCACGGCCTGGCAACGGCTGCGGTCAACGGGAATTTGCAGGAGGTCGTTGCAGGTCGACAGGCCCCGGGAGCGCTACCGGCTGTTGCCGGGCTGCCGTATGCTGCAATCATCCCGGCGGGGACCATGGACACCATCCAGCAGACCATGCAGGACCCGAGCAAACTGTCCGATCCGCACTCCACCGTCGTGCAGAACAACGACGACACCACGCTGTATCCGCAGATCCCCGGCTACCGCGTGCTGCGACGACTCGGCCAGGGCGGCATGGCGACCGTGTACCTGGCGACGCAGGAATCGCTGGACCGGCCGGTCAGCATCAAGGTGATGGAACGCGACGGCCTGCAGGACGAAACCAGCAAGCAGCGCTTCGAAAACGAGGCGCGCACGATCGCCAGACTCACCCATCCGAGCATCGTCAGCATCTACGAAGTGGACCGCACCGCCGACGGGCGGATGTACTACATCATGCCGTACCTGCCGAATGGCGACCTGTCGCAACGCGACCTCAGCAAGGACGAAGCGCGGGTCGTCGACGTCCTGCGCGCGTTGCTGTCCGCGCTGGAGTACGCGCACGCCCGCGACATCGTGCATCGCGACGTGAAACGCGAGAACGTCCTGTTCGACACCTCCAACCATCCGCAACTCGCCGACTTCGGCATCGCGCTGTCGACCGCGGACACGGTCCGCATCACCACTGCCGGGTTCGCGGTCGGCAGCTCCGGCTACATGGCGCCGGAACAGGCGCGCGGCGATGCCGTCGACGGCCGCGCAGACCTCTACAGCGTCGGCGTGCTCGCGTACGAACTGCTGACCGGGGAACTGCCGTTCCGCTCGTCCGATGCGCTCGCGATCGCGCTGATGCACGCACAGAAACCCATTCCGCGGCTGCCGCCGTCGAAGCGCCATTGGCAGGGCTTCATCGATTGCGCGATGGCGAAGGCGCCGAGCGATCGCTTCAAGGATGCGCAGCAGATGCTGCAGGCGCTGGACCGGGTCGGTCGGCGCAGCGGCAACCAGTTGTCCAGCCGGATGCTGCGCACGATCGACCGCACCGTGAAAGGCGATGGCTGGAAGCGTCCCGTGCTTGCACTCGGCGGCGTGCTGCTGCTTGCGAGCGGGTTGTACGCGGCGCGCGACCACCTGCCATCGTTCGGCGGATCCGCCGCTTCCACGCCATCGCAGCCGATCGCCGCAACGCTCGCCGCGCCGGCCGATGCGCCTGCATCCGGCAGCACTGCACCGCCGCCGTCCGCAACCGGCGCAGACGTTGCGGCGGTTCCGACGCCGCCGCCCGTCGCCCCGCCTCCAGCGGTTCCGCAGAAAAAAGCCGCAAGCCCTGCGATCACTGCCGCGGCAGCGCTGAAAGCGCATGTGACACCGAAGCACGCGGCCTCCGCGAAACCCTCCGCCAGGAGCGCGCCAGGCCCTGCATCGGCTGCTGCGGCCCCGATGCCCGTGGAACCAGCCGGACCTTTCAGGCGGCTCCAGAACAACCGCAAAAACCAGCTTCGCAATCAGCAGGACGAGCGCGATGCACACGCCGCAGCGGCAACGGCGGAAGACCAGGGTCGCCATGGAAACGGCCGGTCCGCACGCGAAAGCGACGCCAAGGTTCCAGGCTGGGCCAGGCATTGCCTGACCCGCGCCTGCGAAATGCGCGCCCGTCGCTATGAACAGAACCACCGCGGCGATCGCTGAGCGACTCGAGCGACCAACGGACCAGCCTGAACGTCCAGGGGCGCCGGACCCGGGGACTCCGCACCCGCCTGATTCCATACCATCGGATCGGCCAGACGCTGCGGTATCGAGCAGGCGCGCGCTTCCGGGCAGGCTGGCCCTGCCGTATGCTGCTCCCCCCACCTGTCCTGAAGGCTGCGGAACGCAACCGCCTCCATGCAGCAACCCGTCACTCCAGCCGAACCACGCCTGAGCGTCGTACCGAACGTCGACGAAGCGGCGCAGTTTCCACGCATCCCCGGCTACCGTTTCCTGCGACGGCTTGGCCAGGGCGGCATGGCGACCGTGTTCCTGGCGACGCAGGAATCGCTGGACCGGCCGGTCAGCATCAAGGTGATGGAGCGCGACGCGCTGCAGGACGAGGTCAGCAAGCAGCGCTTCGAACACGAAGCGCAGACCATCGCCAAGCTGACCCACCCGAGCATCGTGAACATCTACGAGGTGGGCCGCACCGGCGACGGGCGGATGTACTACATCATGCCGTACCTCGCGAACGGCGACCTGTCGCAACGCGACCTGCGCAACGACGAGGGACGGATCCTCGACGTGCTGCGCACGCTGCTGTCGGCGCTCGACTATGCGCACGCCCGCGGCATCGTGCATCGCGACGTCAAGGAGGAAAACGTCCTGTTCGACGTCGCCGACCGGCCGCTGCTGACCGACTTCGGCATCGCGTTGTCCAAGCGCGACACCAGCCGCATCACCAGCGCCGGCCTCGCCGTCGGCAGCTCCGGTTACATGGCGCCGGAACAGGCGCGCGGCGACGAGGTGGATGGGCGCGCCGACCTCTACAGCGTCGGCGTGCTGGCCTACGAATTGCTGACCGGCAGGCTGCCCTACCAGTCGCCCGATGCGCTCGCGCTCGCGCTGATGCACGCGCAGAAGGCGATCCCGCGACTGCCGCCGGCGAAGCGGCACTGGCAGGGATTCATCGATCGCGCGATGGCGAAGTCGCCCGATCAGCGCTTCCGCGACGCGCAGCAGATGGCGCAGGCGCTGGACCGGATCGGTCGCCGCACCGGCAACCAGTTCAGCGGCCGCGTGCTGCGCCGGCTCGATCATGCGGTCGACGTGAAGATCTGGAAGCAGCCCGGCCTGCTTGGCCTGCTGGGTGCATTGCTGCTCGTGATCGGGCTGTATTCGGCGCGCGACCAGTTGCCGTCGTTCGGCGCATCCCCGGCGTCCACGAAAGCGGAACCGGTTGCGGTTGCAGTCGCGGCGAACGTTGCGGAAAATCCGTCGATCCCCGCGGATGCTCCGGCTACGACGCACGCCGCCGCGCTTCCGGCCACGCTTCCGGCGACCGCACCCGAGCCTGCGACCGCTGCACCTGCAGCGCCACCGCCGCCGACCGCGGCAACGGTGCAACCGACGCAGCTGCAATCGCCGCCTGCGATCGTTGCCGCATCAGCAACCGCAACCGCATCCATCGCGCCCGACGCCGCCGTGCTCGGAGCCGCGCGCGATGCGATTACGCATGCGAACCTCACCGCACCCGCCGGCAACAACGCGGGCGACCTGACCCTGATGGCGTGGAAACTGTCGCCGGCCACGCGCGAGACGAAACAACTCGCCGCCGACGTGCTCACCGCGATGTCCAGGCAACAGGCGCTCGCAATCGGCCAGCACCACGACCAGCGCGTGCTGGACTACCAGCAGAAAGCGCAGCAGCTCGCGGATGCGACGATCGGGCGCTCGGCGCCGGCCTGGCGCACGCTGCATGCGGCGGCATCGGCCGCGCTCGACAAGCGCGTGCAGGCCGAATCCGCGACGACGGATTCCGCCGCCGCGCTCAGGCGCAGCGAAGCGCTCGCGAAGCAACTCGATCTCTCCGATGTCTACGCGAAGGCCCTCGCCAGCGCGCAGAAGAAGGCCAACGCCGTGCCCGCAGTGGTGCCGGCGATCGACGTGGGGGCCGGGTTCGTCCTCGTCCCCGGCCCGTCCAATGCGAAACATGTCGTCGCCCTGGCGCGCACCGAAGTGACCCGCCACGAATACGCGCAGTTCGTCAACGCGACGCGACGCCCTGCATCGACATGCGCCGACCAGAAAGGCGCGGGCCCGACTGCCACGCGCAAGAACTGGACCGAGCCCGGCTTCGACCAGACCAGCGAACAGACCGTCGTCTGCGTGAGCTGGAACGACGCGAATGCCTATGCGCAATGGTTGAGCACGAAGACCGGCCAGCATTTCCGGCTGGCGAGCGTTGCCGACTGGCATGCCTTGAGCGCGGCGGGAGCCGCAACGGGCAAGGCCGGAGTCGTCGGCAGTTTCACCGAATGGCTGCAGAATTGCGCCGCCGCATGCCAGCGCCATCTCGTTGCGGGGCGTGCATGGCGCGAACACGGCACCGATACGCCTGCCGGACTCGGCAGCGAGCATGGATTCGATGACGTGGGCTTCCGGGTCGTGCGCGAAATCGAAGGCCGCAACTGAGCGTGCCCGCCACGGATTCCATTCCGCCGGCGACGAAGCTCGCGTCGCTGCGTTCGCTGTTCGTCTCGGGCCTGCTGACCCTGCTGCCGATCTGGCTGACCTGGGTCGTCTTCAAGTTCGTGTTCGGGATGCTGTCCGACCTGAGCCGCCCGGCGGTCGGACCGATGCTGGCCACGATCGCGCAAGACCATCCGCAACTCGCATGGATCGCCCACGCGTGGTCGCTGACCGCGATCGGCATGATCGCGACGATCGTGCTGATCCTCGCGGTCGGCCTGCTCGCGCGGCGTGTCGCCGGGCAACGCGCGCTGGGCTGGTTCGAAGTCGCGATCCGCCGCATACCGCTTGCCAAGACCGTCTACGGCAGCGCGCGGCAACTGCTCGATCTGATGCAGTCGCCGCCCGACGGCAGACAGCGCGTCGTGCTGATCGCATTCCCGCATCCGGGCATGAAGACGGTGGGCTTCTTCACGCGCTCCCTGCGCGATGAGGCAACCGGTCGCGAACTCGCCGCAGTGTACGTGCCGACCACGCCGAATCCGACCGGCGGCTATCTGGTGATCGTGCCCATCGAGGACATCGTCGCGACGGACTGGACCGTGGACCAGGCGATGACCTTCATCATCTCCGGTGGCGCAGTCGCCCCCGAGCGCATGCCTTATTCCGGTGTCGCAACGGACGTCATCGCGCCCAATTGAGCGCGATGCATGACGTTTGGGCTGCATGACCTTCGGCCCGTGCGGCGAGCCGGGCACGGCCGCACCATGAGTTCCGACTGACGTTCGTCGATCCAACCCATTTCCCGCGTTCCATCACCCCAGGGGTTTCCCGATGCACAAGCCGATCCTCGCTCTTGCCATCGCCGTTGCACTCTGCGCCGGCGCCGCCACCCCGACCAGCGTCTTCGCGCAAACGACCGCTGCCATGGCGCCCGCCTCCTCCAAGGCCGCGCAGTTCGACCAGTTCTACAAGGATTTCTGGCAGGCGTCGCTGAAACTCAATCCGATCCAGGCCACCTTCGTCGGCGATCCGCGCTACAACGACCAGCTGCCGAACTTCCTCGCGGCGGACGTCATCGCCGAGGGCCGCAGGTTCAACCGCGAATGGCTCGCGAAAGCGCAAGCGATGGGTCCGGATGGCCTGACCGGCCAGGACCGCCTGTCCTACGACATCTTCGTCAAGCAGGCGCAGGACCAGATCGATGGCGAGCGCTTCCCAGGCGAGCTGCTGCCGATCGACCAGTTCAACAACATCGCGACCTTCGTCGTGCAGTTCGGTTCCGGCGCCGGCGCGCAGCCGTTCCAGACGGTGAAGGACTACGACAACTGGCTCGCGCGCGCGGGCAAGGTGCCGGCGATCTTCGACCAGGCGATCGTCAACATGAAGGAAGGCGTCCAGCGCGGCATCGTGCAGCCGAAGGCGCTGATGGTGAAAGTGGTGCCGCAGTTCGACGCGCTGATCCACGACAAGGTCGAGGACAGCGAATACTGGATGCCGATCAAGAACATGCCGAAGTCGTTTTCGGAGGCCGACAAGGCGCGCCTGACCGACGCCTACCGCCACATGATCGCCGACCAGATGATGCCGGCGTACAAGCGCCTGCGCGACTACATCGCGAACGACTACATGACCCACACGCGCGCGACCGTCGCCCTGAGCGACCTGCCAGACGGCCAGGCCTGGTACGCGTACCAGGTGCGCATGATGACCACCACCGACGAAACGCCCGACCAGATCCACAACATCGGCCTCGCGGAGGTCGCGCGCATCAAGGGCGAGATGGACAAGTTGCGCGCGCGAGTCGGCTTCAAGGGCGACCTGCAGGCGTTCTTCCACTACCTCAATACCGATACGCGCTTCACGTTCCCGACCGAGAAGGCGCTGCTCGACGGCTACAACAGCGTGTACGCGAAGGTCATGAAGGGCGTCCCGACCGACTTCTCGATCCGGCCGAAGGCGAAGTTCGAGATCCGCCCGGTCGAGGCGTTTCGCGCGAAGTCGCAGGCCGGCGGTTCGTACCAGCCGGGCAGCGAGGACGGCTCGCGTCCCGGCATCTTCTTCGTGAACACCTACGACCTGCCCTCGCGCAAGACCTGGGAGATGGAAGACCTGTTCGTGCACGAGGCGATCCCGGGCCACCACTTCCAGATCTCGATCCAGCAGGAGCAGACCGGCCTGCCGATGTTCCGCCGTTTCGGCGGCGAGACCTCCTACGTCGAAGGCTATGCGCTGTACTGCGAGACGATCGGCTACGAACTCGGCATGTACACCGACCCGTACCAGGAATTCGGCCAGCTGCAGAACGAGCAGTTCCGCGCGATGCGGCTGGTCGTCGACACAGGTTTGCACAGCAAGGGCTGGACCCGCGAGCAGGCGATCAAGTACATGCTCGACAACTCCGCGATGAGCGAGACCGACGTGGTCGCCGAAGTCGAGCGCTACATCGCGATGCCCGCGCAGGCACTGGCCTACAAGACCGGCCAGATGAAGATCACCGAACTGCGCGCGAAGGCGGCGAAGGCTCTCGGCCCGAAATTCGACGTGCGCGCGTTCCACACCGAACTGCTCAAGGACGGCGCGCTGCCGCTCGCGGTGCTGGAGATGAAGATCGACCGATGGGTGAGCAGCCAACGCTGACGCGATGCCGGTGGCATCGCGTTTGGCTGCGAACGCCCGTAGCAGGATGCGCAGGGCCGGACCTGCCTGGTGAGGCCAGGACGGCCGAACTTGGCAGCAGCCAACGCTGACGCGATGCCGGTGGCCCGGCCATGACAGCCAGTGATTGCTCGGTGAAATGAAAGGACCGGCCTCGCTCCGGTCTTTTCACGATTGCGCTTCGCGACAACCCGCCTTCATGGCAGTGGTCGCTCGCCCGTTTCCTGGTCGATGGCCAGCCCGGTGCAGGCGCCACTCGCGTCGAAGCTCAACTGCAGCAGCCAACCGAACACATCGTCCGGCCACACCGCCGGCAAGGACGCGGTCGGCGCGCCCAGCGCATGTGCGAGATTCAACGCCTGTCCGTGGTGCCAGCAAACCAGGATGTTCGAGCTGTCGTATCGGTCATGGCCCAGGATCTCGTCGGCCAGCAACTGGAAACCATGGTCATCGAAGCGTGTATCGACCGCGATACCCAATGCAGCCGCGAGCGGCGCGAGGGTCAATGTCGATCGATTGCTGCCCCGCGAATTCGCCGCCGCGAACAGATGCGTGAGCTTGATCACGGCTCCGTCGATGGCGTGGTTCCGGAAGTACGCGACATAGGCCAGGGCGTGTACATCGCCGGCTGCGCTCAATCCGGGGTCGAGTGGATCGGAGGGCTTTTCTGCGTGGCGGATCAGCAGGATCCGGGTGAGTCGGGGCATTCGATCGTTCCTTCGAGGTGTTGACTTGCACGGCGCCCGGATTACCTGGCATTGCCAAGTCGCCACGGGCGCGCAAGGGTGGCACAACCTGATTGCGTTCACTGTGCGGTGGCGCAGCTTGGCGATGGATCGGCCGGGTTGCCATCGGCGCGCCATGCGACAATCGAAGGGAACGGCGCAGCACTCATCTGTCGCCCCTGGCTGTCCACGATCGGGAAACCCGGACCATGATGGTTGCGCTCGCGCTTTCCCTGCTCCTCCAGGCATTGCCCCAGCCACCCGCAGCGGCGACCACGCCCGACGGACAGCAACAGTGCAGCCACGGGATGAGCATCCAGCTCGCCGACCCCACGGCCGCACCGGACACCAACGTCAAGCTCGAAAAATTCGAGATCACCAGCCCGGACGACGGCTGCGCGCGGAACATCAAGCCCGATGAGTTCATCCGCATCAACCAGAGCGTCAAGCCGGTCGCGAGGAAGGCCTTCGCGCAGAGCCAGGCGAGCTTCGGCGTCATGGTCCGGTACACGCTCACGCCGGACAAGCCTGCCGCATTCAACATGCAGGTCGCGCAGGCCGCTCCGCCGGAACGCGATCGACTCGCGCTGTTCTACAAGCAGGCGTCCGCTTTGAAGGACTTCCATTCGACGAGCGGCACCGTGTACGTCGTGCTCCAGTTCAACATCGTTCCGGCGAAGCCACGCAAGGGCGCGCGCGCGCGTTGACCCGTTCCACCCGGACCGCAACGTCCGACAACGCGGACATCGGGCGGGCGGCTCAGTGGAACTCCCTCACCTCGCCCTCGTCCTTCAGGCTGAAGGGATTGAAGTCGGTGTTGGTGTCGTAGGTGTCGGCGTGCTCGCGGCGCTTGAGGAAGCCGACGACGGCGTAGGTCACCGGCGTCAGCACGATTTCGACCGCGACCTTCATGATCCAGTTGAACGCGATCACCTTCGCGATCGTCTGCCCTTCCCAGATGCCCATGAACGCGATCGGATAGAAGGTCAGGCTGTCGACGCCCTCGCCGACGATGGTCGACCCGATCGTGCGCGTCCACAGGTGGCGGCCTGCCGTCCATACCTTCATCTTCGCCATCACGTAGGCGTTGACGAAATCGCCGGCCCAGAAGCCGACCAGCGACGCGAGCGCGATCCGCCAGGTCGCGCCGAAGACGGTCTCGAGTGCAGGCTGCAGCACGGCGTTGAACGGTTCGTTCGGCGCGACCGGCATGTGGATGATCGCCTGCGACATCAGCGTCGCGAAGATCAGCGCGCCGAAGCCGGCCCAGGTCGCGCGCCGCGCGCGCGCGTAGCCGTACACTTCGGTCAGTACGTCGTCGAAGATGTAGCTGATCGGGAAGAACAGGTTGCCGGCGCCGAACGTCAGCGCGCCGAACAATGGCAGGGTGATCGTGCTGGTCTTGGCCGGACCGATCAGGTTCGAGCACAACAGCACCGCGACCATGCCGCCGACCATCAGGTCGTAGTAGCGGAATCCGCGGCGTCCGGGCGGACCGGCATTCGTGTTCATACGCCTCCCCTGCTCCACCCACATGCTACCGAACTACCTCAGCCTCGCTCGCCTGCACCCGCCGCATCGGCAGGGGCCACGTCGCGGACCGCGGGCTGCGCGGATGGCGCGAGCAGGCCCTTGCGCAACGCACGATCGGCCGGCGTCGAAAACCAGCGCGCGACCAGCCAGCCGAACAGCCAGCACAACGGCACCGCAGGCAGGTACCAGCGCCAGCCATTCGCGATGTCGCTGCCCTGCGCCTTGTAGATGCGCACCGCCGCGTACACCACGAACATGTGGGTCAGGTAGATCTCGTAGCTCAGGCGACCGAACGAACGCAGCCAGCCGAAGCCGCGCAGCACGAGGCGCGGCTCCGCGCGTTCGCGCCAGCGCAATCCGACCAGCATGCACATCACCGACACCGTCAGCAGCAGCAGGCAGCCGTCCTTCAGCAGCGGCCACAGGATGTCCTCGACCAGCAGGATGCTCGCGAGTCCCGCCGCGCCGACGACACACAGCGCCGTCGCGATCCATCGCTGCGTCGGGGCGGGTCGCACCGCGATCAACGCGCCGAGCACGCCCGTCGCGATCGCGGCCATGCCCGGCAGATAGGCTTTCTCCTGCCAGATCTCGTTCGATTCAAGCGCCGCGTGGGTGTACGGTATCGACAACGCGAGCACCACCAGCAGCGGCGCGAGGATCCAGGTGCGACGCGTCAGCACGCAGACGATCGGGAAGCCGATGTAGAACACTTCCTCGATCGACAGCGACCACAGCACGTCCCAGTTTCCCGGCAGGTAGCCGGTGTGGCCTTCGTACCAGTTCAGGTACAAGCCCATCGCGGAAGCGATCGCGCCCGGCAGGGACTGGTTGGGATGCGCAATCAGGTAGTCCTCGAAACCCAGCACGTGCAGCACCGCCAGGACGACAACCAGCAACAGCAGGCACGGCACGATGCGCGCGAAACGGCGCGCGTAGAACCCCCTGAAGTCGATCCGGTCGAGCCTGCCCCATCGCTGCAGCGCGTTGCCTGCGATCAGGAAGCCGGAGATCGTGAAGAACACGAACACCGATTCGTAGCCGTTGTAGTTCAACGCATCGAACAGCCGATGCGGGACGAAATCCCCGAGCGCGGTCTTCTTCAGCGGAATGCGCAGGCCGATGTGGTGCAGCACGACGAGCAGGATCGACAACCCGCGCAGCAGGTCGATGCCATGGTTGCGCTGCAGCGGATCGGCAGACCCGGCGCCTGGCCTTCGCGCAAGAGCGTCGGTCGCGGCTCGGACCTTTGCTTCAGACATCGCGCGTCATGCCCGGCTGCGACAGGGTGACGTCGATGCCGAACTGCGCGCGAAGCTTGCCGCTCAATGTTTCGCGGGCCGGATTCTCGCCGTGCACGAGCGCGACCGGCGGATGGTTCGGACAGGCGCCGTACCAGTCCAGCAAGCCTTGCTGGTCGGCGTGCGCCGACAGGCCGCCGACCGTATGGACCTGCGCGCGTACCGGCATGTCCTGGCCGAACAGCTTCACGTGCTTGAGTCCGTTGACGAGCATGCGGCCAAGGGTGCCGTCGGCCTGGTAGCCGACGAAGATCACGTGCGCGTTCGGGTTCGACAGGTTGTTCGCGAGGTGGTGGCGGACGCGCCCGCCGTTGGCCATGCCGGAGCCGGCGATGACGATCGCGCCGCCGTGCACGAGGTTGATCGCCCTGCTCTCGTCGGCGCCCGCGGTGACTTTCAGGTTCGGCATCGCGAATGGCTTGATCCGTCCCTGCCAGACTTTCGCCGCATCGGCATCGAACAGTTCCTCGTGGCGGTCGTACACGCCCATGACTTTCGCGGCCATCGGGCTGTCGAGGAAGATCTTCCACTGCGACAGCTTCCAGTCGTCGAAATGGCGCGCGAACCAGTACAGCAGTTCCTGGCTGCGCCCGACCGCGAACGCCGGGATGATCACGTTGCCGCCGTCGGTGTGCGCCTTGGCGAAGATCGCGCCGAGTTCGGCTACGGTCGCCGCGCGATCCTTGTGGTTGCGGTCGCCGTAGGTGGATTCCATGAGGATCAGGTCGGCGGCCGGCGGCGTGGCCGGGTCGCGCAGGATCGGCGTACCCGGCAGGCCGATATCGCCGGAGAACACGATCGTCTTCGGCGCGGGGTCGCTGGCGCTGATTTCCAGGATCGACGAGCCGAGGATGTGGCCCGCGTCGTGCAGTCGCAGCGTCACTCCGGGAAGGACCTCGGTGGCGACGTCGTACGGCAGCGGATGCAACAGCTTCTGCGCGGCAGCGACATCGTCCAGCGTGTACAGCGGCTCGATATCGGGTTCGTCCTGCGCGCGATGGCGATTGGCCATTTCGGCGCCGCGTTCGGACAGCGACGCCGCATCCAGCAGCATGATCGGCAACAGGTCGCAGGTCGCGGCCTGCGCGAAGATCGGCCCGGCGAAACCGCGCTTCACCAGCAGCGGCACCCGGCCGATATGGTCGATGTGCGCATGGCTGAGCACCAGCGCATCGATGCCGGCAGGATCGAACGCGAACGGTTTTGCGTTGATCGCGTCGGAATCGCGCCCGCCCTGCACCATTCCGCAGTCGAGCAGGATCCGCTTGCCGGCCGCCTCGACCAGGTGACTGGAACCGGTGACGACGCCGCCGGCCGCGCCGTAGAAGGTGACTCGCATGTTGCCGCTCCCGCCAGGATGACGGCGGACGTTAGCACGCGGCTGCTCCAGTCCGCGCCCCATCCGTGGCCGTCGTCCCGGCAATGCACCGCCGGGCGCAGGGGATCGGCGATGTCGGGAGCCAATTCACAGACCCGGACCGTCGATCCGCCATATGCTGCAAGGCTGGCTGGCCCATGACCTTCGCCACACGCGCAGGCGTGCCGCACGGCCTACAGTGCCTCGCCACCGGGCGCGCGATCAGAACCTGCCCGACCCAGATCGCAACACCCCCCCTACACCCGACCATTCCGCAGGTCCCAGGAGAATCCATGAACATGCGCCACTACAAACCGCTCAGCCTCGCCGTGCTCGTCGCCCTGGCTGCCTGCTCGCAGCAGAACCAGCCCGCAGCGACCGATGTCGCAGCAACCGGGACGAGCGCCGCACCCGCCGCGCCGGCAGACCTGGGCGCAACCAGCACCCTCAAGCTGGCCGACCTCGATACCTCGGTCAGCGCCTGCCAGGACCTCAACGGCTTCGTGAACAACAAGTGGCTTGCCGCGAACACGATCCCGAGCGATCGCACCTCGTGGGGCAGTTTCGAGATGCTCGGCGAGCGCTCGGAAAATGCGCAGAAGGCCATCCTCGAAGGCATGAAGGACAGCAAGCCGGCCGAGGGCACGGTCGAGCAGCTGGTCAGCGATTTCTACGCCAGTGGCATGGATGAGGCGAAGATCAACGGCACCCCGGCAGCGACGAAGCTCAAGCCGCTGCTCGACCCGATCGATGCGATCAAGTCGACCGACGACATCGTCGCCTACATCGACGCGAACTTCGCGAAGGGCGTCGTGGACGTGTTCAACTTCGGCAGCGGCGGCGACTTCAAGGATTCGTCGATGACGATCGGGTTCGCGCAGGCGGCCGGCATCAAACTGCCGGAGCGCGCGTATTACCTCGATCCGCAGTACCAGAAGATCCGCGACGCCTACCTCGCGCACATCGAGAAGGTGCTCACCCTCGGCGGCGTGGCCGCCGACGCGGCGAAGCAGCAGGCCGCATGGGTGATGGGCATCGAGACCCAGCTCGCGACCGCGTCGCTGACCCCGATCGAGAAGCGCGATACCAAGAACCAGTACAGGATGCGCACCGTCGCCGAGGCCGACAAGCTGACCCCGCATTTCGCGTGGGAGAAGTTCTTCGGCGCGATCGGCGCGAAGGACGTCAAGGGCTTCTCGCTTGCCGAGGACAAGTTCTTCGGCGCGTTCGACAAGATGCTGGCTACGACGCCGGTCGAGCAGTGGCAGGCCTACCTGCGTTTCCACGCGATCGACGGCGCCTCGCCGTTCCTCAACGACGACCTGGCGACCGAGCGCTTCGCGTTCTACGGCAAGACCCTGCACGGCCAGGCCGAGCAGAAGCCGCGCTGGAAGCGCGTGCTTGGCACCGTCAACGGCCAGGTCGGCGAGGCGCTGGGTCAGATGTACGTCAAGGAATACTTCACGCCCGAGGCGAAGGCGTCGGCCGAGAAGCTCGTCGGCAACCTGCGCGAAGCGCTGAAAGCGCGCATCGAGAAGCTCGCGTGGATGGGCGACGACACCAAGAAGAAAGCGCTCGAGAAGTGGTCCAGCTTCATGCCGAAAATCGGCTACCCGAGCAAGTGGCGCGAATGGACCGGGCTGACCGTTTCCCACGACGACTACCTCGCCAACGTGCTCGCCGCGAACGAGTTCAACACGCGCTGGGACATCGGCAAGATCGGCAAGCCGGTCGATCGCACCGAGTGGGGCATGACCCCGCAGACGGTCAACGCGTACTACAACCCGAACCAGAATGAAATCGTGTTCCCGGCCGCGATCCTGCAGCCGCCGTTCTTCGACGCCAACGCCGACGACGCGCTCAACTACGGCGGCATCGGTGCAGTGATCGGCCACGAGATGAGCCACGGCTACGACGACCAGGGCGCACAGTTCGACGCCAAGGGCAACCAGAGCGACTGGTGGACGGCCGCCGACAAGAAGGGCTTCGAGGAGCGCACTGGCAAGCTCGTCGCGCAGTTCAACGACTACGTGGCGATCAAGGATGCCGGCGGCGACGCCAAGAAGGACATCCACGTGAAGGGCCCGCTGACGCTCGGCGAGAACATCGCCGACCTCGGCGGCCTGAACGTCGCGTACGATGCGCTGCAGAAGGCGCTCGCCGAAAAGGGCGGCGCCGATCCGAAGCTCGACGGCTACACCCAGGCCCAGCGCTTCTTCATGAACTGGGCGAACGTGTGGCGCCGCAACTTCAAGCCGGAAGAAGCCGCGGTACGCGTCAACACCGACCCGCACTCGCCGGCCCGGTTCCGCGCGATCGGCGCGCCGTCGAACATGCCCGCGTACGCCGAAGCGTTCTCGTGCAAGCCCGGCGATCCGATGGTGCGTGCGGCCGACAAGCAGGTCGTGATCTGGTAAGCGTTCGCCCGCTCCACGCTGCACAAGGACCCCCGCCATGCGGGGGTCCTTTTTTGTCCGGCACCCTGCGCGGATCGCGCAGGATCAGACTTGATTCCGGGACCCACGGCGGCCGCGCGGGCGTTCCTCCAGCCGTCGGCAAACGACTCGCAGGCGGCGCCATTGCCCGCGATGCCGGAGTCTTCCTGCGTCGCCGTAGTCGTCCGGTACAGGAACCGGATTGACGCGCGCGGACGCTTGCTCAAGGATGCTCGCACTGGTCCCTTGGGCCGCTGCGTGGCCGTACATCCCATGAACGACCTGGAAAAATACTTCGAAGCGAACGATGGCCGGCTGATCCACAAGCTGATGCATTACTTCGAAATCTACGAACGGCACTTCGCGCGGTTCCGCGGCACCGATGTGCACGTCCTCGAATTCGGAGTCTCCCAGGGCGGCTCGCTGCAGATGTGGAAGGACTACTTCGGTCCGAAGTGCCGGATCCACGGCGTCGACATCAACCCGCACTGCAAGGCCGTCGAGGAGGAGCGCGTGAGCGTGTTCATCGGCGATCAGGAGGACCGCGCGTTCCTGAAATCGCTGGCCGCGCAGATTCCGCGTGTCGACATCCTGATAGACGACGGCGGCCACTCGATGCGCCAGCAAATCGCGACGTTCGAGGAACTGTACGGACACATCGCAGAGAACGGCGTCTATCTCGGCGAGGACCTGTGCACGTCCTACTGGCCGAAGTGGGGCGGCGGCTATCGCCGCAAGGGAACCTTCATCGAGTACAGCAAGCGCTTCATCGACGGCATCCATGCCTGGCATTCGAAATCGCCGGCACTGCAGGTCACCGACTTCACCCGCACGGCGCGCTCGCTGCACTTCTACGACAGCGTGCTGGTCATCGAGAAAGGGCGCGTCGAGGCGCCGGTCGAGCGCAAGACGGGAACCGCCTCGATTCCCCATTACAGGTCGCCGGCCGCGCAGTCCAGGGATCGTCTCAAGGCGCGCCTGCGGAACTTGCTGGGCGGTGGTGGCAAGCCATCCTGAGATCGACCGGCGCACACATCGCAGTCGCATGCGCGGCAAGGGCATGCTCCATGCCGGATGATCAGCCGGCTGCATCCGGCAGGGCATAGTCGAACGCGTAGGAATGCTTTCCGTCGGCGACGACGATCGCCATCCTGCCTTCAAGTCCCGCCAGCGCGCCGGTGCCGGAATCCGGCACCACCGTCAGAGTGAGTTGCGCATCGCCGCGCGCCATCGTGCCGCTGTGCTGGAGCACGAACGTACCCTTGCGGCCATGCAGGGTTCCGTCGACGATCTCCAGCGCGACGTAACCGGCGGATCCGGCGACGCCCGAACGATGCGCGAGCATCTGGCCCCTGCTGGTCGCGTCGAGGTCGCCATGGAACCGCTTGTCGAGCGACATCCTGCCGATCGCCGCGCCGCCGGTGGCGTCGTCGGGCGGCTGCGGCAGCATCTTCACGTCGAACGGCCCGCTTGCGTGCATCGTCATCGTGGCTTCCTTGATCGGGTGGAAAATCCGCGCACGCGATGTCGATGCGGTGAGAGCGGCCAGAGAATACCGCGTCGATCCATGCATCGCAGAACGCCTCCCACGCCCGTCGGCCGTCCGCTCGCCCCGGCTTGTTACACTCCGGCACCCCTCCAGGAGTTCGCCGATGCCCCGCGCGCGCCATGCACTGCTGCTCGTTCCGATGCTGATGCTCGGCTTCAATGCGCCCGCCGACGCCGCCAAGGCGAAACCGAAAACCGCCAAACCCGCCGCCGCCGTTCCCACCGGCGCCGCGTGCAGCGATTACTACCAGTTGGTCGACAACGACTGGCTGAAAGCGCATCCGGCGCCTGCGGCCGGCAGCGTGTCCGCATTCGACGCCCTGCTCGCCAATGCGCGCCAGCAGGAGCGCACGCTTCTGGAGGAAGCCGCGCGCAGTCCTGGCAACGACGCCGACCGCGCGCTCGGCGCGTTGTGGACCGACGGCATGAACGACGCCGCGGTCGATGCGGCCGGTACGGCGCCGCTGCAACCGCTGTTCGATCGCATCGCCAAGATCAAGAAGCCGAAGGACGTTTCCGCCGCGATCGCCGACCTGCATGCGGCCGGCGTACCGGTGCTGTTCAATTTCTCGGCCGACGTCGACCTCAAGGATTTCGACCGCCAACTCGGCTACGCGAACCAGGGCGGCCTCGGTCTCCCCGATCCGGACTACTACACCCGCCAGGACGCCGACACCCAGGCGCTGCTGGGCCGCTACCGCAGCTATGTCGAGACGATCCTGCAATTGTCGGGCACGCCCGCGGACCGCGTGAAGCTGGAATCGGGCTGGATCCTCGGCATCGAGATCCGCCTCGCGCAGGCGTCGTTGCCGCTCGTGCAGTTGCGCGATCCGAACAACGCGTATCGGCCGGTCGCCCTGGCCGAATTGCAGAAGACGTATCCGAGCATCGGGTTCGACCGGTTCCTGCGCACGCAGCACGCCGACGACGACCACATCTCGCTTGCGCACAGCGGTTTCTTTGCGGCTGCGGACGGATTGCTGGCCGGCGCGCCGGTCGAGCAATGGCAGGCCTACCTGCGCTTCCACGCCGCCAACGCACTCGCGCCCTACCTGTCGCGCGGATTCCAGGATGCGCACTTCCAGATGTACGACCGCGTGCTCGACGGCGACCAGCAACCGCAGCCGCGCTGGCTCATGGTGCTCGACGCGGTGGATCGCGCGCTCGGCGAGCCGATGGGCCACGCCTATGCCGCGCGTTATCTGCCGCAGGCGTCACAGGCAGCGGCGATCCGCGTCGCCGATGGCCTGCGCGCGGCGGCAAAGGACGCGATCGCACGCAACAAGTGGATGGACGATGCGACCCGCACCGCCGCGCTCGCGAAGCTCGACAAGCTGCGCATCGAGATCGGCGAATCGTCGCGCAAGGCGCCGGTTTCCGGACTCGCGCTCGGCGGCAGCTTCGCCGGCGACATGCTCGCCGCGGCCGCATGGAGCCACCAGCGCGACATGGCGGTGATCGGCAAGCGCACCAGCGAACGCCGCTGGCCGGTACTCGCGCAGATCCCGGACGTGTCCTACGACCTCGTGCAGAACCGCGTCGTCGTGACCGCCGCATTCCTGCAGCCGCCGATGTTCGACGCGAACGCCGACGCCGCGCAGCAGTTCGGCGCGCTTGGTGCGCTGATCGGCCACCAGTTGCACTACGCGTTCGACAGCAAGGGCCGCACCATCGACGCCGATGGCCAGTTGCACGAATGGTGGACGCCACTGTCAACGGCGGCATGGGATCAGCGCACCACTCCGATCGTCGCCCAGTACGACGGTTATGCCGCATCCGGCGCGGTCAAGGTCAACGGTCGCCAGACCCGCGATGAGAACCTTGCCGACCTCGGCGGCGTCGAACTCGCGCTGGACGCCTTCAGGACGGCGGCAGCCTCGGCGCAGCCGCTGCCGAAGGGAGCGGCACCGCCGGAACGGGCCTTCTTCGAAGCCTATGCAAGGGCCTGGCAGCGCAGCAGCGCGGCCGACACCTTGACCGCCGAGGTCAGCACGTCGATCCAGGCGCCTGCGAAGTACCGCGTGAACGGAGTGCTCGCGAACGTCGCGGAATTCGGCAAGGCCTACGCGTGCAAGTCGGGGCAGCCGATGCAGGAGAAGGCGCCGGTGTCGATCTGGCGCTGAGCCATGCAACGCCGGATGGGTTGCGCGCAGCTCAACCCATCCTGCCGTCAGCGGCGGATGCCACCATTGCGCGGGCGCTTGTTGAACGGCGGCTGCCCGCGCCAGTAGCGGATCGTCAGCCAGCCGAACAACATGCCGCCCAGATGGGCGAAGTGGGCGATGTTGCCGGTGCCCATCACGCCGAGCAGCAGCTCGATCACGCCATAACCGATCACCAGCGTGCGCGCGTCCATCGGGATCGGCGGGAACAACAGCATCACCCGCTGCTTCGGGAACAGCATGCCGTAAGCGAGCAGCAGCCCGAATACGCCACCGGAGGCACCCAGCACCGGGCTCTCGATGTGCATGAGCGCCGCCCATGCAAGATAGGTCAAGCCCGCGCCGACGACGCAGATGCCATAGAACTGCAGGAAACGCTTGGTGCCCCAGGTGTATTCAAGCGGCGCGCCGAACATCAGCAACGCAAGCATGTTGAAGAAGATATGGTTGAGGTTCGCGTGCAGGAATGCGTACGTCACCAGTTGCCACGGCATGAAGCTCGTGCCTGCCAACGCCCCGTCCGGGCTGCCGATACCCAACGGCCACAGCACGAATGGCGCAAAGACCCGGCCGGACGGATCGATGAGATATTGCAGCAGCATCACGCCGCCATTGATCCAGAGCAACGCCTGGGTGGCTTTCGGCAAATGGTTGAACATGCAGGCTCCGCGCGAACAAGGCCGCCATGATAGCGGGCATCCCGTCACAATTCGCTGTACGAAAGCCTGCTAAGCCGCACGTTCGCGAGGGGATCAACGGCGCGGAGGCGCCCAGACCAACGCGTCCAGTGAATCGCGGGTGCGACGCATCCCGAGCACGCGGCCGGACTCGACCGCCACGCCCTCGGCGCGCAGGCGCTGGGTCTGCTCGGCATGGCCTGCGGAATCGGGCGGAAACGCGATGCGGCCGTCGCTGCGCAGGACGCGGTGCCAGGGCAGGCTCGGGTCGTCGTTGTTCGACAGCACCCGCGCGACCAGCCGCGCGCGCCCGGGCAGCCCGGCACGTTGCGCGATGACGCCGTAACCGGCCACGCGGCCGGCCGGGATCGCGCGGATCGCCGCGTGGATGCGCGCGATCGCGACTTTCGCCGACACCGGCTTGCCCGGACCCGGCCGCTTCGGGGCAGGTTTCAGCGCGCCAGGCTCGGCCGGGCGGGTCCTGGCGGAGCTGGTTCGTGCGGGGTCGGGTCGGCGTGCCATCAGAGAAGTTGGCGCGCAGCGACGCATCCGTCCCTCTCCCGTGCACGGGAGAGGGGAGGACCACCGGTGGAGCCGGTGGTGGGGTGAGGGAGGACCGGTCGCTCGCTTTTCATTCACCTCAAGTCTATCGAGCGACATGGCCGTGGTGTCACCGGAAGCGCAGGGTTAGCATAAGGCTCATTATCTGCGGGGCCATCATGCTCAACTTCGAACAGATCCGCGGCCACCTGCTGTCGGGCTACAAGCTCACGACGAGCGATCCGTACCTGGTCTGCGTGCGGATCTCGCTGGACAAGGGTCGCCGCCACCAGAGCATCTACCTCGCCGAACTCGAGGACGAGGACGGCCGCAAATACCTGCGCATCAGCACCGTGCTCGGCCCGACCACCGGCATCGACCTCAAGCGCGCGCTCGCGTTCAACTGGGAAAGCGCGGTCGGCTACCTCGCGATCAGCCCGCTCGACGGCGTGCCCTACCTGCATCTGTGCGAGAACCGTCCGTACGATTGCCTCGAAGCTGCGGAGATCGACCGCCTCGTGCTGGAAATCGGCGGCCTCGGCGACCGCATCGAGCACCTGCTGTCGGCTGGCGGGGATTTGCTGTAGCCGTTACGTATCGCCAGATGGAATGTCATGTGGCCACACCGATGCGTGGACGATCGACGAAGCGCGCTGCCCGATGGGCGATTGTTTCCGCCTGCCTGCTGGGCATTTCCGTGCACGCACAATCTGCTGAAACCCGGGAAGCGGGGAAGGTCTTTTTCATCGCAAGAACAAATTCGCCGCTCTGGAAAATCCACCTGCAGGACATGCGAACGAAGAAGACGCTCGCTTTCCGTTCGAACTATCTGTCGGGCGACAACTACATGGCTGTGCAGTTGCCTCCAGGCACCTACAAGGTTCTCAGCTACGGCAAGTACGACAACCAGGTGGTCTTGCCAAAGGTCGGCATGCAATTCACGGCCTTCGCCGACTGCACCAATTTCTACGGCCGACTGGATCTGTACGAAGACGGGAGTGTCATGCCGGGCAAGGCAGTCGTGACGGACGATGGAACCCTCAACGTCGACGAACTGAAGACCCTGGGCGTGCGGATCAAATCGCTCTTCGCCAATAATGCCTTGTGCGTCTCCGGAGAACGGGACGATTTCCGTTTCGAATGGGACACAATCAGGCCATACATCGAAAACAGGTAGAGGGCAGCCAGCGTAGCCGCGATGAGGACGATCCATGCAGTTGGCGTTCCAGATCCCGACACCAGCGTCCTTCAATCACTCGCCATCGTCGTAGCCATTCCGTGATCATCGACCCCCGCCAGCGCTTCATCCGCCGCACCGGCCTGTTCCTGCTGCTGATCTCGGCGCTGGGCGCGGCGTTCATCGCCTGGCTGCACACGCGCCAAGCCGTGCCGCAGAAGCTCGACCTGGCGATGTCCATCGGCCTGGCGTCGTCGTTGTCGGTCCTGTTCGTCTGGTTGTTGCTGCGACCCGACAGCATGACCCAGGTGATCCAGACCGGACTCGTGCTTGGCCTGGTCGGCCTCGCCATACCGGCGTGGGTGTATCCGATCCACGCGATGGACACAGCGGGCGCGACGCTGGTCGACAGCCTGCCGCCGATGAGTTCGATGCTGCTCGCATTGATCCTGGCGATGATCGTGTTCCTGCGTCCGCGACTGGCCCTGATCGCCGCGTCGGTGGCGTGGTCGGTGGTGGCGGGTCCGATCCTGTCCTACCTGTTCACGCATCCGGCCGAACTGCACAGCCCGCGCGGCATGGACATCGTGGTCACGCTCGGGCCGGTGATGATGCTCCTGCTGGTCTACATCCCGTTCCATCGCGGGCTTGAACAATGGGTGTCCACCCTGCAGGCCGATCGCGCGAAGATGCAGGCGCTCGCCGAGCGCGACGGGCTCACCGGTCTGTACAACCGGCGCGCCAGCGAACACCTGCTGACGAACCTGGTCGCATCGCCGGACACGAACGACGCGCTGATCCTGTTCGACATCGATCACTTCAAGAACGTCAACGACAGCCACGGCCATCCGGTCGGCGATGAAGTGCTGCGCCAGATCGCGCGCCGCTGCGAGGCGCTGCTGCGCCGCGACGACGTGTTCGCGCGCTGGGGCGGCGAGGAATTCCTGCTGCTGGTGCGCGGCGCGCGCGGCGAAGGCATCGTGCAGATCGCCGACATGATGCGCACGGCGATCTCATCCACGCCGATCGATCCGGCCGGTATCGTCACCGCATCGTTCGGCGTCGCCCTGTTCCGTCCGCTCGACAGCCTGGCGACCTGGCTGCAACGCGCGGATGATGCGTTGTATGCAGCGAAGGCGGCCGGGCGGAATCGCGTGGTCGCGAAGTAGTCCTGTTCGCAGGCAAGCCCAGCTGATCCAGGGCAATCGCGATGCCGTCCTTCGCCGCCACGATCCTCAGTCGATGCCCCACTCCAGCTTGTAGCCAAGCCCGTAGATCGACGTCACCGGGTCGATGCCGTTGCAGGTCTCGAACATCTTCCGGCGCAGGTTCTTGATGTGGCTGTCGACAGTGCGGTCGCTGACCACGCGGTGGTCGAGGTACAGCGCGTCGATCAACTGGCTGCGCGACAGCACCCGCCCGGGTCGCGCCGCGAGCGCGCGCAGCAACCGCAGCTCCACCGGCGTCAGCGGCAGGGCCTTGCCATGCAGCCGCGCCTCCTGGCGCTCGTCGTCGAATTGCAACGGCGAGGCCACGCCCTGCTTCTCCGCACTCACCCGCCGCAGCACCGCCTTGACCCGCGCCACGACTTCGCGCGGGCTGAACGGCTTGCAGATGTAATCGTCGGCGCCGAGTTCGAGGCCGAGCAGGCGGTCGATCTCCTCCACCCGCGCGGTCACCATCAGGATCGGCACCTGCGAGAACGTGCGGATCGCGCGGCAGATGCTCAGGCCATCCACGCCGGGCAGCATCAGGTCCAGCAGGATCGCGTCCGGCGCGTGATCGCGCACCCACCGCGCGGCATCGCTGCCGTCCGCCAGTACCGAGACGCGATACGCGGATGCCTGCAGGTAGTCCTGCAACAACGACGCCAGCTTGGCCTCGTCCTCGACGATCAGCACGTGCGCGCCGGCATTCATCGCGCATCGCCAGCGAGCGGCAGGCGCAGGCCGATGCACAGCCCGCCCATCGACGAGGGCGATGCGACGATGTTGCCGCCATGCGCGAGCGCGATATTGCGGCAGATCGCAAGACCGAGGCCGGCGCCGCCGAACTCGCGACTGCGCGAGGACTCGACGCGGTACAGGCGATCGAACAGATGCGGCAGCGATGCCAGCGGCACGCCGGGCGCGGTGTCGTCCATTTCCACCACGCAATCGCTCCCCACGCGCCGCGCGACGATCCGCACCTTCCCCGGCGCGGTGGTATAGCGCAATGCGTTGCGCAGCAGGTTGGCGAACAGCTGCATCAGTCGCTGCGCATCTCCTTGCACCGGCAGGTTCACGACTGACGACGCATCCAGGGTCAATTCGAGGCCCGCGTCCTTCATCGCGCCGGCATGCGACTGCACGACATCGCGCAGCAGGTCGCCGAGGTCGAGCGGTTCGAACCGGTACGCGAGCGCGCCCACGTCCGACAACGACAGTTGGTAGAGGTCTTCGACGAGGCCGGCGAGGCGCTCGCATTCGGCCTGCAACGAAGCGAGCGTCTCCGGCGCCACCTTGCGGATTCCGTCCTGCAGCGCTTGTATCTCTCCGCGCAGGATGCTGATCGGCGTACGCAGTTCATGCGCGATGTCGGCGCCCCAGCGACGCCGCGCATCGCGGTTTTTCTCGAGCGTCGCGGCGAGCCGGTTGAAGTCCTCGGCGAGCGCGCCGAGTTCGTCGCTGCGCGTGGCCGGGATGCGCATCGCGAAGTTGCCGGCGACCAACGCGCGCGAACCGGCGCTCAGCGCGCGGATCGGCGCAAGCATCCAGCGCGCGAGCAGCCATGACAACAGCAACGCACCCAGCAGCACGGCAAGGCCCATCAGCAAGGCATGGTGCAACTGGGTCTGCGCGAACGACAGGTCGAGGTCGCCGCGCAGCTTCGGCATCGGCGCCAGCAGCAGCCGTCCGACCATCGCGCCATGGCTCAGGATCGGAATGGAGGGAGAGTCGAGCGGCACGTCGGGATTGCCGACGACGGCATGGCCGTCCGCATCGACGAGCAGCAGCCGCGCCCGTAGGTCGAGCGGCCCGGCAGGCCGTGGCGGCGGCGGACGAGCCAGGTCGTCCGGCGGTGGCGGGATCGCGCGCACGATCGGCACGACGTCCGCGGATCGATCGCCCGGCGACGGGATCCGGTCGTCTTGCGACGATTGCGCGTCGGGTCGCGATGCATCTTCCTGCGTTGATGGACCGCCCGACGCCGGTTGATCCGCATGCGCTGCAGGCGGCAGCTCGCCTGCTGGCCGCGCGATGTCCGGAGCTGCGACCTGGCTGCCTGGGCGCGCCCCATCCGGACCGGATTCCGGGGGCGGCGACCAATCCCGGGGCTGGCCTTCCGGCGGTGGCATTTCGGTGGGGCCGTCGCGCGGCGGCGGCGGCGGTGGCCATCCTCGCGATCCCGGCGGTGGCGGCCGTTGGCCAGGTGGTGGTCGCTGCCCGGGTGGCGGCCTTCCCCCAGGAGGTCCACCGCCCGGAGGTGGCCCGCGATCCGCAGGCCCGGGACCACTCGGGAAGCCCCCGCCTCCGCCATGTCCTCCCTGCTCCGGACGATCAGGCGGCCCAGGCGGCAGGCCGAGAATGTCCATGAATGCGTCGGGCCGGCCGCGCACGAAATCCCAGTTGCCGGCGGTCTCGTAGCGCTTGCCCAGGCGTTCGGCGCCGTCGGCGATACGTTCCAGGCTCAGGCTATTGAGGTAGTCGAGGAAACCGCG
>JBBQHA010000031.1:0-27141 GCA_038323475.1 Lysobacterales bacterium
GTGTTTCTACGCGGTGGCGCTGAAGAACCGGCTCGGCTGGGACGACGCGCTCGATGTGTGGGGTGTGCACGGCGTCGGCGGCGCGCTCGGCATCGTCCTGTGCGGCGTGTTCGCGACCACCGCGTTCAATCCGGCTGGCACCGACGGCCTGATGCACGGCAACCCGCATTTCTTCTTCGTCCAGCTCGGCGCGGTCGCATTGTCGTCGGCGTGGGCCTTCGTCTTCACCTACGGGATGTTGTGGTTGATCGATCGCATCACGCCGGTGAAAGTCGATGAAGCAGGCGAGGCGGCCGGCCTCGATGAGTCGATCCACGGCGAAGCGGCCTACCTCGAAGGCATTTGAGGACTCGCGCCGAGTCCCGGATGCGCGGTCGCATTGGGAGGCGGGGTCACGGTGAACGCCGCGCTCGCCCTGTTCCTGCGCTTCGCCGGCAAGGCCCGTGGCGTGCTCGACAGCCTCGGCGCGAATGCGTACGGCATCTACCTGCTGCACTACGCGAGCGTGACCTGGCTGCAATTCGCACTGCTGGATGCGCCCTTGCCCGGTTATGCAAAGGCGGCGCCGGTCTTCACTGGCGCGGTCGCGCTGAGCTGGGGTTTGAGCGCGATGGTGCGCAGGATTCCGGCGGTCGCGCGGATCGTGTGAGGCGGGGGTTGGATGCTGCCCCTCATCCGCCTGCGGCACCTTCTCCCCGCTCGCAGGGAGAAGGAACGGCGTACCCCCCGCTCGCAGGGAGAAGGAACGGCGTACCCCCCGCTCGCAGGGAGAAGGAACGGCGTACCCCCCGCTCGCAGGGAGAAGGAACGGCGTACCCCCCACTCGCAGGGAGAAGGTACGGCGTATCCCTCGCTCGCAGGGAGAAGGAACGGCGTATACCTCGCCCCGCAAGCGGGGAGAGGGTGGCCGCAGGTCGGGTGAGGGGGCTTTCGCCTACCGCTTCAGCACCGCCCGGTAGCGCCGACTGCACGGCACCTTCGTCCCGTCGTGCAGTTGCAGGCGGGCGTCGCCGGTGTCGAGGGGTTCGATCTCGGCGATGCAGTCGAGGTTGACCATCCAGCTGCGGTGCACGCGCACGAAACGGGTCGGGTCCATGCGCGGTTCGATCGCGGCCATGGTGATGCGCAGCGGGTAGTCGCGGCCGCGCACGTGCAGGTTCACGTAGTTGCCCGAAGCCTGCAGGAATTCGATGTCGTTCGCGGCAACCAGGAATTCCTTGCCGAGCTTGCGCACGAGGAATCGCTCGGGGCGTTCGATCGGTTCCGGGGGCTCGATGCCTTCGTCGGGGGCGTCCAGCAGCCGTGCTTCGCCCTGCAGCCGCAACAGCAGCAGCTGGTAAGTCCCGACGACGAGCAGGATGCCGCCGTAGGTCCGCCAGTCCTTGAGGTACTCGTAGAACAGTTGGCGCGGCCAGTCACCGAAGTCGTAGTGCGCCCCATGCCAGCCATAGGCGAGATGGCGCAAGGCGACCATCCCGGCGACATGCGCGACACAGTACGCGACGCTGGCCAGGACGTGCAGCGGGATGTTGCGGCGGAAATGGCCGAAGTCGAGGGTGAAGCGGCGCTCGAACGCGATCACGGCCGGCACCAGCGCCAGCCCGACGAGGTGGCTCGTCCACTCCCAGACCATGACTTCCCACGACGCGTAGCCGGCATGCGCCCGGTCCACGTCCATGATCGTGACCACCGAATTGATCGCGGCCTGCAGCAGGTAGACGAAGATCCAGAACCCCGGCTCGACCCAGCGTCGCCACGGTTGGTAACGGTCGAGCAGGGTGCGGACTGCGGGCGGCGGCGAGGGGGGCGTCACGGCATTCATGCGCGCAGTTTAGGGGCAGGGGCCGGAATCCGCCCCGCAATTCGTCCCCCGGAGCCGCATCTCGTCACCGGGGGCCACCCTTGGACCCCTTGTGCTGGGCGGTTTCGCGCGGTTTGGCCAGTCTGGCGGCATCACCCCCAACGGAAAGTCCCATGAACCGCCGCCACGATATCGATGCCCTGCGTGCACTCGCGTTCGCGCTGCTGATCCTCTACCACCTCGGCATGCTGTACGTCGCCGACTGGGGATTCCATATCAAGAGTTCGTACGCGACGACGGAGTGGGCGGCCTGGCTGCAGCACCCGATGATCTTCATCAACCGCTGGCGGATGGACCTGATTTTCCTGATCTCGGGGATGGCCGCGGCGTTCCTGCTGCGCGGCGAGCAGGCCGGGCGGTTCTTCGCGAAAAGGACCTGGCGGCTGCTGTTGCCGCTGGTGTTCGGCATGCTGGTGGTGATCCCGATCCAGCCGTATGCGCAGGGCGTGACCAACGGCCTCGTCAAGCCGGGCTTCGGCCAGTTCCTGCTCGATTACTGGAGCCACAAGCCGTGGCCGAAAGACGCCTTCAGCGGCTGGAAGACCGGCTATACATGGAACCATCTGTGGTACCTGGCCTACCTGTGGGTCTATACCGGCGTGCTGGCATTGCTCGCGTGGCCGCTGAACAGTCGCGCCGGCCAGGCACTGAAGGCGTGGTTCTGCGGACTGCGCGGGTTCTGGCTGATGACCCTGCCGACGCTGCCGCTGATCGCTTACACGATGACCCTGCAGTCGCACTACCCGGACACCGGCGACCTGATCCACGACTGGTACCGCCACCCGATGTACTTCACCGTGTTCCTGTACGGCTTCGTGATCGCCCGCGACGCGGGATTCTGGACCGAAGTGAAGCGGCTGCGCTGGTGGACGCTCTCGACGGCGCTGCTGCTGGGCGCGGCCTACACCTTCCTCGACCAGATCTGGTCGCAGGACGTGCCGTTCCAGCAGGTCCTGCGCAACCTGTACATGTGGACGATGCTGCTCGCGATCGTCGGCTGGGGCCATGCCCTGCTCAATCGTCCGTTCCGCTGGCTGCCGTGGGCGAATGAGTCGGTGTACCCGTGGTACATGCTCCACCAGAGCCTGATCATCGGCATCGCCTATGTGCTGATCCCTTATCGCCTTGGCCCGGTGCTGGAGCCGCTGCTGGTGCTGGCCGGCACGGTGGCTGGTTGCTACCTGATCAGCTGGATCGTCAGCCGGATCAGCTGGCTGCGGCCGTGCTTCGGGCTGAAAGCGTTGCCGAGCCGGCCGGCGGTCGTCCGCGCGGTCGCCGCGGTCGCCCTGCCGTTGCACGACGACATCGCGTGAGCTGCAACGGCCAGTCCTGCAGGTTCAAGCCCTGGCGACCCAGGGCTCCGAAGGCCGAAGCGGCAGGATTGCCGTAAACGTGCTGCCCCGGCCCCATTCGCTCTCCGCGCGGATCTGTCCGCCCAGCAGGTCCGCCAGCCTCCGGCAGATCGCCAGCCCCAGCCCGGTGCCTTCGTGGTTGCGCGCCAGCCCGCTGTCGATCTGCTGGAACGGCCGGAACAGCAGCTCCATGTGCTCGGGCCGGATCCCCATCCCGGTATCGGCGATCGCCACGTGCAGGCAACCGCCTTCGATCGTGGCGCGCAGCGACACCTCGCCGCGCTCGGTGAATTTCAGGCCGTTGTTCAACAGGTTCAGCAGGATCTGTTCGACCCGTCGCTCGTCGCTCTCCATCCCGGCCACGTCCGCGCCGATCTCCGCCCGCAACGCGAGCTTCCTGGCCGACGCCAACGGGCGCAACGTGTCGACCGCGCGTTCGAGCACGGCGCGCACGTTGAACGGTGCAAGCATCACCCGGAACTCGCCTGCCTCGATTTTCGAGATGTCGAGAATGTCGCTGATCAGCGCCAGCAGGTGGCGCCCGCTGCTGCGGACCATCCCGAGTTGCTTGCGCTGTTCGTCGGTGAGGGGCCCGGACAGGCCCTGGAGCACGATGCCGGAGAAACCGATGATCGAGTTCAGCGGCGTGCGCAGTTCGTGCGACATGGTGGCGAGGAAGGCCGACTTGAGCCGGTCGGCCGATTCGGCGCGCTCGCGCGCGAGGCTCAACTCGGCGGTGCGATCGGCCACGCGCTGTTCCAGTTCGCGGTTGTTGGCTTCCAGCTCGGCACGCAGGATCGTATTCTGGATCGCGATGCCGATCTGTGCGGCCACGGTTTGCAGGACGCGTTCGTCCTCCTCGGTGTAGGCATCGGGCCTGGCCGACTCGACGTTGACCACGCCGATGACCTTGCCATTCACCAGCAGCGGCACGCACAGCTCGGAGCGGACTTGTTCGCGCACGGGGAGGTAGCGGGGGTCGCTGCGGACGTCGCCAAGTCGTTGCGCCTGGCCATGCCTGGCGACCCATCCGGTGATGCCGATGTCGACGCGCGGGTCCATCGCCGCGATATGCCGCAGGTCCGCTGCGGCGGCATCGGCGCCGTGGCGCTGTGCGCTGATCGCGAAGGCCTGCAGCTTGCCGCTGGCCTCGTCGACCAGCAGGACCGCGCCGTATTCGTAGCTCAGGATCGATTCGAGGACCGCGATCACCTCCCGCGACAGCGCCTCGGGCGACAGCGGGTGCTGCAGGTGCTGGGATGCCTCGTGGATCGCGGACAACTCGTGGTAGCGCCGTTGCAGCGATTCTTCCGCGTGCTTCTGCTCGGTGATGTCCTCGACCATCGCCAGGTGTTGCGACTCCGGTTCCTGCGATCCCCACAACGACACCGAGGTCAGCCCCACCCATACCGTGGATCCGTCCTTGCGGAGGTAGCGCTTCTCCATCCGGAACTGGCGCAGCCGACCCTCGCGCATCGCCTGCATGCCAGCGAGGTCTGCCGCGAGGTCGTCGGGGTGGGTGATCTGCTGGAAGCTGCGCTCCAGCATTTCGGCCTCGGTGTAGCCGGCGATCTCGCAGTAGCGCTGGTTGATCGTCTGGAAGCGGCCGGTCACGGAATCGATCACCGCAATGCCCAGCGGGGCCTGCTCGAAGATCGCGCGCAGCTTCCGTTCGCTTTCCTCCAGCGCTTCCAGCGCCGCCCGCCGCTCGAATACTTCGCGCTGGCGCGCCTCGCCGGTATGCAGCAGGCGCGACAGCAGCGCCGCGAGGATTGCCGACAGCGCGCCGCCTGCCAGGAACCAGCGCGACGTCCACGGACGCCAGGGCAGCCAGCCTCCGCGTGGAATTCCGGCAAGCTGCCAGCTTCCCGACGGCAGCGGGACATCCACGACGACCGGTGCGCCATCGAACACGGTCCGATCGCCCCAGAAAAGCGCACCGCGTTCGCCGAGGCCGTCCACCCCGCGCATCGCGATCGACAGGCGTTGCGCGGTGCTCGCCAGTGGCGTCCGTGCGAGCAGCCGGTCGAAATCCATCACCGTCGAGGTCAGCCCCCAGTAATGCGCCGCGTCGGCGGCCCCGCTGGTGTAGATCGGTACGCGTGCGATCACGCCGGTCCCGCCTTCGACGAGCCGGGCCGGGCCGGCGACGACCAGCCGCCGCTCCCGCAGCATGCGTTCGACGCTGGGCCATTTGTCCGGCGATGCCCGCAGGTCGAGGCCGACGATCCGTTCGTTGCCTGCGACCGGATGGACGAAGCGGACGACATTCGACGGGGCGACCGCGACGTTGCGGACCAGGTCGCTGCGCCGGAGCAACTGCGCGGCCAGTGCGTGGAACCTCGCTTCGGGGATGTCGCCTTCGACCGCGATCAGCGCGGGAATGCCCTCGGTCAGCTCGATGGTGCCGAACAACTCGCGGCTCAAGGCGCTCCGGATCGGTTCCAGGTCCGCCTGTACGGCCAGCCGCTGCGACTCGCGCTCGGTGCGGTGCTCGAGTTCCGCGACGCGCCAGGACGCGCCCGTCCCGGACAACAGCAGCAGGAATGGCCAGGCCAGGGAACGCAACGAAAGACGACGTGCGGCAGCCGCCATCGCGGGGTCCGGGTCCGATCGTCCGCGTCGCGAGTTCATCGCAGTCCTGGCGGTCGGCCCCGTGTTTCGGCGCCCGTCGCGCTGGCCGGTGTACGCGCGTCCTGGCGCGGTCGCATGGTCGGAGGCGAGCACGCGCGCATGCTCACGCGCCCGCAGCATTCGGCGCGAGGAAGCGCCGTTCGAAGTCGTCGCAGGGAACCGGCCTGCTGAACAGGAAGCCCTGCATCTCGTCGCATTTCAGCAATCGCAGCAGGCGGGCCTGCTCCTCGGTCTCGACGCCCTCGGCAACGACGTTGAGCTTGAGCGAATGCGCGAGCGTGATGATGTTGGTCACCAGCGACACGCCGTCGGGTCCGGAAGTCAGGTCGTTCACGAACGAGCGGTCGATTTTCAGGATATCCAGCGGCAACCGCGACAGGTAGCTGAGCGATGAAAACCCGGTGCCGAAATCGTCGATCGCGATCGACACGCCGAGGGCGCGGATCGCGCGCAGGCTCGCGATGCCGTGCTCGACGTTTTCCATGACCATGCCTTCGGTGATTTCCAGTTCCAGCCCGGCCGCGGCGCGGGGATCGATCGCGCACGACTGTTCGATCTCCGCGACGAACGCGCGATTGCGCAGTTGCAGCGGCGATACGTTGACCGCGATGCGCACTGCCGGCAGGCCGGCATCGCGCCAGCGCAGGTAGTCCGAAATGGCCTTGTGCAGCGCCCAGCGTCCGACTTCATGGATGAGGCCGGTTTCCTCGAGCACCGAAATGAACAGGTTCGGCGGTACCAGCCCCGTCCTTGGATCGTTCCAGCGGATCAGCGCCTCGGCGCCGACGACCTGGCGGGTATCGAGGTTCACCTGAGGCTGGTAGTGCAACACGAACTCGTCGTTGCCGAGCGCGTAGTACAACTGGTTTTCCAGGGTGAGGTTGGATGCCACCCTTTCGGTCATGGACTTGTTGAAGAACAGGTAGCGGTTGCCGCTCGACTTGGCTTTCTTGAGCGCCGCCTCGGCGTGCTTGAACAGGGTGTCGGCGCTGTCGCCGTCCCGCGGGTACACCGCGACGCCGGCCTTGGCGGCGATCCGGAACGTGTTCCCATCAAGGCTGAAGGGATGCTGCAGGAACCTGTCCATGGTTGCTTCGAGCAGGCGCGCGAGGTCGCCATCCGGCCTGACTTCGGGCAGCACGAATGCGAAGTGGTCGGCAGCCACTCGCGCCAGCAGGTTGGAATCGCCCGCGTTGCGCGACATCCAATCCGCGACCTGTTTCAGCAGCGCGTCGCCGGCGCTGCGGCCAAGGCTGTCGTTGATGTTCTTGAAGCGCTCGAGGTCGAACAGGAACAGCGCGACCTCCTGTCCGTCGCCGGCGCCGCTGCGGATGTATTGCGCCACCCGTTCGAGGAACAGCGTGCGGTTCGCGAGACCGGTGACCGCATCGTAGTAGGCCAGGTATTCGAGTCGTTCGCGCTTGTCGATGTGGTCGATCGCGAACGCGACGTCGCCAGCGAGTTCGCCCAGCAGCTTCATTTCCTCGTCGTGGAAGAAATCGGTCTCGCTGGCGAACAGGGCGAGTACGCCGACCGCTGCATCGGCGACGACCAGCGGCAGGACGACGAGCGAACGCACGCCGTATTCCGTGTATTCCCTCGACAGCAGGACCCTGGGGTCGTTCTGCGAGTCGTTGACGACGTGCGCGAGCTTCTCGCGCATGACCCGTGCTACCAGCGTGTTGGATGCGTCTGCGCTGGCCGACAGGATGTTGCCGACCGCCTCCACGAGCTTTGCGTCCTTGCCGGCGGATGCTGCGACGACGGTCGCCTTTGTGCCGCGGTCGAGGATGCCGATCATGGACATGCGGAATCCGCCTGCCACCACCGCGATTCGGCACGCTTCGTCGAACAGTTCGGCGCGGTCGGCGGCGCGGACGATCAGGGCATTGATCTGGCTGAGCACCGCGTACACGCGATTGAGCCGGTTGATCCTGATCGCGCTTTCCTGCAGCGCGCGGTTGGTCTCTTCCAGCTGCAGCGATTTCTGTTCGAGCTTGCGTATGAGGGTTTCGCTGTACACCTTCATCAGCGCGCTTTCGTCGCCGATCGGGGCTGCCGGCATGGTTGGCGCGGCCGACGCGGTCCGCGCCTGCACCTCGCGAATCCGGGCGATGAACACCTCCGGCTCGGTGGGCTTGAGGATGAAGGCATCCGCACCGAGGCTGCGCGCAAGCTGCTCATCCTCGGCTTCGGTGTAGGTCGCGGTGTAAACGATGAACGGGATCCGCGCGAGGCGCGCGTCAAGCTTCCAGTGGCGCAGCAGCGTGTAGCCGTCCATCACCGGCATCAGCAGGTCGGAGACGAGGATGTCGGGCGGGGATTGCCTGGCCTTCACCAGTGCCTCGGCGCCGTGGCGGGCCGTCGTCACCGTGTAACCGTTGCCGGTGAACAAGGCTTCCAGGTAGTAGAGGTTCTCTTCCTTGTCGTCGACGATCAAGACACTGGTCATGGCGTAGCCCCGACAATGGTCGTCGGTGGACCGAAATGCATGATTTCCGCGACGAACGTCTCCGGGTCGATCGGTTTCTCGATATAGCCGTTGCAGCCGGCTTCCAGCGATTTTTCCCGGTCGCCCACCATCGCGTAGGACGTCACCGCGACGATCGGCGTGTCGAGCAGCGACGGGATGCCGCGCAAGGCGCGGGCCACGGCATAGCCGTCCATCCCGGGCAACTGGATATCGAGCAGGATGAGGTCGGGCTGGACCTGCTGCGCTTTCGCAATGCCATCCGGGCCGTCCACTGCCGCCACCACGGCGAATCCATTCCGCTCGAGCAGGAACGTCGCCAGATAGCGGTTCTGCGCGTTGTCTTCGATCAGCAGGATGGTACGACTCATGTTGCGGATGACCGTTGCAGGGGTAGGGTGACGGTGAAGGTGCTGCCTATCGTCCATTCGCTGGTTGCGACAATTCCGCCGCCCAACAGCGCGCTGAGTCGGCGACAGATCGCCAGGCCGAGGCCGGTGCCCTCGTGTTGCCGGGTCAAGCCCGAGTCTATCTGATGAAATGGCTGGAAGAGCTTGCCCAGGTTGTCTGACCGGATGCCGATGCCGGTGTCTTCGACCCGCAGGCACACGGATGTTGCGGACGGTCCGCCAGCGGATGCCTCGACCCTATCCGCCGTCAGCGTCACGCCGCCGCGTTCGGTGAACTTGATCGCATTGTTGAGCAGGTTGAGCAGGATCTGTTCCACCCTCCGGCGGTCGCTCACCATGTCCGCGATACCGGGCGCGATGAGCAGGTCGAGGCCGAGGGCCTTCTTTTCGGCCATTGGCCTGACCAGGGCGACCACGCGTTCGAGCGACTCGCGCAGGTCGAATGATTTCGCGCGGACTTCCAGCTGGCCGGCCTCGATCTTGGAGATATCCAGCACGTCGCTGATGAGTTCCAGCAGGTGGCGCGCGCTGCTTCGCACCATGCCGAGTTGCCTGGTCTGCTCGGGATTCAGCGGTCCGGCCAGTCCCTGCAGGACGATGCCGGTGAACCCGATGATGGAATTCAGCGGCGTGCGCAATTCGTGCGACATGGTGGCGAGGAAAGCCGACTTGATGCGGTCGGCGGCCTCTGCGGCGCGCATCGCTTCGGCAAGTTCGGCGGTGCGTTCGACGACGCGCTGCTCCAGGCCTGCCTGGGTCGCCCGCAATTCCTCCTCGGCCCGCTTGCGCGCGGTGATGTCGGTGCCGATGCTCAGGATTTCCGCGACCTCGCCCTGCGGGTCCAGCGCGACCTTGTTGGTCCACGCGATCCACGCACGCTCGCCATTGCGGCGTACGTTTTCGTTGACGTTCTGCTCGAACGCCGCCGGGTTCCTGCAGATCTCGTCCATCAGCGCTTGCAGGTCGAGTCCGTCGCTGTCCGTTTTCGGGACGATCGTGCCGACGACATGGCGGCCGCGGATCTCCGCTTCGGTGTAGCCGAAGAAGCGTTGGCCGAATTCGTTGAGGAAGATGATCCGGCCGTCGCGCGACCAGTGCAGGATGATGCTGTTGGCGTGTTCCACCAGTTCGCGATACTTGCGTTCGCTCTCGGTGAGGCGATCCTCGGCGCGCCTGCGCTCGGAGATGTCGATGCCCACCCCGACCAGGCACGGCGCTCCCTCGTACTCCACGCGCCGGCCGGTAAGAAAATAGGGGGTGGCGGTGCCGTCCTTGGCGACGAATTCCGCCTCGATGGACGATGCACCCTTTTCGAACACCTCCGCGATCCTTGGCGCCAGCAGCGGCTTGTCGGATCCCGCGAAGAAGTCGAGCGGGCGCATCCTGCCGATCTCCTCCGCGGAATATCCGGAGACAGTCTCGAAATTCCGGTTCCAGCGCAGGAATCGCCCGCCCTCGTCGCAGAAGTAGAGGATGCCGGGCACGCTGTCGATCATCGTGTCGGAGAATCGTTTCTCGCTTCGCACCTGCGCCTCGGTCCTGCATCGTTGCTGCTCGCGCGCGAGGTTGTCGAGGGCGAAGGAAATGTCCCCTGCGGCTTCCTCCAGCAATGCGATCTCCTTGTCCTGGAAAAACCACGGCTCATCCGAATACACGCTCAGGGCCGCGCAGATCCTGTTGTTCGAGCGGACCGGGAAAGCCGCCGCCGCGCGGAAGCCGCGTCGTATCTGTTCCGCGCTCCAGGGCAGGGTGGCGGGGTCGTTGAGCAAATCGTTGCTGATGCAGGAACGGCCGCTGCGGAATGCGATGCCGGATGGGCCGCGGCCTTCCGGCCGGTCGTCGGCGTAGACGGCGATACTGCGGATGTATCCGTCTTCGTCGCCCCAATCGGCGACCGGAAGCAGGCGATCGGTTTCCGGATCGTGCCAGCCGATCCACGCCATCCGGAATCCGCCGTGTTCGACCAGCGCCTGGCAGATCTTGCGGAGCAATGCGTCGCTGCTGCTGGCCCAGGCAATGGCCTGGTTCACATGGCTCAGTGCCGCATAGAGCCTGGAAATGCGCTCGATTTCGTGCTCGCGCTGCTTGTGCGCCGTGATGTCGCGGACCATCGCCATCAGGTTGCCGTCAGGCATCGCCGCCGCGATCACGTCCGCATCGAAGGTGGAGCCATCCTTGCGCCGGAAGGTCCATTCGCGCTCGTACTGCGCGGTCGACCCGATCGCGTCGAGCGCTGGCCCGATGTGCGGTGCCTCGCCCGGTGCGACGATGTCGGAGGCGTGCTTGCCGACCAGCTCCACGCGGGCGTACCCGAGCATCCGGCACATGGCGGGATTGGCGTCGAGGTAGTAGCTCTGCGGGTCGGCGATCAGGATGCCGTCGGGAGCGAGCTCGAAGAGGGTGCGGTTGCGCGCCTCGATCGCCAGGATTTCCCGTTCCGCCCGCGACCGCGCCGAAGCGTCGGCATCCGGTTTTTCGTCGGCGGATTTCGCATTCATCGCGAATCCATGCTACCCCATGTCCGCGCGCAATCCGCGCAATGCGCGCACCAGGCAGCCTATGCGTCCATGGCCTGCAATGCATCCAGCACCTGGCCGCCATAGCGTTCGAGCTTGCTGATGCCGACGCCGCTGATATCGGCCAATGCATCCAGGTCGGTTGGTTGTGCGAGCGCAATCGCGCGCAGCGTCGCGTCGTGGAAGATCACGTACGCGGGCACGTTCTGTTCGCGCGCGAGGCGGGCGCGCAACGAGCGCAGAACATCGAAGCGCGGCACCGCGTGCAGCGGGAGGTCGGCTGCCGCGGTCGCCGTGCGCGTCGCCCGGGCGGTCTTCCCGTGCTTGCGTTCGATGTCGCGGCGCAGTTCGATCTTCCGCTCGCCGCGCAGCACCGGGCGGCTGGCTTCGGTCAGGCGCAGCGCGCCGTATCCCTCGGTGTCGATGTCCAGCACGCCAGCCGCGACCAGCTGCCGGAAGACGCCGCGCCACTGCTTCGCATCGAGGTCGGCGCCGATCCCGTACGTGCTGAGCCTGGCATGGCCGAACTGGGCGATCTTTTCGGTCTCCGCGCCGCGCAGCACGTCGATCACGTGCGCCGCGCCGAACCGCTGGCCGGTGCGCGCCACGCACGACAGCGCCTTCTGCGCTTCGACGGTCGCGTCCCAGCATTGCGGAGGATCGAGGCAGTTGTCGCAATTCCTGCATGCGCGCGCGTAGTCCTCGCCGAAGCCTGCGAGCAACAGGTGGCGCCTGCACACGGTCGATTCGCAATAGCCGAGCAAGGCATCGAGCTTGCGGCGTTCCAGCCGCTTGCGCTCCTCCCCGGATTCGGATTGCTCGATCATCTGCTTGAGCGTGACCAGGTCGCCGAGCCCATAGCACAGCCATGCGTCGGCGGCCTCGCCATCGCGGCCCGCGCGGCCGGTTTCCTGGTAGTAGCCTTCCAGCGATTTCGGCAGGTCCATGTGCGCGACGAAACGCACGTCGGGCTTGTCGATGCCCATGCCGAACGCGATCGTCGCGACGATCACCACGCCGTCCTCGCGCAGGAACCGGCGCTGGTTAGCGCTGCGCGTCTGTGCGCTCAGGCCCGCGTGGTAGGGCAGCGCGGCGAAACCATGGCCGGCGAGGAATGCGGCCGTTTCCTCGACCTTTTTGCGCGACAGGCAATACACGATGCCTGCGGCGTCGCGATGCGCGGCGAGGAAATCGAGCAATTGCTTGCGCGCATTGTCCTTCTGCACGACGCGGTAGCGGATGTTCGGCCGGTCGAACGAACTGATGAACTGCTGCGCGTCTTCCAGTTGCAGGCGTTCGACGATCTCGCGCCGCGTCGGCGGGTCGGCCGTCGCGGTCAGCGCGATGCGTGGAACCTGCGGCCAGCGCTCGTGCAGCAGGTTGAGCTCGCGGTATTCCGGCCGGAAGTCGTGCCCCCATTGCGATACGCAGTGCGCTTCGTCGATCGCGAACAGGGCGATGCGGCTGCGTTCGAGCAGCGCCAGAAAGCGCGGCATCAGCAGGCGTTCGGGCGCGACGTAGAGCAGGTCGAGTTCGCCGGCGAGCAACTGGCGTTCGACCGCCGCCGCGGCATCTGCAGCCAGCGACGAATTCAGGAACGCCGCGCGCACGCCGAGTTGTTCGAGCGCCTCGACCTGGTCCTGCATCAACGCGATCAGCGGGGAGACCACGATGCCGGTGCCGTCGCGCAGCAGCGCTGGAATCTGGTAGCACAGCGACTTGCCGCCGCCGGTCGGCATCAGCACCAGCGCGTCGCCGCCTGCGACCAGGTGGTCGACGATCGCTTCCTGAGGGCCGCGAAACGCGGGATAACCGAAGATGCGCCCGAGCGATTCGCGGGCTGGGGACGGTGCGTGGGCAGGAGGCATGTGCCTCTAGGGTAACAAACGCGTGAAACGACAAGCGCGAACCAGGCCCATGCCGTGCGCAAATCCTTACGCGGCGTCCCCGTGGCCGTGCCAGTGCGCCGCCGGATGCGGGCGGCCGAACAGGTAGCCCTGGCCGTACACGCATCCCATCTCGAGCAGGATCCGGCGCTGCTCGTCGGTCTCGATGCCCTCGGCGATGACATCCAGCCCCAGCGAGCGCGTCAGCGCGATGATCGCTCCGATCACCGCGAGGCTCCGCGGCGCTTCTTCGGCGCCGAGCGGTCTGACGAAGGAGCGGTCGATCTTGATCATCTTCAGCGGGAACTGGTGCACGTAGCCGAGCGAGGAATAGCCAGTGCCGAAATCGTCGAGCGCGGCATCGATGCAGGCCTCGCGCAACCGCTGCAGGACCTTGGCCACCGCCGTGGGGTCGCCGAGCAGGGTGCCTTCGGTGACTTCGATGCGCAGCTTGGCCGGATCGAAACCGGCTTCCGAGGCGACGATCAGCAGGTGCGTGTCGAAGTCCTCGTTTTGGAAGTGGCGCGGCGAGACGTTGATGGTGATGTAGCCGCCATCGCGCACGAGGTCGGCGCCGGCGAGGCAGGCCATCCGGTACATCTGCCAGTCGATCGCCTCGATCTGGCCGCTGTCCTCGGCCACGCTCAGGAACTCGCCGGGCAGCAACGTGCCGCGTTGCGGATGGTGCCAGCGCACCAGCGCCTCGTAGCCCATGGTGACGCCGTCGGCAAGCCGCACCAGCGGCTGGAAATACGGTTCGAACTGGCCTTCCACGAGCGCGGTGCGCAACTCGTTTTCCACCCCGAGCACGTCCATCGCGGTGCGCTGCAGCGACTCGTCGAACAGCACGAAGCGATGGCGCCCCGCGCTCTTGGCGCGGTACAGCGCGATGTCGGCGTCGCGCAGCAGTTCGTCGGTCGTGTGGTAGCGGCGGTCGCCGATCGCGATGCCGATGCTGGCGGACGGATGCAGTTCGTGGTCGTCGATCAGCAGCGGGCGATGCAATGTTTCCAGCACGCGCTGCGCGACCTTGCACGCGGTCTGCGGCAGCGGCGAGTCCTCCAGCAGGATGGCGAATTCGTCGCCGGACAGGCGCGCCACGACGTCGGGTTCGCGCACGCATTCGCCGAGTCGTCGCGCGACTTCCTGCAGCACATTGTCGCCGGCGAGGTGGCCGAGGCTGTCGTTGATGACCTTGAACCGGTCGACGTCCAGGTAGAGCAGGGCGAAGGGTCGCTTCGCGTTGCGCCGCACGCCGGCGATCGCGCGCTCGACGCGGTCGCGCAAGTACAAGCGGTTCGGCAATCCAGTCAGCGAGTCGTGCATCACCTGGTGCTGCAGCTTGGCTTCGACCTGTTCGCGTACGCCGATCTGTGCGCGCAGTTCGCAGGTCCGTTCCTCCACGCGCTCTTCCAGCCGCAGGTTCGATTCGTGCAGGGCTTCGGCGGCGCGGCGACGCTGGATGCTGCTGGCGAGCTGGTAGGAAACGAAGGTCAGCAGCTCGGCGTCGCGCTGGTCGTAACTGACCTCGGGTGTGTAGCTCTGCACCGCTACCACTCCGATTGTCGCGTCGGCGCCGATGAGGGGCGCGCCGAGCCAGCAATGGGTGGGCGAATCCAGGTATTCCGCGCCGATCTCGCCGGCCTCGACCAGCTTGCGCGCGGCCTGCCGATCATCGATCAAATGGGTGGTCCCGCTACGCAGGATGTATTCGGTCAAACCGCGGCCGAGCGGACGCGCCGCCGGATGCGGCTCGTGTCGATCGGCCCAGTAGACGAACTCCAGGGTGGAGCCATCCTCCGACAACAGGGCGATGTAGAAGTTTTCCGCATTGAGCAAGGCGGAAACCGCGGCATGCACGTGACCGAAAAAGCGATCGCTGCTTTCGTCGGTACTGGCCAACGCAGTGATCTGGTATAGCGCTGCTTGCAAGCGCTCGCCACGTTCGCGTTCGCGCACCTCGCGTCCGAGGTCATGGTTGGTCTGTGCCAGGGCGTGCGTGCGCTCCTCGACGCGCCGCTCCAGTTCTTCCTGGCCCTGTTTGCGTTCCAGCGCGGTCAGGATGTGCTCTGCGACGAATCCGAGCAGGGCCCGGTCGGTGCTGGAAAAATGCATTTCCGCGAGGTAGCTCTGCACCACCAGGATGCCACGCACATGGCCGTCGCGCAGCATCGGCACGCTGAGCCAGTCGCTGCTGTCGGCGCCATGGATGATGTACGGCCCCGATACCTGCGCCCGCAACTCGTCGTCGTTGCCCATCAAAGGCTTGCGATCGTGGATCGTCCACCAGGTCGGGCCGTGCTTGATCTCGTCGAGCGGCATTTCGACGCCGTTGAGCTCCAGGTCGTCGACGCTGTCGACGAAATACATGAAGCGGTTGCTGTCAGGGACCGGATCTTACAGCGCGATGAAGAAATTCTCGGCGTACATCAGTTCGCCGACGATGCGGTGCAGCCCGCGCAGCATGTCCGGCATGTCGAGGTCGGAGCCGGCCATGTCGGCGATCGCGAACAATGCGCGCTGCAATTGCTCGGTCTGCGCCAGCCGGGCGACGGCGCCATGAAGGCGCTGGATCGCGAGGACTTCGGCCATGCGCGCGCCGACCGACTGCAGTGCCTCCGGCGACAATGTGTCGACCGATTGCGGGACATGCAGCACCGCGACGGTTGCGTCCTGGTCGCATAGCACCTCGTTCCGCAGCGATGTGCCCCCCGCTTTGCGGCTGGCCCGCACGGCTGCGATCGCGTCGGCGACAATGGCGGCATCCTGGATGCAATGTGCGGGCACGCCTTCGATGCCGTCCGGCCAGACGCTCGACCAAAGCACGCAGGTTCCCGCAGGCGCCATTGCGGCCTTGCTGTCGAGCAACACGCCGGCTACCTGCGCTGGCGTGGTCGCCTGCAGCAACCGGTCGGCGAGCGCCGGGCCGGAAGCGGGGTTGGCGAACGAAAGGTTCAAGAATCGACGACCTGTGACGGGAGGCGGATTCAGTATCGGTCATCCACGCTTCGCGAAAGTGAGGCGTATCACCGAATACGTCTTGTTCCGGCGTGGAACAGGCATCGGTTCAGCATTCTCTGCGCTGCAGCCACGATCGATGCCGGCCAGCGCGATCGGCGATGCCGACGCCCGGATGCTTTACGATCGCACCCTTGCAGGCCGCGGAACGCGGGAATAGCGAAGATGCGCTGGAGCAATTCGCGGGCAGGGGACATGTGCGGCATGGACAATCCATCGAGCATCGGGCCGAATCGATCCCGATGATCGCGATGACACCCTCTTCCGATCCGCTGCATGGCGCATCGACGCGCGACCGTGCGCGGTTGTTGCGGCTGCACACCGCGTGGCGCAAGGCGTCATCCGACACGGGCGCGCGCGTCGCGTTCGAGAACGCGCTGGCGGCGTCGCGTGCGGCGGTCGAGGCGCGCGCTGCGTCCGCGCCGACGCCGACATTCGACGACAGCCTGCCGATCGCGCGCGAGGCCGCGAAGATCATCGAATTGATCCGCGCGCACCAGGTCGTGGTGATCGCCGGCGAAACCGGTTCGGGCAAGACCACGCAATTGCCGAAGCTCTGCCTCGCGGCCGGCCTCGGCGCGGCGGGCATGATCGGCTGCACGCAGCCGCGCCGGATCGCGGCGCGCAGCGTCGCGCGTCGCGTCGCGCAGGAGCTGGGCGTGCAGGTCGGCGGCGCGGTCGGTTTCCAGGTGCGCTTCAACGACCAGGTCGGCCCGGCGACGCAGATCAAGTTCATGACCGACGGCATCCTGCTCGCGGAGATGCAATCGGATCGCTGGTTGTCGGCCTACGACACGCTGATCATCGACGAGGCGCACGAACGCAGCCTCAACATCGATTTCCTGCTCGGCTATCTGCGGCAATTGCTGCCGAAGCGGCCCGACCTGAAAGTCATCGTGACCTCGGCGACGATCGACACGTCGCGCTTCGCGCGGCATTTCAACGATGCGCCGGTGCTCGAAGTCGAGGGTCGCAGTTATCCGGTGGAGGTGCGCTATCGCCCGCTGGATGGTGCGCGTGACGATGAAGAGTCCGGCGAAGACGCGCGCGATGCCGGGAAGCGTGAGCGCCGCGAGCGCGGCATCAATGAAGAGATCCTCGCTGCGCTCGAGGAAATCACCCGCGAAGACGCAACCGGCGACGTGCTCGTGTTCCTGCCCGGCGAGCGCGAGATCCGCGACCTCCACCATGCGCTCGGCAAGCGCCGCTTCCGCCACACCGAAGTGCTGCCGCTGTACGCGCGCCTGTCGCCGCGCGACCAGGATCGCGTGTTCAATCCTGGGCCGGGGCGGCGCATCGTGCTCGCGACGAACGTCGCGGAAACGTCGCTGACGGTGCCGCGCATTCGATACGTCATCGACCCGGGACTCGCGCGGGTCAAGCGCTACAGCCCGCGCATGAAGCTCGATCGGCTGCATATCGAGGCGATCGCGCAGGCGAGCGCGGACCAGCGCAAGGGTCGCTGCGGGCGCATCGCCGCCGGCATCTGCTACCGGCTCTATTCCGAAGCCGACTTCGCGTCGCGGCCGCGTTACACCGATCCGGAAATCCTGCGCGCGTCGCTCGCCGGCGTGATCCTGCGCATGCTGGCGCTCGGCCTCGGACGGGTGGAGGATTTTCCCTTCATCGATGCGCCCGATGCGCGCGCGATCGCCGACGGCTGGCAGCAGTTGTGGGAACTCGGCGCGGTGAGCGCGCTCGACGACAATCGCGCGCGCACGCTCACTGCGACCGGGCGCACGCTTGCGCGGTTGCCGGTGGACGTCAAGCTCGGCCGCATCCTGATCGCCGCGCAGCAGCATGGCTGCCTGCGCGAGGCGTATGCGATCGCATCCTTCCTCGCGATCCAGGACCCGCGCGAACGACCCGCCGATGCGCGTGGCGCGGCGGACAGCGCGCATGCGACGTTCGCCGATCCGAAATCGGAATTCATCGGCATCGTGAAACTGTGGGATGCGTATGCGCTCGCACACGAAGAGCTGACGCAATCGAAGCTGCGCGACTGGTGCGAAAAACACTTCCTCGGCTTCCTGCGCATGCGCGAATGGCGCGAGTTGCATCGGCAACTGCTCGTGCTCGGCGAAGAACTCGGCTGGGCGAGCCAGCGCGCTGGCGAGCCACCGGCTCGCGCGCTGGCGAGCGCCCGGCCAAGGAAGGCCGGGCCGGGCGATCCGACGCAAGAGCTGTCTCGCCATGGATGGCAGCAAGCGTCTCCATCAGAACGATCCACCGGCAACCACGACACACCCGATCGTCGCGATGAGGCCAGTCGCTACGCCGCCCTGCATCGCGCCCTGCTCGCCGGGCTGCCGACCCAACTCGGCCAGAAGGACGAGAAGCTGGCTTACCAGGCGCCGCGCCAGCGCCGGTTCAAGCTGTTCCCGGGTTCGTCGCTCGCGAAGTTGCCGCCGCCGTGGGTGTTGTCGGCGACGATGCTCGATACGGCGCAGGTGTGGGGCATGACGAATGCGCGCATCGAGCCGGACTGGGCGATCCAGGAATTGCCGCACCTGCTCGCGCGCCGCAACTACGACGCGCACTGGTCGCGCAAGCAGGGCCGCGTGGTCGCATCGGAACAGATCAGCCTGTTCGGGCTGGTGCTCGCGCCGAAGCGACCGGTGCACTACGGCAGCATCGCCCCGGCCGAATCACGCGAGATCTTTGTTCGACAAGGCCTGGTCATGGGCGAGGTCGATACGCGCGCGGGGTTCCTCTCCCGCAATCTGGCGACACTGGAAAAGGTGCGCGAAGAGGAAGCGAAATTGCGGCGCGCCGGGCTGGTCGTCGACGAGGACTGGCAGGCGCGCTGGTACCTGGATCGGTTGCCTGCGGACATGTGCACCGCGGCCGCGCTGGATGCTTGGTACGCGAAGTCGTCGCCCGACCAGCGCCATGCGCTGGAATGGCCGCTATCCGACCTGTTGCCAGGCGAGGGCAGCGAACAGGAACGCTTCCCGAAATATCTTGCGCTCGGCGACGCGCGCCTTGCATTCGCGTACCGCTTCGAGCCGGGTGCGCAGGACGATGGCGTAACGCTCGCGGTACCGATCCACCTGCTCAATGCGCTGGATGCGGCACGCCTGACCTGGCTGGTGCCGGGACTGCACGCCGACAAGGCGACCGCGTTGATCCGCGGCCTGCCGAAAGCGTTGCGCCGCAACTACGTGCCGGCGCCGGATTTCGCCCGCGCGTTCGCCGAGGCATGGCAACTCGCAAGCGCCGACAGCATCGAGGGTGAACTCGCGCGCTTTCTCGCGCGCGCGACCGGCGCTGCGGTTGCAGCGACCGATTTCGACGAGAAGGCGGTCGAACCGCACCTGCGCATGAACCTGCGCGTGCTCGAGGGTGATCGAACGCTTGCCGAATCGCGCGACCTCGATGCGTTGCGCGCCCGGTTCGGCGCGCGCGCGGAAAACGCATTCGCCGCGCGCGTCGGCCGCGAACTCGCGGAGGAGGGATTGCACGAATTCCCGTCGCGTCCGATTCCGGACAGCGTGTCTGGCGAAGCCGGGGTGCCTGCGTTCCCCGCACTCGTGGACTGCGGCGAGGACGCCGCGTTGCGGGTGTTCGCCGATCGTGCGCAGGCGCAATCCGAAAACGCCGGCGGCGTGCGCCGATTGCTGCGGATCGCGCTCGCCGATCGCATCAAGAGCGCGCGCAAACAGTTGCCGCTGTCGCCGCAGACCGGCCTGCTGTACGCGGCGATCGAGAAGTTTTCCAGCGTCGCTGGCATCAAGTCGGCCGCGCAGGAGCGCCTGCGGGTCGACCTGGTCGAGGCGGCATTGAATGCGCTTCTCGCCGATGGCTTGGAGGCGATCCGCGAACGTGGCGCCTTCGAGAAGCGCGCCGCCGAATCCGGCAGGAATCTGTTTGGCGAGGCGATGCGCCGCCTGCAACTCGCCGAGGCGATCCTCGCTGCGGTGGCCGAACTCAAGCCCAAGCTCGATGCGCCGCTGCTGGGCTGGGCGAAAGGAAACCTGGACGATCTGCGCAGCCAGCTCGCCGCGTTGCTGCCGCCGGGATTCCTGCGCGCGACCGCCAGCGACGCGCTGGCGCAATTCCCGCGCTACCTGAAAGCGATGCGCGTGCGCGCCGAACGCGCGCTCAACGATCCGGTGCGAGACCAGGCGCGGATGCTGGACATCCAGCCATTCGTGGATGCGCTCGCGCAGGCGCGGTCGCGCGGCATCGCGGACAAGCCGGACTGGCAGGCGTTGCGCTGGGACCTGGAGGAATTGCGGGTGTCGCTGTTCGCGCAGGAACTCGGCGCGAAGTCCGGAGTGTCGGTCAAACGCCTCGCACGACAGCTCGAGGCGCTGGGAAGTTGATGCCTACTGGACGCGCTCGACCTTGGTGTAGGTGCCGTAACCCTCGACCTGCAAGGTCCAGCCGCTGATCAGGCCGGGCTTGATGTGCACGACCGGGTTTTCGAGGTGGATGCCGACCAGGTGCGAAGCCGGATCCGACTGCCGCCAGACCTGGCCGTTTTCGAGCTTGAACACCGCGCCGCCGTTCCAGCCCCTGAAGGTGCCCGGGATCGTGCTGACGATCTCGTCGCGGTCGCCGTGGTAATCGGAGAACCCGATCCGCCCGGCGTCGTCCTTGTTCTGTTCGCGCGCGCCTGCCTCATGGGCCTGCGAGGTGCGGGCGTCGACCTCGCTCCTGATGAACGTGTTGAGCCTGGCCAGTTCCTCCGGCGAGAGCTTGTCGAGGCCGGCAGCCTTGAAGTCGGACGAGGACATGCGCTCTTCCAGCGATGAAAACTGCTGGGCGTAGGCAAGCGGCATGGCGAAAGCGATGCCAACGGCGAGCGAGAGGACGAGGTGGCGGCAGCGCATGTGTTTGGTTCCTGCGAGAAATGCTGGGCTGAAAATTCCGGGGCTAGTGTAAACCGAATGCAGGGCACGTATAACTAGGCCGTCCATGCCATCGTCCGCACCGTGAACGCATCCGCCGTCGATACCGATCCAGCAGACGCGTCCTTGCGGCGCTGGCTGGTCGCGCACGCCGGGGCATCGGCGCGTGCTGCGCTCGCGGTGCTCGATGCGCAGACGCTGCCGATGCCCGGTCCGGCGGACGCGCAGGCTATCCTCGCCTGCCTGGTCCTGCTGGAAATGCTGCGCGCGGACGAGGACGTCCTGCTCGCCGCGATCCTGCATGCGCTGCCGGCATGGCGGACCAGCCTTGCGTCGCTCGAACCGGTAGCGCGCGCGCGCGTGCAGGCGTTGCTCGATGGCCAGCAGGCCGCGGAGCAGGTGTGGACCCTGCACGCCGGCCGCGCCCAGCACGTGCGCGCCGAGGGATTGCGCCGCCTGCTGCTCGCGCTGGTGCGTGACCTGCGGGTGATCCTGATCCTGCTCGCGCGCCTGTTGGTGCGGATGCGCGGCGCGGCCGCACTGCCGGAAGCCGAACGCACCGCGCTGGCCCAACTCAGCGCCGACATCCACGCGCCGCTCGCGAACCGGCTCGGCATCTGGCAGCTCAAGTGGGAGCTCGAGGACCTCGCGTTCCGCTACCTGCAACCCGATACGTACAAGCGCATCGCGCGCCTGCTCGACGAGAAGCGCGGCGACCGCGAGCGCTTCATCGAGGACGTCAAGGCGCGCATCCGCGAGACCCTGCAGGAAGCCGGCATCCGCGCCGATGTCGCGGGACGACCGAAGCACATCTTCAGCATCTGGAAGAAGATGCAGCGCAAGGACGTTCCGTTCGGCGAGCTCTACGACGTGCGCGCGGTGCGCGTGCTCGTCGACGACGTCGCGACCTGCTATGCGGCGCTCGGCCTGGTGCACCAGCTGTGGCCGCCGGTGCCCTCGGAGTTCGACGACTACATCGCGAATCCGAAAGGCAACAACTACCGTTCGCTGCACACCGCGGTGATCGGTCCGGAAGGCCGCACCCTGGAAGTGCAGATCCGCACGCACGAAATGCACGCGCATTCCGAACTCGGCGTCGCCGCGCACTGGCGCTACAAGGAAGGCCAGAGCGGGGCCTCGCACAGCGCCGGCGCCGGTTTCGAACGCAAGCTCGCCTGGATGCGCCAGCTGCTCGACCGCACCGAGGCCGATGCGGGCGACGAGGAGGCGTTGCTCGCGGGCCTGCGCACCGACCTCGTCGAGGACCGGATCTACCTGCTCACGCCCAGGGGCGAAGTCGTGGACCTGCCGCGCGGCGGCACCGTGCTCGACTTCGCCTACCACGTGCACACCGAAGTCGGACATCGCTGCCGGGGCGCAAAGGTCAACGGTCGCATCGTGCCGTTGAACTTCCAGCCGAACACCGGCGACCGCGTCGAGATCCTCACTGCGAAGACGTCCGAGCCGCGCCGCGACTGGCTCATGACCGGCAGCGGATTCCTGGCGAGCGCGCGATCGCGCGACAAGGTGCGCGCGTGGTTCCACCGGCTCGATCGCGCGCGCAACCTGCATGCCGGGCGCGAGCTGCTCGAAAAGGAACTCAAGCGGCTCGCATTGCACCAGTCGGATCTCGCGCCCGCGCTCGCAAAGTTCCACCTGCCGAGCATCGACGAGCTGCACGTCGCCGTCGCGCTCGGCGATGTCGGCCCGAGCCAGGTCGCGCGCGCGCTGCACGACCATGCGCAGGCGCTGTTGCGCAGCGAGTCCGAAAAGGTGTTGCCGGTGCGCGCGGAAGCGAAACTCAGGGCGCGGCCCAGCGACCGCTTCGTGGTGGAAGGCGTCGGCAACCTGCTGACCCAGATCGCGCGCTGCTGCCAGCCAGTCGCCGGCGATGCGATCGCGGGCTACCTCACCCGCGGCAAGGGCGTGAGCATCCATCGCGAAGGTTGCGCCGCGCTGCAGCGCCTGCTCGCGAAAAATCCCGAGCGCCTGCTGCCGGTGGAGTGGGGCGATCGCGGCGACGCGAGTTACAGCGTCGACGTCCAGGTGCGTGCGTTCGACCGCAAGGGGCTGCTGAAGGACATCGCGAATCTGATCGCGCAACAAGGCGCGCACGTGCTCGCGATCAACAGCCGTGTCGACGCCGCCCGCGGGCTCGCCGAATTCGCATTGACACTGAAGGTGCGCGACTTCGGCCAACTTGGCCAGCTGCTCGGCCGGCTGAACGCGGTTCCGGGCGTGGACGACGCGCGCCGGCTGGGTTGAACCAGGACGTAACGCGGCCGTTGCTATCCTTCATGGATGCAGGAGTCCAACCGCAGATGACGGGCGAACGCCGCGAACCGACGCTTGGCGCACTTCCCGACCTGCTTGCCGATGGCGCGCGCGTTCCGCCGCATGCATCGCAGCCCGAGCCTCGGCGTGCGCTGCAACGGCGCGCGCGCTGGCCGTGGGTGCTTGCCGCGATCGTCATCGTGCTCGCGCTGGCTGGAGCGCTCTATATCTGGCGCGATGCGCTCGGCAGGCGGCTGCTGCCGCCACCGCAACAGGCCCACACGATGCAGGAGGCCGACGCCGCATTGCGTGCGGGACGCCTGACCTTGCCCGACGGACGTGGCGCGCGCGAACTCTACCAGGCGGTGCTCGCGCGCGATCCCGACCAGTTCGCGGCGCGCGAGGGGCTCGAGCACGTGGGCGCGGCCGCGCTCGCGCAGGCGCAGGCTGCACAGCGCACGAACCATCCGCAGGAAGCGCATCGCGCACTGGAACTGGCGCGCGATGTCGGGGTGCCGGTCGCCGATCTGCAGCCGGTCGAGGATGCGCTGCGGCAGCGTGGCGGCGGCGTCGACCAACTCACGCAACTACTCGCGCAGGCCGAGGCCGCCGAACGCGCGGGCCATCCCGACGATGGAGATGGAAGTGCGCTCGCGATCTACCAGCGCGCGTTGTCCGCTTCGCCGGGCAACGCAGTCGTGCTCGCGCGCAGGCAGGCCCTGCTGGCGCGCATGCTGGCGGGGATCGATGGTTTGCTCGCCCAGGGCGACATGGCAGCCACCCAGAAGCTGGTCGATCGGGTGGCCATGGTCGATCCGAATCATCTCGACTTGCCGGCGGCGCGCGCACGTCTCGGCGAGGGAATCCAGCGTCGCCAGGCCGCGCAGTCGCATGCACTCGATGCCGCCGATGCCGACCTGCGCGCCGATCGCATCGATGCTGCGGTCGCCGCGTATCGCAAGGTGCTCGCCGAGTCGCCCGACAACCTGCGCGCGCACGGCGGCCTGCGCGCGGCCGGCGAATTGCTGGTGGCGGACGCGAACCGCGCGGCGGCGGACTTCGATTTCGAGCATGCCGAAGCCATGCTCGCGCAAGCGCGCTCGCTGGCGCCGGAGTTGCCCGCATTGCGCGTCGCCGTACAGCACCTGCAGCAGGCGCGCGCTCACCGCGCGACGCTCCCGACCGCCGCGAACAGGGCGACGGTCGACGACCTGCTCGCCGCCGCCGACCACGCGATCGTGCGTGACGAACTCGTCGATCCGCCCGGCGACAGCGCGTTCGACAAACTGCGTGCGGCGTCCGCGATCGCGCCAGGCGATCCGCGCGTCGTCGCAGCGACGAAACGGTTCGCCGCCACCGCGGTCGCCTGTTACCGGCGCGAGATGACCGACAACCGGCTCGCCCGCGCCGAGGCATGCTTCGACGCGCTGATCGCGACCCAGCCGTCGTATCCGCAACTGCAGTCGATGCGCCAGGCGCTCGCCGCGCGCTGGCTCGCAGTCGCCGACGAACGCCTTGGCGCCGGCGAGTACGACAACGCGCAACGCGCGATCACGTCGGCGCAGCGCTGGACGCCGAACGATCCCGCGATTCCTGCGCTGCTGGTGCGATTGCAGCAGGCGCGCGCGGGCAGCCATCGCTGAGTGCAAGCCCCTCGCCCAATGGGATAGGGGTTGGGGTGAGGGGCGAAAGGAGCCAGCGATCCCGTGGTGATCGCGTCAAGCTCCGGAAGATCGAACTTCGACCGTGCGTACAGCGCACGCTAGGACTATGGACCGTCGATTGTCTTCCAAATCCAGACGTCGATCAGTTTGCATTGAGCATCAAATCCCCAGAAAGCCGAGGCATTTGTGAGCAGAAATATGTGCGGGAATCGATAGTCGCCCAGATCGACGCTGATTGATGACGCGCCGGCGACAGTAGCGGGCTGGCCAGTTTGTTGTTGCAGGAATCCCCGCTTCTATGGAGCAGGTCGATAACCTCTTGCCCTCAGTTCGTGAAGGACGTCATCGAGCGACGCTCCCAACGGGCATTTCACGGGCTTCGCCTGGCGTATCGCTTGCTCACTCTTTCGTTTGGACACCTTGCCTATTTCGCATGCGGCAAGCTCGCCGGACATGACAAGTGCCAATCCAAGCACCAGGAGTCTGCCTTTGGAGGAGGTCATCTGTTCTTTTCCTCAAGCTCCGTGTTCCGACATTGTGCAGGTAGAAAGACAGTCAACCCAGCACCCGCCCCAACGCCTCGCGCGCCGCATCGAACGAGAAGTGCCGCTCGACGTTTTCGATGCCGTGGTGCGCGAGCGTGTCCCACAACGCACTGTCGTCGTACAAGCGCAGCACCGCATCGGCGAACGCCTGCGCGTCCGCGCCGACCAGCACGTCGACGCCGTCGCGCAGGTGCATGCCTTCGACCGCGGCGGGCGTCGCGACCACGGGTTGCCCGTGCGCCATGCTGAGGTTGACCTTGCCCTTGACGCCGGCGCCGTAACGCAGCGGCGCAAGGCCGATCCGGCAGCCGTCCATGTACGGATCCAGGTCGGGCACATGGCCGTGCACGCGCACGCCGGGCAATTCGCCAAGCGCTAGGACTTCTGCGGTCGCGTCGCTGCCGATCAGGTGAAGGACGATGTCGTCGCGGTGCGCATGGATCAACGGGAAAATCTCGCGCGCGAGCCACAATGCCGCATCCACGTTCGGCGTGTGGCGATAGCCGCCAACGAACACGATGTCGCGACGCGCATCGAAACCGGCGCGCTGCGTCTTCGAACGATGCACGTTCGAGAGGATTTCCACCGCGGCGCCGGGCGCTTCGCGCGCCAGCAGGGTCTGTTCGACCGGACTCACGACGAGGGTGAGGTCGCACTCGCGGATCAACCTGAGTTCGCGTTCGCGGGTCTGCTGCGCGCTGCGCATGCGCACCGGGTCGTCGGCGATTTCGGCCTCGCGCTGTTCGCGCAGGTAGTGCAGGTCGACGGTGTCGAACACGAAGCGCGCCTGCGGCGCATGCCGGCGCGCGAGCGCGAGGTAGTTGCTGGCGACGTAGTGGCGGCTTGCGATGATCGTGTCGAACAGCGCGCCGTGTTCGGCGAACCATCCGGGCACGTCGCGGATCCACGGATTCCACCACGCCTGCACGCCGAGTTGCTGCAACGCTTCGGTGTAGCGGCCGTCGTGCAACAGGTTGTCGGCGAAGAAGTCGACCGCGCAGCCTTCCTCGCGCAACAACGCCAGCAGGTTGACCATGCGCAACGAACCCGAGTCGCGATCCGGCATCGGCGTGCATGCATCGATCACCAGCACGCGCCTCTTGGCGCGATGCTCGCAGGCGCGGCGAATGTCGCCGCCGGGCGCCGGATGCGCAGCCAGCGTGTCGCGCCAGCGCGCGAGGAATTTCTGCTGGTTCGCGATCTGGTAGGCCTTGATGCCGGAGCCGGTATCGGTGCCCGAAGTGACGCCCTCGAAATGGACGACCGTCGACGCCGGCTGGTACAGCACCTGCAGCCCTTCGGCGCGCACCTTCATCGCGAGGTCGGTATCCTCGTAATAGGCGGGCGTGTACAGCGCGTCGAAACCGCCGAGCTTCTCGAACAGCGCACGCGCCAATGCGATCGCCGCACCCGAGCAATAGTCGGCCTCGCGCAGATAGTTGTAGGCCGGTGCGGCGGGATCGTCGAAGCGTCCGTAGTTCCAGCCCGACGCATCGCGGAACACGATGCCGCCGGCTTCCTGCAGGCGGCCATCGGGATACACGAGCTTCGCGCCGGCCAGTCCCGCGCGCGGATGCGTTTCGAACGTGCCGATCAACGCATCGAGCCAGCCCGGTTGCACCGCGGTGTCGTTGTTGAGGAATACCAGGAAGTCG
>JBBQHA010000032.1:0-26712 GCA_038323475.1 Lysobacterales bacterium
ACCCGTTCCCCGTTCCCCGTTCCCCGTTCCCCCTTCCCCGAACATCACATCCCCGGCCGCTGTTCCACCGTGGGTTCCGCAATCTCCTTGCCCGACTCCGCACGCCCGGACATTTCCTGGCCCGCATTCGCCGGCAGCGTCCACATCATCCATGCCGACATGGCGCTGATCGCGGCGACGACCACGAATGCGGGGGCGAAGTTTTCGACCGCAGTCGGGGCGCGACCGCCGATTACGCCGATGACCTGCAGCGCATAACCGGCGATCGCGATGCCGAGGCTCAACGACAGCTGCTGCATCATCCCCGACAGGCTGCTCGCCTGGCCCATCGCGCGCGGCTCGACCTCGGCGAAACTGATCGCGTTGAGGCTGGTGAACTGCAGCGAGCGGAAGCAGCCGGCGACCAGCAGCACGCCGATGATCAACCAGTGCGGCGTGGTCGCGCGGAACAGGCCATAGCAAGCAAGCAGGACCGCGCACAGAATCGCGTTGTGGAACAGCACCCGGCGGAACCCGAATCGTCTCAGCACGCGCGCGGCGATCGTCTTCATGAACATCGCGCCGGCCGCCGATGCGAACGTCAGCATCCCCGACTGCAACGGATTCAGCCCGAACCCGAGCTGCAGCATCAGCGGCAACAGGAACGGCATCGCGCCGATGCCAATCCGGAACAGCGAACCGCCGAGCACGCCCGCGCGGAACGTCGGCAGCCTGAACAGGCGCAGGTCGAGTAGCGGGTGCGGATGCCGGCGCGCGTGCGCCACGTAACCGATCAGCGCGCACAAGCCGACCACCAGGCACATCGCCGCGACCGGCGTCGACACCATGTGCCGACCGAGCGTCGAGAAACCGAACATCGCGAACGCCAGGCCGACACCCGACAACAGGAAACCCAGCCAGTCCAGCGGCGTCGGCAGCTCGCGCAGGTCCGGGATGAACCGCCATGCGAGCGCGATGCCGAGCGCGCCCATCGGCAGGTTGATCAGGAAGATCCAGCGCCAGTGGAAATAGGTCGTGATGAATCCGCCGAGCGGCGGCCCGATCATCGGCGCGACGAGCGCGGGAATCGTGAGCCAGCTCAGCGCGTTCACGAGCTCGCTTTTCGGGATCGCGCGCAGCAGCACCAACCGTCCGACCGGCACCATCAGCGCGCCGCCCATGCCCTGCAGGAAGCGCGCCGCGACCAGGGTTTCCAGCGATCCGCTCGCCGCGCACGCGAGCGAGCCGAGCAGGAACACGACGATCGCGGTCACGAATGTCGTTCGCGCTCCGAACCGGTCCGCGATCCAGCCGCTGACCGGAATGAACACCGCGAGCGCGAGCAGATAAGCCGTCAGCGCGAGCTTGAGCGCGATCGGCTCGGTGCGCAGGTCGTGCGCCATCATCGGCAGCGAGGTCGCGATCGCGGTCGCGTCCATGTTTTCGATGAACAGGGCGCAGGCAACGATGAGGGGGAGGAGGCGGGTGGGTTTCATGCGCTCCCGTCCGGCGAGCATGTCGCGACCGGTTCGCGAATCGTCACCGTGTCAGGAACTTCACCAGCCTGTCGGCGAGCCCGCGGTACGGCGGCTTGAACAGCGCCATCGACGACAGCCGCGCCTGATACAGCACCGCTTTCTGCTTGCTGAAGGTCAGGAAGCCGTCGCGGCCGTGGTAATGGCCCATGCCGCTGGGGCCGACGCCGCCGAATGGCAGGCGATCCTGCACGAAGTGCATCACGGTGTCGTTGATGCTCACGCCGCCGGCGACGGTGCGATCGAGCATGCGCTCGACGCGTTTGCCGTCGTTGTCGAAGTGGTACAGCGAGAGCGGGCGCGGATGCGCGTTGATGTAGGCGATCGCCTCGTCGAGCGTGCGATAGCTCTTCACCGGCAGGATCGGCCCGAAGATCTCGTCGCGCATCACCGCCAGGTCGTCGGGCGGATCGATCACCAGGGTCGGTGCGATCAGCCGTTCCGCATCGGCCCTGGCGCGGTCGAGCTCGACGAGTTCGATGACCTTGACCCCGCGTGCGGTCGCTTCATCGAGGTAACCACGCAGGCGGCGGTACTCGTGTTCGTTGATGACGGCGGTGTAGTCAGGATTGCCGGCGATGGTCGGGAAGCGTTCCCGCACGTTCGTGCGCAACGCCGCGATGAACTCGTCGCGCGCGCCTTCGGGCACCAGCAGGTAATCCGGCGCGATGCAGGTCTGGCCCGCATTGAGCCACTTGCCCGCCGCGATCCGCCCGGCCGCGAGCGGCAGCGGGAAGTCCGGGGCGATCACGCACGGCGACTTGCCGCCGAGTTCGAGCGTGACCGGTACGAGGTTCACCGCTGCGGCGGCCATGACCTTGCGGCCGACCGCGGTCGAGCCGGTGAACAGCAGGTGGTCGAACGGCAGCGACGCGAACGCGGTCGCTACCTCGACGCCGCCGAGCACGACCGCGACGCGGTCGGCCGGGAACACCTCGGCAAGCAGGTCGCGCAGGAATGCGCTCGTGCGCGGCGTGTGCTCGGACGGCTTGAGCATGACGTGGTTGCCCGCCGCGATCGCGGTCGCGAGCGGAATCAGCGCCAGGTTCACCGGATAGTTCCAGGGCGCGATGACCCCGACGACTCCGAGCGGCTGGCAGCGCACTTCCGCGCGCGCCGGCTGGAAGAGCCAGTTCACCATGCGCGGCTGCGGACGCATCCAGCGCTTCATGCGTTTGCGCAGGTGGTCGATCTCGCCGAGCACGGTCATCCCGTCGGCGACCAGGCTCTCGTGGCGCGAGCGGTTGCCGAAGTCGGCGCTGACGGTCGCGGCCATTTCCTCGATGCGCCGCTGGAACGCGTGGCGCAGGCGGTCGAGGTCGGCGCGGCGCTGCGCGTAACTCGGGGTCGCGGCGGCCTGGGCGGCGCGCAGGCGCTGCAGGGTCGGCAGCAGTTCCGAAGTCGGTGTTTCGGCGGCGATGTCCATACGCCCCAGTGTAGTGCTGGAAGGTCTTACAATCACGTGATGAGCCACCTGCGACCCTATCTCGGCAAATTCCCGGTGCTTGGCGCCGGCGCGTACGTCGATCCGGCTGCCACCGTGATCGGCGACGTGGTCCTCGGCGACGACTCTTCGGTTTGGCCGGGAACCATCGTGCGTGGCGATGTGAACCACATCCGCATCGGCGCGCGCACCAACATCCAGGACGGTTCGATCCTGCACGTGACCCATGCGGGTCCGTACACCGGCGCCGGGTTTCCCTGCACGATCGGCGACGACGTCACCATCGGCCATGCGGCGGTGATCCACGCCTGCACCATCGAGGACGCCTGCCTGATCGGCATGCATGCGACCGTGCTCGACGGCGCGGTCGTGAAGAAGCACGGCTTCGTCGCCGCGGGCGCGGTGATCGCGCCGGGCAAGGTCGTCGGCGAAGGCGAACTGTGGATGGGCAATCCCGCGCGCCGCGTCCGCGTGCTCGATGCGGCCCAGATCGAGCAACTCTATTACTCGGCGGCGCATTATGTGAAGCTCAAGGATCGTTATCTCGCGCAACCAGCGACTGGCCCAGTGGAGGCTCTATGACATTCGGTGTTCGTCAGCGCAGCCCTTACGACGACTTTATCGCCCCGGTTGCGGCGTTCAGCTTCAGCATCCTCGTCGCGGTCCTCGCTCCGCTCTACCCGCAATGGTATGGCGCGGACCTGCCGGATCTCACCGTCCGCTTCCTCGCCGGATATCCGATCTGGATCGCGATCACGCTGATCGCGCTGATCGTGGAAGCCTGCCTGAAGGTGATGACGTTGAGCGCATCCTCGTTCGCGCTCTTGAAGAAGATCGATTCGCTGATGGGCGTTCTGTCCGTCCTGATCATCATCGTCGGAATCATCGCCTTGGCGTTGCCGGCATTGCACGGTCCATCTGCGATCTGATGCGATGGTCGCGCCCGATCGTCGCAGCCGTTTCGCGGTCACGATCAGCCTGTGCGCATGCGGTGTCGGCTGGTTCCTGCTGCCGTACACCCCGAGCTTCATGCCCGGCGAACCGCTGCCGGGCAAACTCGCGCTGCTGCAACAGTTGTTCACATGGTGGCCGCTCGCCCTGCTCGCCGCCTTCGCGATCGGACTCGCATTGCCACGCCTTGCGGCGGGCAGCGCAGCACGCTGGGCGCTGATCGTCGTGCAATGGCTGCTGACCCTCGCCTCGGTCGCGTTGATCGCGGTCGCGCTGTTCGAGGTGTTTTCCCCCCGACCTTACTGATGCGGGCTAGGGTCTGGTGTTGCGCTCGAGCGCATCGAGCCAGGCCAGCGCGTGTTCGCGATCGGCTCCGCACATCGCTGCCGACGGCCGCAGGGAGACGCACACCGCAGGGCGCCCGGGCCGTCCGAAAATCGCGCAGCGGTTGTCGTCGGTCAGTTGTACGCAACGCATGCCCGCGGGCTTGCCCAGCGGCATGCCAGGAATCGGCGAGGAGATCGACGGCGCGATGCAGCACGCGCCGCAACCGGCGCGACATGGCAAGACCTGGTTCAAGCGATGGTCTCCGGATGCTGCTTCGCGGTGCAAGGCGCGACGAGGCATGGCGCCTTGCATCACCTTGCGTTGCCGATCAATCCGCGTTGACCAGCACCGCGTTGCGCTCGCGCAGCATCGCGTACACCGGATCGGTCTGCGGGCGCACGCCGTGCCAGAGCTCGAAGCTCTCGGCGGCCTGTTCGACCAGCATGCCGAGGCCGTCGATCGCATCGGCGCAGCGGGCGCCACGCGCCCATGCGAGGAAATCGACAGCGGCGTCGCCGTAACCGAGGTCGACCGCGAGCGTGTTCGCGTATGCGAGCGAGAACGGCAGGGCCAGCTTCGCGTCCGTGCGCGCTGCCGATGTCGCGTTGATGATCAGGTCGAAATTGCCGAGCGTGGCGAGATCCTTCCAGTAGCGCGCATGCACGCGGCCCGGCATGCCGATCGCGTCGACGAGCGCATCGGCGCGTTCCGGCGTGCGGTTGGCGATGTACAGGTCGCCGATGCCGGCGTCGAGCAGTGCCGGCGCGATGCCGGCCGCCGCACCGCCCGCACCGAGCAGCAGCGTGCGGCGTTCCCGCAGGTCGTGGCTCTGGCGGTCGGTCAGGTCGCGCACGAGCCCGGCGCCATCGGTGTCGTCGCCGCGCCAGCCCTCGTCGTCGCGGATCAGGGTGTTGACCGCGCCCGCTCGACGCGCGCGGTCGCTCAGCGTGTGGCACACCCCGAGCGCGGCGATCTTGTGCGGCACAGTGATGTTCGCGCCACGACCGCCGTTGTCGGCGAACTGGCGCAGCGCTTGGGCGAACGCATCCGCTGCGGCGTCGATCGCGACGTAGTCCATCGCGGTGCCGGTCTGTTTCGCAAACGCGGTGTGGATGCGCGGCGACAGCGAATGCGCGACCGGATGTCCGAAGAGTGCGTAGTGCTGCATGTCGTTCATTCCTTGAGCCAGGTGGCGGCGTTGACCGCAAAGTAGGTGAGGATTCCGTCCGCGCCGGCGCGCTTGATGCCGGTCAGCGCCTCGAGCACGCAAGCGCGTTCGTCGAGCCAGCCGTTCTGCGCGGCGGCCTTGAGCATCGCGTATTCGCCGCTGACCTGGTAGGCGAACGTCGGCATGCCGAAGCGATCCTTCACGCGGCGCACGATGTCGAGGTAGGGCAAGGCGGGCTTGACCATCACCATGTCGGCGCCCTGCTCGATGTCGAGCGCGACCTCGCGCAAGGCTTCGTCGGCGTTCGCGGGATCCATCTGGTAGGTGTACTTGTTGCCCTTGCCGAGGCTGCCCGCGCTGCCGACCGCATCGCGGAACGGCCCGTAGAAACTCGATGCGTATTTCGCGGCATACGCAAGGATGCGCGTGTGCACGAGCCCTTCGTCCTCGAGCGCCATGCGGATCGCGCCGATGCGCCCGTCCATCATGTCCGAGGGGGCGACCACGTCGGCGCCAGCCTCGGCATGCGACACCGCCTGCTTGACCAGCGCGTCGACGGTCGCATCGTTGACGACGTAACCGCTGTCGTCGATGAGTCCGTCCTGGCCATGCGTGGTGAACGGGTCGAGGGCGACGTCGGTGATCACGCCGAGTTCGGGGAAACGCGACTTCAGCGCACGCACGGCGCGTTGCGCGAGACCGTCCGGATTCCACGCCTCGCGCGCATCCAGCGACTTCGCCTCGTCCGGCGTGACCGGGAACAAGGCGATGGCCGGGATGCGCAACCCATGCGCCTGCTCGGCGACGCGCAGCAGCTCGTCGATGGACAGGCGCTCGACGCCGGGCATCGAGGCGATCGCCGCGCGCCCCGGCAGCTCATGCACGAACACCGGCAGGATCAGGTCGCTCGCCGTCAGCACGGTTTCGCGCATCAGCCGGCGCGAGAAATCATCGTGGCGCATGCGGCGGGGGCGGATCATGGGATGGCGCATGGTGTCGTTGCGATGGATTGGACGGCCCATGATACGCGCGCCCCGGATGGCTGGCGCCGGCGCACTCCGTCGCGCGATGATGCGGGCAATGATTTCCATCCTGCGTCGCCTGCCGCGCCCCGCGCTTGCCTGCATCGGCATGCTCGCCGTGCTGGCGCTGCTTGCAACGATCGGACCGTGGCTGTCGCGCTTTGCGCCGGAGCATCCGGACTGGAGCGCGCTGTCGGCGGCACCGGCGTTCGCGAACGGCCATTGGCTGGGCACCGATGCGATCGGCCGCGACACCTTCGTGCGCGCGCTGTACGGATTGCGGCTGTCGCTGCTGCTCGGTTTCGGCGCGACCGCGATCGCGCTGGCGATCGGGCTCGCCTATGGCGCGAGCGCGGGCTATCTCGGTGGGCGCGCGGAAAGGCTGATGATGCGCGGGCTGGACGTGCTGTCCGCGTTGCCGTTCCTGCTGATCGTGATCCTGCTGCTGACCCTGTTCGAGCGGTCGCTGCCACTGCTGCTCGCCGCGATCGGCGGTTACGTGTGGATCGATCTCGCGCGCGTGATGCGCGCCGAAGCGGCGCGGCTGCGCGAACAGCCGTTCGTGCTCGCTGCGCGCGCGGCCGGTGCGTCCACGTCGCAGATCCTGCGCTGGCACATCGTGCCGAACCTGCTCGGCCTCGCGCTGGTCTATGCGAGCCTGCTCGCCGCGCAGGCGATCCTCGTCGAGAGTTTCCTCGGCTTCCTCGGCCTGAGCATCGACCAGCCGTCAGCGGGCCTCGGTACCCTGCTGCAGGAAGGAACCCAGGAACTCGACAGCGCGCCGTGGACCCTGCTGGTGCCGGCGACATTGCTGGTCGCGACGCTCGCGTGCTTCCAGCAACTCGGCGATGCGCTGCGCGACTGGCTGGACGTGCGCAGCGCAGCGAACGCGCCGGATCCGGCAATGCCCGCGGCGACTCCGGCGACGGGCGCGTGATGTCCGTGCCTCTGCTTGCGCTTCGCGACCTGCGGGTGACCATCTCCGGAGCGGCGACATCGTTGCTCGGACCGCTCGGCCTCGAGCTCGCCGCCGGCGAATGCCTCGCGATCGTCGGCGAATCCGGCGCCGGGAAAAGCCTCACGACGCTCGCGCTGCTGGGCCTGTTGCCGCCGCAATTGCGCGCAAGCGGCGCGTTGTCCGTGGACGGGCGCGACATCCCGCTCGGCTCGCGCGAACACATCGCCCTGCGCGGACGCATGCTCGCGTGGGTGCCGCAAGACGCGCTCGCCGCTCTGCATCCGCTGCGCAGCATCGGCGCGCAATTGCGCGAAACCTTGCGCCATGCAGGCATCGCGCGCGACGACGTCCGTACCGAAGCGCTGGCGCTGCTCGACCGCGTGGAGCTTCCTGCCGCCAAGGCGCTGCTCGCGCGGTATCCGCATGAACTCTCGGGCGGGCAACGCCAGCGCGTGTGCATCGCGCTCGCACTCGCGACGAAGCCGCGATGCCTGCTCGCGGACGAACCGACCTCGGCGCTCGATCCGCGGGTCGGGCGCGGCATCCTGAACCTGCTGGACGCATTGCGCCGCGATCTCGGCCTCGCCCTGCTGCTGGTCAGCCACGACCTGCCGCTTGTGGCGACGCTCGCGCAGCGCGTGCTGGTGTTGCATCGCGGACAGTGCGTGGAAACCGGCGCGACCGCGCAGGTATTCTCCGCGCCTTCCGCTGCGTACACGCGCGAATTGCTGGCCGCCGAGCAGCTCGGCGCGGCGCCGGTTGCGAAGGACGGCGACATGCTGCTATCCGCCGACGATCTCGCCGTCCGCTACCCGCACGCAACACGCGATGCGCTCATGCCGACCACGATCGCACTGCGTCGCGGCGAATGCCTCGCGCTCGTCGGCGAATCGGGTTCGGGCAAATCCACCCTGGCGCGTGCAGTGCTGCGGTTGCTGCGTACGCCGACGCGCGGCCGCATCGTGCTCAACGGCATCGCGATCGGCACGCTCTGCCCGCGCGCGCTGCGGCCGCTGCGGCGGCGCATCGGCGTCGTGTTCCAGGATCCGTACGCGTCGCTCGATCCGCGCCAGACCGCCGCGCAGATCATCGCCGAACCGCTGCGCATCCACGCGATCGGCGATGCCGCAGGACGCCGACGACGCGCGGGCGAACTCATGCGGATCGTCGGCCTCGATCCGGCGACAATGGACCGCTACCCGCACCAATTTTCCGGAGGGCAGTGCCAGCGCATCGCGATCGCGCGCGCGCTGTCCACCGATCCCGACCTGCTTGTCTGCGACGAAGCGGTGTCCGCGCTCGATGCGCGCAGCCGCGCCGCGATCCTGCGCCTGCTCGCGCAACTCAAGAGCGAACGCGGGCTCGCGCTGTTGTTCATCACCCACGACCTCGATGCGGCGCGCGCCCTGGCCGATCGCATCGCGGTCATGCATGACGGCGCGATCGTGGAAACCGGCCCGGCGAGCGCCGTCCTGTCCGATCCGCAACACGACTACACCCGCGAACTGCTCGCCGCGCGCCCCAGGGCCTTGGTCGCGGCAAGCTGAATCCAGTCCGGGCGCCGAAGCCGGTGTTCACGGGTTGCGGCATCCATCACTGTCCCGCGACCCGGGGAATGGTCAGATCGCACCCGCAGCCGTTACGGCCGGATCGTTAGCTTTAAGTTCAACGCTTGCAAATATTTCGTTAACATGCTAAAGCGTGACTTCATGAAAGTCGCCTAAGCTGCTGTTTGTACTGGAGCCACCCATCAACATCCCGCTCGCCATGACCGCCATCACCCTGCTTGCGCTCGCGCTGGCCGTGGTTCGGCGCGTGCCCGAGGGCCAGGCCTGGACGGTGCATCGGTTCGGGCGCTACGTCCGCACGTTGCAGCCGGGCACGCATGCAGTGTGGCCGCTGGCGGACCGGATCGCGCGCCAGGTCGCATTGATCGGCCACCACATCGAATTGCCGACGCGCGCATTCGGCACGGACAGCGCCAGCGCCGACCTGTACTACCAGATCCTCGACCCGATGCCGACCGGCAATGGCCTGGAAACGGTGGACGAGATGGTCCTGCGCCAGGCCGACGACGCGCTCTCGAGCGTCGCCGCCCAGCTAACCCAACAGCAGGCCGGCTGGACCTCGGCCATGGCCGACGCCCTGAAGGTCGAACTCAACCGCCGGCTTGGCCGGATGGGCCTGCGCATCATCCGCTGCGCCCTGCATACAACCTGATCCAAACCCCTCTCCCCAACCCCTCTGCCGCACGGGGAGAGGGGCCCTGGAATACCCTCTCCCGCAAGGTGGAGGAGGACTCTGGATGATCCTCTCCCTTTGCGGGAGAGGATGGCGCACCGCGCCTGGAGAGGGGACGGCCTGCGCGCAGGCCGCGTTTGCGGGATACTCGCCGGTCCGTTGAACGCGCCGAGCGCATGACCCCTCTCGATCACCTCCGCCCCGCCCTGGATGCCGGCCTGGCCGCGCTCGGGCTTGCCTCCGAGCCGCTGTCCGCAAGGCTGCTGGACTATCTGGCGCTGTTGGTGCGCTGGAATGGCACCTACAACCTGACTGCGATCCGCGATCCTGCCGAAATGGTGTCCAAGCACCTGCTGGATTCGCTCGCGATCGCGCCGTTCGTGCGCGGCAAGCTTGCCGATATCGGCTCTGGCGCGGGATTGCCGGGCATCCCGCTCGCCCTGGCCCTGCCAGATCTGGATGTCACCGTGGTCGAGTCGAACGGCAAGAAGGCGCGTTTCATGCGCGAAGCGCAGCGCCATCTGGGCCTTTCGAACCTGCGCGTGGCGGAGTCCCGCGCCGAGACCTTCGATGCGCCGCTACGGTTCGACTGTCTTGTCTCGCGGGCGTTCGGTAGTCTTGCTGAATTCGTGCGCGTCGGCGGCCACCTGCTTGCGGACGGCGGGCGCTTGCTGGCGATGAAGGGGCAGCAGCCTGCCGATGAAATCGCGGCATTGCCGGCCGGCTGGCGCATCACCGCGACTCATGCGCTGGATGTGCCGGGCGTGGCAGCACAGCGGCACCTGCTGGTGATCGAACGCGACGCGCCAGGGCAAGCGGGACTAGACAAGGAAACGGCTGCATGAGCAAGGCGCGCGTGATCGCGGTCGCCAACCAGAAGCGCGGCGTCGGCAAGACCACCACCGCGGTGAACCTGTCTGCCGCGCTGGCCGATACGGCGGCACGCGTGATGCTGGTCGACCTCGACCCGCAGGGCAATGCGACGATGGGTTCGGGCATCGACAAGCGCGAACTCGCCGGCTCGACCTGCGAGATGCTGCTCGGCGAGGCGACCCTCGCCGAGATCCTGCAGCGCAGCCCCGAGAACTTCGACCTGCTGCCGGGCAATTCGGACCTCACCGCCGCCGAAATCCGGCTGATGGACGAGCCCGAACGCGAACAGCGCATCAAGAACGCGCTCGAACCTGTGCGCGGCAACTACGACTACATCATCATCGACTGCCCGCCGTCGCTGTCGCTGCTGACGCTGAATGCGCTCGCCGCAGCCGACAGCGTGCTGGTGCCGATGCAGTGCGAGTACTACGCGCTCGAAGGCCTGACCTCGCTGCTGCAGACCATCAACGCGCTGAAGAAGCGGCTGAACCCCGAACTCGCGGTCGAGGGCATCCTGCGCACCATGTACGACGTGCGCAACAACCTCGCGAACGCGGTGTCGGCCGACCTGCAGTCGCACTTCGGCGAGCAGGTGTTCCGCACCATCGTGCCGCGCAACGTGCGCCTGGCCGAAGCGCCGAGCCACGGCCAGAGCATCATCGCGTACGATCGCGCATCGCGCGGCGGCATCGCCTACCTTGGGCTGGCTGGCGAGATCATCCGCCGCGCCCGCGAACGCAAATCGGAGACGATCTAATGGCAGCAGCGGCGAAAAAGCGCGGCCTCGGCCGCGGCCTGGATGCACTGCTCGGGCAGGCCGGCAAGGCGATGCCCGGGGATCTTCCGGAGCCGCACGCGCAGCGCACGCTTCCGGTCGCATCGCTGAGTCCCGGCCGCTACCAGCCGCGCACCGGCATGGATCCGGAACGCCTGCAGGAGCTCGCCGATTCGATCCGCGCGCAGGGCCTGATCCAGCCGATCGTGGTGCGCGCGGTCGCCGCAACCAAGTCGGCCAAGGCTGGCTACGAGATCATCGCCGGCGAACGCCGCTGGCGCGCCGCGCAACTCGCGGGCCTGACCGAGGTACCGGTGGTGCTGCGCGAGGCCGACGACCGCTCGGTGATCGCGATGGCGCTGATCGAGAACATCCAGCGCGAAGACCTCAACCCGCTCGAGGAAGCGCAGGCGCTCTCGCGCCTGATCGACGAGTTCGGACTCACCCACCAGCAGGCCGCCGAAGCCGTCGGCCGCTCCCGCGCCGCGGTGTCGAACCTGCTGCGGTTGATGGAATTGCCCGTCGCCATCCAGGGACTGCTGCAGACCCATCAGCTCGAGATGGGCCACGCGCGCGCGCTGTTGACCCTGCCCGTCGACCTCGCCCTCGCGCTTGCGAGTGAAGCGGCCGCGCAGGGCTGGTCGGTCCGCGAGATCGAACGCCGCGCCCAGCTCGCGCAATCCGGTCGCGCGAAACCCGTCGTCGCCAAACCCGCGCCGCGCCCCGATCCGAACATCGCCGCGCTCGAACGCGAGCTCAGCGACAGCCTCGGCGCGAAGGTCGCCGTGCAGCATGGCCGCGGCGGTCGCGGCAAGCTGGTGATCCATTACCACGGCCTCGAAGCCCTGGACGGCGTGCTCGAACGGCTGCGTGGCAAGGCCTGAGCGGACGGAAAGGTGAAAGCAACGCCGGTAACCGCGATAATGGGCGGATGACCGCAATCGCATCCTGTTTCCAGTCCGCCCAACCTTCGGTACCGCGATGACCACGCCCGAGCTGTCGGTGGTGGTGCCGGTGCACAACGAGGAAGCCAATATCGCGCCCCTGGTGGGCGAGATCGTCGCCGCACTACGCGGGCGGATTCCGTTCGAGATCGTGTACGTGGACGACCTCAGCCGCGACACCAGCGTCGCCGTCCTGCAGAAACTGCAGCGCGAAACGCCGGAACTGCGGGTGATCCGCCATCTGCAGCAGTCCGGCCAGAGCACCGCCGTGCGCAATGGCGTGAAGGCCGCGCGCGGCGCGTGGATCGCCACGCTCGATGGCGACGGCCAGAACGACCCGGCTGACATCCCCAAGCTGCTCGACGCGCGGGCGACCGCCGATCCCGGCATCAAGCTGTTCGCCGGCTGGCGCGTGAACCGCCAGGATTCGGGCAGCAAGCGCTGGGCATCGCGCTGGGCCAATCGCATCCGCTCGCGGATGCTGCGCGACGACACCCCGGACACCGGCTGCGGCATCAAGCTGTTCGAGCGCGAGGCCTTCCTCGACCTGCCCTACTTCGACCACATGCACCGCTACCTGCCCGCGCTGATGCAGCGTGCCGGCTGGAAGACGGTCAGCGTGCCGGTCAACCACCGCCACCGCACGGCTGGCGTGTCCAAGTACAACAACCTCAACCGCGCCCTGGTCGGCATCAGCGACCTGCGCGGGGTCGCCTGGCTGATCCGGCGCGGCAAGCGCACCGAGGTCGCCGAACTGCGCGTCGACGAGCCGCGCGACGAGTAACTGCGCTTCGCGTGCCTGCGCGCGAACCTCCCCTTCGGAGAATGCGATGAACGACGAAATCCTGTGGCTGTCGTGGACCGGGATCCACATCACCCTGTGGAAACTGATCGGCTATTCCGGCGCGCTGCTGTTCTCCGCGCGCTGGTTCGTGCAATTGCACGCGTCGCGTCGCGCCGGCAAACCGGAGACGCCGCGGCTGTTCTGGTACATGAGCATCATCGGCAGCGTCACCACGCTGTCCTACTTCATCTTTTCGCCCAAGAGCGATTCGGTCGGCGTGATCGGCAACCTGTTCCCGGCATTCATCGCCACCTACAACCTCTACCTCGACATCCGCCACCACGGCTGGGACAAGCAGCGCGCCTACGACCCGGCCGGCGGCTCGCCCGACTAGCACGGAAGCAAGTGCCCGGAAGAGTCCGGAAAGCCGCGTCCCTCCAATCATCCAGATCGGGTCGTCCCACCCCCAAGGTGCGCATGAAACGCTTGCTGCTGTTGCTCCCGCTGGTCGCCGTCGCCTGGTACTTCGCCTCCACCCATGCGCACCAGCGCGCGATGGCGCCGTACCTGGTGCTGGAGCCACGCCCGGCCCTGTCGGCTGCGGAGATCGGCAGCGACCTGCCGGCGGACGCCGCGTTCGACCAGGCAGGGTGGAAACCCGTCACCGACTTGCAGGCTGAGGCGTTTTCCTATCTCGACCGCGACCACCGCTGCAACACCGCCTGGCGCAGCACGGTCCTCGGCAGGAAGCCCGACGCCGGGATCGAGGCATCGGATGTCACCGGGCAAAAAGGCCTGGTCGTCTGGCACCGGATGCGCATCGTCGAGGCCGACGGCACCCGTTCCGCCACGATGCAGCGCCCCGGGCCACGCATTTCAGGGCAGGCGAACGACTGAACCCAGCAGCCCAGCCGGGTCGCGATTTGCGCCGCAAGGCCAGTCCCGATAGAATGCGCGGCTCGCTTGCCGACGGCCCCGCCGTCCGCGACGGCTACGGCAGCACGATGCCGGCCCTCGCGTAGCGCGACGTTTCTCTACCCGTATCGTGTGCGGCCGCAAACCGGACGCGGGGCCGATGCCTTCCAGGCCATGGAGGGCGAGACCGCAAACCCAGAGGTGATCCATGGCACGCATCTGCCAGGTTTCAGGCAAGAAAACGGTGACAGGCAACAACGTCTCCCACGCAAACAACCACACCCGCCGCCGGTTCCTCCCGAACCTGCACGAGCGCCGCTTCTGGGTCGCCAGCGAGAACCGCTGGATCAAGTTGCGCGTCTCGGCCCACGCCCTGCGCACGATCGACAAGAACGGCATCGATTCCATCCTCGCCGAGCTTCGCGCTCGCGGCGAAAAGATCTAAGGGAGACCGACCATGGCATCCAAGCGCGACAAGATCCGCCTCACCTCGTCGGCCGGCACCGGTCATTTCTACACCACCGACAAGAACAAGAAGACCACCCCCGCGAAGATGGAGATCAGCAAGTACGATCCCGTCGTCCGCAAACACGTGATGTACAAGGAAGGCAAGATCAAGTAAGCCACGCTTGCGACCTGCGTTGAAGCGCAGGTCGCGTGGTTAGTTTGGATAACGCATCGGCCGCATTCGCCTGGCGAGTGCGGCTTTGCCAATGTGTCATCCCGGCGAAGGCCGGAAGCGCCTGACAACAGCGAAGCTGGTCGTCCAGCTTTCACGAAGCCCGCCTTTTGGCGGGCTTCGTCGTTTCAGGAGTCGAGCCGAAACCGTATGCCGCCCTACGGCGCCATCCAGCCCGCGAAGATGGCGAGGGTCCGCATGCCGAGCAGGATGACGACCGTACCCACTACGCCCATCATCAGCCGCGCCGGCACGCGACGGGTGATCCACGCGGCGAATGGCGCGGCAGCCACGCCGCCAGTCATCAGTCCCAGCACGATCTGGGCATTGTTGAAGCCCAGGGTCGTGAGGAACACCAGCGAGATCGTCAGGCTGACGAAGAACTTCGCCGCATGCGCTGTGCCAATCGCAACACGCGGCTCGTGGTGGCGCGCGACCAGGCTTGACGTGGTCAGCGAACCCCAGCCGCCACCGGTGACCGCGTCCAGGAAGCCCGCAATCAGCGCAAGCGGCGTCATGCCGCGCACATGCGCCTCGCCCTGCGCTCCGCGCCACACACGCACCAGCAACAGCACGCCGAGAAACATCAGGTACAAGGCAATCAACGGCTTCAGCCACGGCCAGTGGATGTAGCTCAACAGCAGGGCGCCGATCACGCCACCGATCACCCCGGGAATCGCCAGGGACAGCAACAGCCGCTTGTTGATATTGCCGAAGTAGCCGTGGCTGATGCCGGAGACTCCGGTGACCGCGACTTCGGCGTTGTGCACGCTGGCGCTAGCGATTGCAGGCGGCAGCCCAAAGGCCAGCAACATGCTCGCGGTGATCACGCCATAGGCCATGCCCAGCGCACCATCGACCAACTGCGCGGCAAGACCGATGGCAACGAAGGTAAAGAATTCGTGCGGGAGTTCCATGGAGCTTCCGTAGAGGAACACGAGGAGCGGAGCACGCCGGAAGTACGAGATGCGCCTACGGCATATGCGTATGCGACTTCGCCCTTTCCGCCGTGAAACGCGGCTGCGTAGGGTAGCGCATCACGCTCCCGCCAGTCCCGACGCCGATGCCCCTCGCCTCCGCCCTGCCAACGCCGCCCCCCTTGTCCACCGACAAGGCCGACCTGCTGGCGCGCCTGACCGACGGGCTCGACACGAACGGCCTGTGGTGGCTGTCGGGCTACACCGCCGGACTCGCGGCCCGTCCGGCGCATGCCACCGCCGCGCTCGCCGTGGAGCCGCATGCAGGCGCGACTCTGGCCATCGTCTACGGCAGCCAGACCGGCAATGCGAAGCGCGTGGCCGAGCGCCTCGCGCAACAGGCCGAGGCCCTGGGCATCGGCGTGCGCCTGCTGCGCGCCGATGCCTATCCGCTGCGCGAACTCAGGAACGAACGGCATCTGTACGTCGTCATCAGCACCCAGGGCGACGGCGATCCGCCCGACGACGCCCGCGGTTTCGTCGCCCATCTGCTCGGCAAGCGCGCCCCAGACCTGCCGCAACTGAAGTTCGCGGTGCTCGGCCTTGGCGATTCGAGCTACCCGCAGTTCTGCGCGATCGGCCGCCAACTCGATGCGCGGCTCGCGGAGCTTGGAGCGACACGGCTGCTGGAACGCGGCGACGCCGACCTGGACCTCGAAACCATCGCCAACCCCTGGCTGGCGCGCGCCCTGGATGCCGCGAAAAAGGAACTGAAAGGCCAACCGCGCGGCAGCGTCGTGCCGCTGCGCCCGGCGGCGGCCCATGCCGCGCCGGCCGTGTGGACGCGCGAGCATCCATTTGCGGCCGAGGTGCTGGTGAACCAGCGCATCACCGCGCGCAACGGCACCCGCGACATCCGCCACCTGGAAATCGCCCTCGAGGGTTCCGGCCTGCACTACGAACCCGGCGACGCGCTCGGCGTGTGGCCACGCAACCCGGTCGCGCTGGTCGATGCGGTGCTGGACACCCTGGCGCTGGATGGCGAGACCCTCGTCGAACACGCGGGCCAGTCATTGCCGCTGCGCGCATGGCTGGGCGAGAAGCGCGAACTGACCCGCCTCGCACGCCCGTTCCTCGCCAGCCTCGCCGCGCACGCACGTAGCGATGACCTCAACCGACTGCTGGCGCCGGACCGCGCGCCCGATTTCGCCAGCCTGATCGCCGAGCAGCAGGTCATCGACGTGCTGCAGGCGTTTCCGTCCGCGTGGTCGGCCGAGGAGCTCGTCGCCGCGCTGCGTCCGCTGGCGCCGCGCCTGTATTCGATCGCGTCGAGCAGCAAGCTCGTCGGCGACGAAGCGCACCTGACCGTCACCCATGTCGAATACGCAGCTGGCAACGCCATGCGCTGGGGCGCGGGGTCGCATTTCCTCGCCGCGAGCGATGACGGCGTACGCGTGCCGGTGTTCATCGAGCGCAACGAACGCTTCCGGCTTCCTGCCGATTCCACGCGCGACATCGTGATGATCGGCCCCGGCACCGGTGTCGCGCCGTTCCGCGGCTTCGTGCAGGAGCGCAGCGCGACCGGCGCGACCGGCCGCAACTGGCTGCTGTTCGGCAACCAGCGCAGCCGCAGCGATTTCCTCTACCAGCTCGAATGGCAGGACGCGCTGAAGCAGGGCGCGCTGGATCGGCTCGACCTCGCTTTTTCGCGCGACACGTCCAAAAAAACCTACGTGCAGGACCTTCTCCGCGAACACGGCCGCGAGCTCTATGCATGGCTCGACAACGGCGCGCACCTGTACGTCTGCGGCGCGACCGCGATGGGCAAGGGCGTCCACGCGGCATTGATCGACGCGATCGCCGGACACGGCGGCAAGTCGGCCGAAGACGCCGAAGACGTCCTCGACTCGCTGCAGCAGCAGGGCAGCTATGCCCGGGACGTGTACTGACATGAGCGCCCACTCCGTCGAAGACATCAAGCACGGCAGCGCGCGCCTGCGCGGCACGCTGCTGCAGAGCCTCGCCGACCCGGTCACTGGCGCGCTGCGCGAGGACGACCAGACCCTGATCAAGTACCACGGCAGCTACCAGCAGGACGACCGCGACGTGCGCGAGGAACGCCGGCTGGCGAAGCTCGAACCCGCGTACGCCTTCATGATCCGCACGCGCACGCCAGGCGGCGTGATCACGCCCGCGCAATGGCTGAAGCTCGATGCGATCGCGACCACGTACGCCGAGCGCGGACTGCGCATCACCACCCGGCAGGCGTTCCAGTTCCACGGCGTGATCAAGCGCGAGTTGAAGCCGACCATGCAGGCGATCAACGCCGCGCTGATCGACACGCTCGCCGCCTGCGGCGACGTCAACCGCAATGTCGCCGTCGCGGCGAATCCGTTGCAGTCCGCCGCGCACGCCACCGTGTATGCGCAGGCGGCTGCGCTGTCCGAACACCTGCTGCCGAACACGCGTGCGTACTACGAGATCTGGCTCGACGAGGAGCGCGTCTCCGGCAGCGGCGCGGAGGACGAGCCTGTCTATGGAACAAGTTACCTGCCGCGCAAGTTCAAGATCGGCTTCGCGATCCCGCCGTACAACGATGTCGACGTGTTCGCGCAGGACCTCGGCTTGATTGCGATCCTCGAAGACGGCGTGCTGCACGGCTACAACGTCAGCATCGGCGGCGGCATGGGCGCGAGCCATGGCGATCCGGAGACATACCCGCGCCTCGGTGACGTGATCGGCTTCATCGCCCCGGACCGGCTCAACGCGCTCGCGACCGCGGTCGTCACCGCGCAGCGCGACTTCGGCAACCGCGCGGTGCGCAAGCGCGCGCGGCTGAAGTACACGATCGACGATCGCGGGCTGGACTGGTTCAAGGCCGAGGCCGAGCGTCGCGCGGGATTCGCGCTGGAGCCGGCGCGCGCGTTCGCCTTCGAGCACAACGGCGACCGTTTCGGCTGGATCGACGGCGACGACGGCCGCGCGCATCTCACCCTGCGCATCCCGGCCGGACGCATTCAAGATGACAAGGGCCGGGATCGCGATGGCGTCCTGCACCTCACCGGCCTGCGCGCGATCGCGAAACACCTGCATGAAGGCGACACGCAGGCGCAGTTCCGGCTGACGCCGAACCAGAACCTGGTCGTTGCCGGCGTATCGCAGGCGCAGCGTGCGCGGATCGATGCGCTCGTCGCGCAGCATGGACTCGACTCGCATCGCACGGCGACACCGCTGCGCCTCAACGCACTCGCCTGCGTCGCTTTCCCGACCTGCGGACTCGCGATGGCGGAAGCCGAACGCTACCTGCCCGATCTGCTGACGAAGGTCGAGGCCTTGCTCGATCGCCACGGCCTGCGCGATGCGCCGATCCACCTGCGCATCAGCGGCTGCCCGAACGGCTGCTCGCGCCCGTACCTTGGCGAAATCGCACTCGTCGGCAAGGCGCCCGGCCGCTACAACCTGATGCTCGGCGCCGACCATCGCGGCCAGCGGCTGAACACCCTGCATCGCGAGAACATCGACGAAGCGTCCATCCTCGCCGCGCTCGATCCCCTGGTCGCGCGTTTTGCCGCCGAACGCACGCGCGACGAAGGCTTCGGCGACTTCCTGCTGCGCCAAGGCGTCGTTCCGCCACCCACCGCACGTTCCATTCCCATCGCCATCGAGGTGCTGCCATGAGCGCTTTGCCCGATCCCGTTGCCGCCGCCGAATCGCCGCGCGCGCTCGCAGACGTCAACCGCTGGCTGGCTGGACAAACAGCGCAACGCCGCGTCGCGTGGGCGCTGGACACGCTCGCCGGCACGCACGCGCTGTCGTCGAGCTTCGGTGCGCAAGCCGCGGTGTCGCTGCACCTGGTGACGCAGCAGGCGCCGCGCACGCCGGTGATCCTGATCGACACCGGCTACCTGTTCCCGGAGACCTATCGTTTCGTCGACCAGCTCAGCGCAAGGCTCGACCTCAACCTGAAGACCTATCGGCCGCGCGTCGGCGCCGCCTGGACCGAAGCGCGCCTCGGCCGGCTGTGGGAGCGCGGCGCGGAAGGCATCGCGCACTACAACCGCCTGCACAAGGTCGAGCCGATGCAACGCGCACTCGACGAACTCGGCGTGAGCACGTGGATCGCCGGCATCCGCCGCGGCCAGTCGGCGAGTCGCGCGGGGATCGATTTCCTCGAATTGCGCAATGGCCGCTGGAAGCTGCATCCGCTCGCCGACTGGAGCGACCGCGACATCGGCGGCTACCTCGCGCACCACGACCTGCCCTATCACCCGCTGTGGGAGCAGGGCTACGTCTCGATCGGCGACGTGCACACAACGCGCCGGCTGGAACCCGGAATGGACCCCGAGGACACGCGCTTCTTCGGCCTGCAGCGCGAATGCGGCCTGCACTTCGACGAAGCCGCAGCGGCATGACGCGGCAGGCGATACGCGTCGCGTGAACGGTTGTATCCCCGGCTTGCGCCCGGCAAGCTGGGCATCGTCGATTGGAAACCCGAATGGCCACGAAACCCAAGCGTCCGCGCAAGCCCGCCGCCGCAAAAGCGGTTGCCGCGAACAAACCCGAGCAAGCCGAATCGAAGCAACTCGACCTCGCCGCCGTGCGCGCGCAGATCGACGGCATCGACCGCGAGATCCAGTCCCTGATCGCCGACCGTGCGCAATGGGCGCAGCAGGTCGGCAAGGCCAAGGGCAAGCTCGCGGCGGCGGTCGACTATTACCGCCCCGAGCGCGAAGCGCAGGTCTTGCGCCGCGTGGTGGACCGCAACGACGGCCCGCTCGCCGACGCCGTGCTGGTGCGCCTGTTCCGCGAAATCATGTCGGCCTGCCTCGCCCAGCAGGAGCCATTGAAGGTCGGTTACCTCGGCCCCGAGGGCACGTTCTCGCAACAGGCTGTGCACAAGCATTTCGGCCATTCCGCGAAAGGCCTGCCGCTCGCAAGCATCGAGGAGGTCTTCGACGAGGTCGCCGCCGGCCACGCGGATTTCGGCGTCGTGCCGGTCGAGAATTCCGGCCAGGGCACGATCCAGTCCACCCTCGACATGTTCCTGAGTTCGCCGCTGAAGATCTGCGGCGAAGTCGAATTGCGCGTGCACCAGTACCTGTTGTCGCGCAGCGGCCGCATCGAGGACATCGAGCGGGTGTATTCGCACGGACTGTCGCTCGCGCAATGCCGCGGCTGGCTGCGCCAGAACCTGCCGAACGTCGAAAAGCAGGCGCTGGCCAGCAACGCCGAAGCCGCGCGTCGCGCGCGCAATGCCGACGACAGTGCGGCGATCGCCGGAGAAACCGCGGCGCATGTCTATGGATTGAAGATCGTCGCCGGCCCGATCGAGGACCGCCCAGACAACACCACCCGCTTCCTGGTGATCGGTCGCGGCTTGTTTCCGCCATCCGGCCACGACCGCACCTCGCTGCTGGTGTTCGTGCGCGATCAGCCCGGCGCGCTGTACCGCGTGCTCGAACCGCTCGCGCGACGCGGCATCAGCATGAACCGCATCGAATCGCGCCCGGCGCATAGCGGTCTGTGGCAGTACGCGTTCTTCATCGATGTCGGCGGCCACGTCGACGAGTCGCCGCTGAAGGATGCGCTCGACGAACTCGGCGACTTCGCCGCGCAGGTGACCGTGCTCGGCTCGTATCCGTTCGCGATCCCGTGAGCGCGGACGTCATCCGCAACGAGCCGCGCAACGACGACGCGCAGGGCGAGGCGTTCTTCGCCGCGCTCGCGCAAGCCGGCGTACGCGGCCTGCGCGCCTACGACCCGGGCCACGACCTGGTCGCATTGCGGCGACGCGCCGTGGCGGAAGCACTCGTCGAACTCGGCTCGAACGAGAATCCGTACGGCCCCAGTCCGCGTGCGCTGGAAGCTGCGCATGCGAGCCTCGCCGATGCGCACCGTTATCCCGATCCACTCGGTGGCGACCTCAGCCGCGCGCTCGCCGTACGACACGGAGTGATGCCGGCAAAGATCCTGCTCGGCAACGGTTCGCACGAATTGCTGATGCAGTTCGCGCAGGTCTTCGCAGGTCCGGGCGCCGACGTGGTTGCGTCGCGCTATGGCTTCGCCGTGTACGCACTCGCCGCGCAGGCCGCGGGCGCGACGCTCGTGCTCGCTGACGCCTATCCACGCGACCACCACCGGCAGCCGCGCGGCCACGACCTCGAAGCGATCGCCGCTTGCATCACGGACACGACCCGACTGGTGTACCTCGCCAATCCCAACAATCCGACCGGCACCTGGTTCACCGCCGATGCGTTCGCGCGCTTCATGCAAGGCGTCCCGGCGAACGCGATCGTGGTCGTCGACGAAGCCTATGCCGAGTTCGCGCTCGACGATGCCGATGGCTATCGCTCCGCGCTCGCCCTTTTGCCGCGCCATCGCAACCTCGTGGTCGCGCGTACCTTCAGCAAGGCGCACGCACTGGCCGGTTTGCGCGTCGGTTATGCGGTGGGCGATGCCGGCCTGATCGCGGTCATGCAGCGTGTGCGCGAGAGTTTCAACGTCAACATGCCGGCGCTCGCGGCGGCGCTCGCCGCGCTGGACGACACCGCGCACCTGGATGCGGGCATCGCCGCGAACCGCGCGCAACGCGCATCGCTGATCGCCGCGATGCGCGAACGCGGGTGGAGCGTGACGCCATCGGCGACGAACTTCGTGCTCGTGGAATTCGGCGAACGCACGCAGGCGATCGAGGCCGGCCTGCTCGCGCATGGCGTCGTGCTGCGGCCGATGGGCGGTTACGGGCTGCCGGACTGCCTGCGGATCACCGTCGGTACCGAAGCCGACAACGCGCGCCTGCTGGCTGCGCTCGATGTGGTCGCCGCCGCGACGTAATCGAAGCGCGCGTGATCAGTTGGTGATCGACTGGCTCAGCTCGGTCCAGCTCGGCGGCGTCGGCCACGCCGGTTCGATGTGGCCATCGATCGCGCGGCGCAGGTCGTGGCGGTCGAGCTGCGGCGCGAGCGTGTGCAACAACGCGAGTGCGTAATCGCGCAGCACGCGCTCGCGCGGCAGCACCGCCCATGCGACGCACTCGGGCATCTGCGCCGGCGCGGGCAGCACGCGCAGGTCGGCGTCCTCGCGTGCTCCGACTGCCATTTCCGCCAGGACGCCGACGCCGAGGCCGGCGCGCACATAGGTCTTGATCACGTCCGCATCGCGCGCGGTCATCGCGAGCTGCGGCTCGAACCCGGCGGCGGTGAACGTGCGATGCAGCGACGACTCGGGACGGTTCGAGGATTCGTAACTGACCAGAGGATGGCGCGCGAGCTCGGCGAGCGTCGGCGCGCGGTTGAGTCCGGCCAGCGCATGCGTCGGCCGCACCAGCAGCACGCGACGCCAGCGGAACAGCGGCACCGCGAGTCCGCCGAGCGGGATCTCGCCCGCGGTGCTGATCACCGCGAGGTCGGCATGGCCGCTTGCGAGGTGCGAGAGCACTTCGCCATCGGCGGCCGGCTGCAGGTCGACGCTTACTTCGGGGAAATCGCGGGTCACGCCGGTGATCGCGACGGGCAGCACGTAGCGCGCCTGCGTATGCGTGGTCACCAGCACCAGCCGGCCGCGATGGTCGCCGCGCGCGTTCGCCGCGTAGGCGCGAATGTTGTCGGCCTCGCTGAGCATGCGGCGCGCATGGGTGAGCACGCGTTCGCCCGCGGAAGTGATGGATTCGAGGCTGCGGCCCTTGCGTGAGAACAGCAGGAAGCCGAGCTGGTCTTCGAGTTGCTTGAGTTGCCTGGAAAGTCCGGGCTGCGTCGCGTGCACGCGCTCGGCGGCCGCGGTGATGTTAAGCCCGGAGTCGGCGATGGCGACCAGATAGCGGAGTTGGGTGAGCGTCATGGGAGTCGTCCTGTCGTGGTCGCGGGGATGCGGCGTGTTCGAGCGCGAAGGCTCGACAGCACATCAGGCGACAACGCATCGGCCAAGGACGCAACGACATCGGGACGGTTTCCAGAGTGAGCCGCCGGGTGGTCGGGCGGACTGCAGCCAACCTAACCCAATGCCATGAACGCGTCCACCGCAGCGACATAACCGCATCGCATGTCGGATCGCGGTTTGCTTATTTCCGCGCGATGCCGCGCCTCGCTAGCGTCGATCACCCCGACCCCCGGCCCCGTCCATGAATCCGTCGCCTTCGCCGCTGTTTCCACTGTTCGCCGACCTGCACGGACGCATCGTGCTGGTCGTCGGCGGTGGCGCGGTCGCGCTGCGCAAGACCCGCGCGTTGCTCGCGGCGGGCGCCTGCGTTCGGGTTGGCGCGCCGCGGCTGACCGACGGACTCGCGGAGCTCGCCGACGCCGGGACCATCGAACACCGCGCGGGCGATTTCATCGACGACTGGCTGGACGGCGCGTGGCTCGCGATCGCCGCGACCGACGATGCCGCGATCAATGCCGCGGTCGCCGCAGCGGGTGCAGCGCGGCGCATTCTCGTCAACGTCGTCGACGATGCCGAGGCATCGAGCTTCCACGTGCCGGCACGGATCGAACGCGGGCCGTTGCAGATCGCGATCTCCAGCGGCGGTGGCGCGCCGATGCTCGCGCGCCACCTGCGCGAATGCTTCGAAACGCAGATCGACGAAGCCTTCGGCGCCCTCGCCGCATTGCTGACGCGCGAACGCGAACGCATCCGCACGCGTTACCCGGACCTGCGCGAACGTCGGCGCTTCTTCGGGCGCGTGTTAGAAGGCCCGCTGCTGCAACGCCTGCGTCAGGGACAGGCGCAAGCTGCCGAGCGCGTGTTCGACGACGCACTCGCCGCGAACATTCCAAAAGCAGCGCATGGCAGTGTCGTCCTCGTCGGTGCCGGACCCGGCGATCCCGGCCTGCTGACCCTGCGCGGCTTGCGCGCGCTCAACGAGGCCGACGTCATCCTGCACGATCGCCTGGTCAGCGCCGACGTGCTCGCGCTCGCGCGTCGCGATGCGGACTTCATTGAAGTCGGTAAACAGGCGAACCGCCACCACGTCACCCAGGATCGCATCCATGCGCTGATGCTGCAGCATGCGCGCGCCGGCAAGCGCGTGGTGCGGCTCAAGGGCGGCGATCCGTTCGTGTTCGGGCGCGGCGGCGAGGAACTGGAATTCCTGCGGGCGCACGGCATCGCCTACGAAGTCGTGCCCGGCATCACCGCGGCGCTCGCGTGCGCGGCGTACGCAGGCGTGCCGCTGACCCATCGCGCGCATGCGCAATCGGTGCGGCTGCTCACCGCGCATTGCATGGACTCATCGGACACGCTCGACTGGCGCGCGCTCGCGGCGGAACGGCAGACGCTCGCGGTGTACATGGGCGTGGCAGGCCTCGAAGCATTCCGCGACCGGCTGATCGCGCACGGTCGTTCCGCCGATACGCCGTTCGCGCTGATCGAGAACGGTTCGCGACCGAACCAGCGGGTGATCGTCGGCACGCTCGGCGAACTGCCCGAACGCGCGCGCGAACACGACGTGCAATCGCCCGCGCTGCTGATCCTCGGCGAGGTCGCGGCGTTGGCCGAACAGTTGCACTGGTTCGCCGCGCCGCCGCTGGCGGGGATGCGGCTTGCGCAGGCGGCCTGACTGTTCAACCCCCTCTCCCCACGGGAGAGGGCTGAAAGCCCGCTGCTATTGATTCATTCCAGGAGACCCACCATGACCATCCACGAAAGCATCCTCGACACCATCGGCCACACGCCCATCGTCCGCCTGCATCGGCTCGCTCCAGCGCATGTCGCGCTGTATGCGAAGGTCGAGTCGTTCAATCCCGGCGGTTCGGTCAAGGACCGACTCGCGCTCGCGATCGTCCTCGATGGCGAAGCGCGCGGAGCGCTCAGGCCCGGCCAGACCGTGGTCGAGGCGACGTCCGGCAACACCGGCATCGCGCTCGCGATGGTGTGCGCGGCGCGTGGTTATCCGTTCGTCGCGGTGATGACCGAAACCTTTTCGGTCGAACGCCGCAAGCTCATGCGCGCCTACGGGGCGAAAGTGATCCTGACGCTGGCGGCCGAACGTGGCAGCGGCATGGTCCGTCGCGCGGCCGAACTCGCCGAACGCCACGGCTGGTTCCTCGCGCGCCAGTTCGAGAACGAGGCGAACCCCGCCTACCACCGCAACACGACGGCGCCGGAAATCCTGCGCGACTTCGCGGGCAGGCGCCTGGATTATTTCGTGAGCGGCTGGGGGACCGGCGGCACCATCACCGGCGTCGGCGAGATGCTCAAGCTCGCGCGACCGGGACTCGAAGTGATCGCGACGGAACCCGCGGGCGCCGCGTTGTTGTCCGGCAGCGCTTGGCAGCCGCACAAGATCCAGGGCTGGACGCCGGACTTCCTGCCGGGCGTACTCAACCGCGCCATCGCCGACCGCATCGTTGCGGTCGATGAAACCCTCTCGCGCGATACCGCGCGTCGGCTCGCCGCCGAGGAAGGCGTGTTCGTCGGCATCTCCGCCGGCGCGACCATCGCCGCCGCGCTGCGCGTCGCCGAGAGCGCGCCCACAGGCTCGGTGCTGCTGGCGATGTTGCCTGACACCGGCGAGCGCTACCTGTCGACGTTCCTGTTCGAGGGCGTCAACGAAGGCTCCGACGATGCATGGCTTGCGCAACTCGAAGCACGGGATGTCGCCGCCTGATCGTTGGTCATGAAGCCGTCGGGGTCGCATTCTCGGGTCCAAGCGCATCCAGTTTTTGCTTCCACTCAGTGGCTTTCGCGTCATAGCCCTTGCCCGGCTCCGCGCTGTTCCAGCCCTTGTAGAGATCGATGATCGCCTTGGTGCACTGACGCCCGAATGGCGTTTTCAAGCCGTCGGTCCTGACGTACACGGCCTGCGCTTCGAGCAGGTCGGCTTGCGCGAGGGCGAACGCGTGCAAACCGGCGCGGGCCCTTCCCAGGCTCACCATGAACAAGGCGAATTGCGGCGGGGAGTCATCGGCTAGTGTCTTGCGAACCGCTGCCTCGGCAGGCGCGAGCAGCTTTTCCGCCTCGGCATGCTTGCCCTGGTCGACCAGCAGCTTGCCCATTGTGGTGATCGCCAGCAGCGTGTGTTCGTTGTCGTCGCCAAAGACACGCCGATTTTTTTCTACCGCCTCGCGAAGGTAGGGCTCGGCCTCGGCCAGCTTGCCCTCGACCAGTAGCGTTCCGCCGAGGTTGACCAGCGACAGCAAGGTGTCCGGATGCTCCTCTCCCTGCAGGCGACGGTGCTTTTCCAGCGCCTCGCGAAGGTATGGCTCGG
>JBBQHA010000033.1:0-26202 GCA_038323475.1 Lysobacterales bacterium
TCGACTGGCTGGTCTGCGACATGGTCGAACAGCCGCGCCGTGTCGCCGAACTCATGGCGCAGTGGCTCGCCGACGCGACCTGTCGCTACGCGATTTTCAACCTGAAGCTGCCGATGAAAAAGCGCTGGGAGGAAACCAACATCTGCCTCGACATGCTGGCCGCACAAGCCGGCCGCGAACTCGACCTGCGCGCGAGGCAGCTGTATCACGACAGGGAAGAGATCACCGTGTTTGCGACCGTCCTGTCCAAATGAATGGGCACGATTTTTCCCGAATAGCGAACGACGCTTTTGCTCCTGTCTTGAAGGAGCTCGGATTTGCGATGGATGCGCCTTCCATCAGCGGGCGATATTATCGCGTCGGCATCACAGGTCCGTCTCATGCAATCTCGGTGTCGTACGAACCAGGCGACGACACCTTTTCGTGATGGTGTTCACGAGTGACAATGGACGATTGTCTGACATTGACGACCGCTCAACAACGCCCCGCCTTGCCGACCTCAACCTCCGTTACATGCCAATGGTCAGTGGCGATGAGCGTGCGGAAAACGAGGCAAACCTTGAATCCCTAGTCGTTCACGACAAGAGCGAACAACTGATGGTGAAAGCCGCGAAGGAACTTCGTGTTGTACTTCCGAAGTATCTTCAGAGAGCCTGATCTCGGCCAACTATGCTGAAAGCAAGTCGACGTCGCCAAGCCGTGCATCCCGACTGCGATCAAGCAATGCTTACCTCAGAAGAACATGCCACCGACCACCCAGGCGCGTGGATCGTTCACCATTCGGGCACGTACCGCCAGTACGACCAGCTTCGCTGTTGAAGGCCGCTTCTCTTCATCCGGGCTACTCCCTTGCGCCCGCTGCCGCGACAGCCTTGTCCGCGGAACGCACCGCCATCTTGCGGTCGATCATGTCGAGCAACAGATCGGATACCGTCTTCAATCCGGCGAACAGCCACATCATTTGCGCGCCACTGGCGTACGCAGCGGCGAAGACGGCGATGTGCATCGGTACCACGCGCAGATAGGGCGTGGCCATCAGCGTGCCGAGATTCGGCTTTCCGCGCAGGTCGGCGGCATGCTGCGCGGCATAGGTCTGCCGCTGCGAAAGCACGAACGACACGCCACATGCGAACAGCACGCATGCGTCGCGCAACGAAGCCACCGCCGGCATCCCGGCGAGGAACATGAGGTAGGCGAGATGGAAACCGCCATAGTGCAGGACGAAGAAGTTGGCGGTCGATCGCTTGCCGCGGTCGTCCTCCGGCACCCGCTGGCCGTTCGAGGTGAAGCCCTCGGTGCTGAACCGGTCGAGCGCGAGCATGCGCTTGCGCGCGTACCAGCCGACGATCACGCTCTGCATCCAGTACGGCCATAGCAGCCAGCCGACGCTCCAGTGCAGCAGCAGTCCCGCCGCCAGCGTGGCGGCATTGGACAGGACCAGGTGGCGCGACGAAGGGCTCATGGCTGGGCGGGATCATCAGGGCTTCGGCTTCAGAGCATGTTAATGCGAGCGGGACTACGGTCGCGGAGCGGGCGGCACCCGGTCGCCCCTGACAGGACAGGAGGTCCCATGCGCATCCATGACGCGCTTCATCTCGCCGCTGTTTTGAGCCTGGCTCTCGGCTCCGCGGCATTCGCCCAGTCGTCCAGCCCTGCCGACGGCAATGTCACCGGCACAGCGCAAGTGCAGTCCGCGAGCGGCCCGGTTACCGTCACCTCGCACCGCGGCACGATCGATCCGAACGCCTACAAGATCGATTTCGACGCGATCGACACGAACCACGACGGCTACATCAGCCGCGCCGAAGCGAACGCCAGCGGCAACTCCAACCTGGCGAACGAATTCCGCCTGGCCCTTGACGTCAACCACGACGGCCGCCTGTCGCGGGACGAGTTGAAGAACTGGAAGTAGCGCTACTCGCCGGATCCGTTCGTGGCGGGGAGACTGATTGGGAACGCAGCTCAAGGCGATCCTTCCCGAACCCAATGCGCCTCGCCATGAACGGTGAATTTCGCGTTGGGCCACGACCAGATCCACCGCACGGGCAGCGCGCGGATCAAAGTCCGGCCGCGCGCTTCCACAACAACGCATCTAGTCCGGGGATTTTCCCGGCGATGCCGAGCAGATGGCCGCGTGCGAGGGTGGGCAACGGCACGTCGTTCGAGAACACGCGGTTGATGCCGTCGAACATCCAGGCGGCTGCGCTGCTTTCGCTGCGGCGGTCGCGCTGCCAGCGCGCAAGGCGATGCGACGCACCGATATCCGCGCGCTTCGCGGTCGCCGATCGCGCCATTGAACGCAATGCGATCACATCGCGCAGGCCGATGTTCAGGCCCTGCCCGGCCAGCGGATGCACGGCGTGCGCGGCATCGCCGCACAACGCGATGCGACCCTCGACGAAGCGTTCGGCGATCTGCCGGCGCAACCCGAACGCCGCGCGCGCGGAAACCGTGACGACGTCGCCGAGCGTCGCATCGAAGGCGCGGGTCAGTTCGCGGCAGAATGTCGCATCGTCCGCGGCAAGCAGGCGCTCGGCATCCGCATCGGGCAAGGTCCAGACGATCGAACTGCGACCGTCGCGGCAGGGCAGGAACGCGAGCGGACCGCCCGGCAGGAAGCGTTGCCAGGCGGTGTCCTGGTGCGCTTGCGTGGTCTCGACGTAGGCGACCACGCCGCGTTGTCCGTAGTCGTGGCGCGCGATGCCGATGCCGGCCATTTCCCGCAGCGCGGAATCCGCGCCGTCGGCGGCGACCACGAGTCGCGCGCGCAGCGTGGCGTGGTCGTCGAGTTGCAGGGCGACGGTGCCGGGTTGAGCGGGCGTCGGGTCATTCTCGAAGACCTGGCCGAGGACGCTCTTCCCACTGCTGGTCGAAGCATCCTCGCTGACGACGGATGTCACCCGCTGAGGGCAGCGAATGGCCACGCCTGCATGTTGCAGCGCGTTCCAGAGGCGATCGGCGACCAGTGCGTGCTCGACGATCCAGCCGAGCGCATCGCGCCCGTAGCGCTGCGCATCGAAGCGCAACGCGCCGCCGCCCGCCGCATCCCAGACGCGCATCGAGCGATAAGGCTGCGCGTGCGGCGCGATCGCGCCCCACACGCCGAGTTCTTCAAGCAGGGCGACGCTGTCCTGGGCGAGCGCGTAGACGCGCAGGTCCGGCGCGTCGGCATGCCATGGCGATGGCGCACGCGGCTCGACGATCGCGACGCGCAAACCGTCGCGCGCGAACGCAAGAGCCGCCGCGCTGCCGACGATACCCGCACCGACCACGACGACATCGAATGGATCGCGCCTGCTCATGGTTCGACAGGCCTGTCCTGAGCCACGCCGAAGGGCTCACCACGAACGGGCCGCTTGAGGTCGCCGGATGCCATCGCATCGCGCGCGAGCGCGGGGACGACGCCACGGAATCCCATCGCACCGCCGACCACCGTCGCGCGCAGGTCCGGCAACGCATCCATCGCGCCCATCGCGAACGAGCGCAGCAGCCGCAGCGGTGGCGCGGCATTGGAAGTGATGCGCGCAAGTCCGTCGCTGAAACGCAGGGTCTGCTCGCGGTCTTCGGCGCGACGTCGCGCGTACGCATCCAGCAACGACGCACCGCCGATATCGCCGCCGTACGCGCCGGCATCCGACACCAGTTCGGCCAGGGTCAACGCATCGCGAAGGCCGAGGTTGAATCCTTGCGCGCCGATCGGATGCAGGGTCTGTGCGGCGTTGCCCATGATGACCGCGCGCGATGCGACCAGGCGCTCGGCGACAAGCTGGCGCAACGGATAGCCGACCCGACGCCCGACCGCGATGAAACGTCCCGCGCGCCAGCCGAAGCGTTCCTGCAGCAGCGCGATGAAGCCCGCATCGTCGAGCGCGACGACCGCTGCCGCCCGCGCATCCGGCACCGTGCAGATGCAGCCGTAGCCACCGGACGCCTGCGGCAGCAGGGCCATCGGACCATCGTCGGTGAAACGTTCCCACGCCTGCCCGTCCGACGGACGCGCAGCGCGGACGCTGCCCGCGAACAGGTGCTGTGCGTAGTCGTGGCTGCTCGCGTCGATGCCGAGCGCAGCGCGAACGAACGATGCAGTGCCATCGGCGCCGACCAACAGGCGTGCGCGCACAGTGGTCGTCGAACCATCGCGCACGATATCGGCCTCGCGCATATCGCCGGTTTCGCGCAAAGCGGAGAGCCGCGCGCCGGCGTAGTGGCTGAAGCCGCGCAATTCGCGCAATCGCGCCTGCAACGCGATGCCCAGCGCCGGGGCCAGCACGATGCCCCCGAAGGCGGCGCGGCCGTATTCCTCGGCGCGCAACGACACCGTCCCGAAATCGCCGCGCCGGCTGACATGGATGCGCCGGATCGGCGTCGGCTGCGCTGGCAGATGGCGCAGCACGCCGATCGCGCCCAGCGCATTGATGCTCGCCGCGGCAAGCGCCAGGCTGCGCGCGTCGGAATCAGCAATCGCCGAAACGCGCGGCGGCTCGGACTCCGCCAGCGCCACGTCGAGGCCGCTGCCCTCGAGCGCGCACGCAAGGCTCGCGCCGACCAGGCCGCCGCCGATCACGAGCACGTCATGGATGCCATTCGCCATGCGCGCATGGTACCGCGCCATCCGCAGCGCCTGCCTGCCATGCCGGCGTTGCGGTATGCTTTGCCGGTTGCGACGCTTGCAGCGCGCCCACTCCATGCATCGAAGAATCCCCATGACGCAGACCACTCGTTCATCAGCAATCGGCCCGGTCGTGCTGGCCGGCATGATCCTGCTCGCCGCGCTGTCGCGGGTGATTCCGCATCCGCCGAATTTCTCGCCGATCGAGGCGGTCGCCCTGTTCGGCGGCGCCTACTTCGCGAAGCGCGCATGGGCGATCGCGGTGCCGCTGATCGCGATGGCGGTCTCGGACCTCGTGCTCGCGCTGGTCAACGGCGGCATCTATCTCGATTACTTCCTCAACGCGCATTTCGTGTCGATCTACGCCTGCATCGCACTGTGCACACTGCTCGGTTTCGGGTTGCGCGGACGCGTGAACGGCGCACGCGTGCTGGGCTATTCGCTGGCCGGGTCCGTGCTGTTCTTCCTGCTGACCAATTTCGCGGTGTGGGCGACGGCGAACCCGACCCTCGCACCGGCCTGCGGCAGCAGCCTCGGCGCGTGCTATGCCGCCGGCCTGCCGTTCTTCCAGTGGACCCTGCTCGGGACCCTGTTCTATTCGGCCGTGCTGTTCGGCAGCTTCGCGCTGCTGCGCATGCGCCTCCCGCAGTTGCGCGCGCAGACCGCGTAAAGCGTCGGGCCTGTCGTGGGTAATCGCCTCAGCAAGATCTACACACGTACCGGCGACGATGGCACCACCGGCCTCGGCGACGGCACCCGGGTGTCGAAGGATTCGGCGCGCGTCGCCGCATACGGCACCGTGGACGAACTCAATTCCGCGATCGGCGTCGTGCTCGCAGTCGAGTTGCCGGACGCCGTGCGCGATTGCCTGGTCGCGGTGCAGCACCAGTTGTTCGACCTCGGCGGCGAGCTGTGCATTCCCGGCCACGCCGCGATCCACGACGACGACATCGACCGCCTCGAACGCCTGCTCGACGGCTTCAACGCCGACCTCGCGCCGCTCAAGGAATTCATCCTGCCCGGAGGCGGCATCGCCGCGGCGCACTGCCACCTCGCGCGCACGATCGCGCGCCGCGCCGAACGCGAAACGGTCACGCTGTCCCGCCACGACGCGGTGCGTCCGCAGGCGGTGCGCTACCTGAATCGCCTGTCCGACCTGCTGTTCGTGCTCGCGCGCGTGCTCGCGAAGGCCAGCGGCCACGGCGACGTGCTGTGGAACCACGAGCGCCGCAAGGGATGAACCCCCTGCTGTTCACCCATCCCGCCTGCCTTGCGCACGATCCGGGCAATGGCCATGCGGAATGCCCGCGGCGGCTTGCCGTCGTCCTCGAAGCATTGCGCGCGGAGTTCCCGGCGCTGGCGTGGCGGACCGCGCCGGAGGCACTGCGTTCGCAGCTTGCGCGCGTGCATCACGAATCGCTGATCGCCGCCGTACTCGACGATTCCACGTTCGACAAAGGCGGGCACGGACATCGCCGGCTCGATCCGGACACGGTGATGTCGCCGGGATCGGCCGAAGCCGCGCTACGCTGCGCGGGCGCCGGCATCGCAGCGGTGGATGCGTTGATGGGCGGCACGGCGAAGCGCGCGTTCTGCGCGGTGCGCCCGCCGGGCCACCACGCGACGCCGGACATCGCGATGGGTTTCTGCCTGTTCAATTCGATCGCGGTCGCCGCGATGCACGCGCTCGAAGCGCACGGCCTGCAACGCGTGGCGATCGTCGACTTCGACGTGCACCACGGCAATGGAACGCAGGACATCTTCGCCGCCGATCCGCGCGTACAGTACCTGTCCTCGCACCAGTCGCCGCTGTATCCGGGTACCGGCGCTGCGGACGAACGTGGCATCGGCAACATCCACAACCGGCTGCTGCCACCAGGCTCGGGCAGCAACGCATTCCGCGCGGCCTGGGGCGATCACCTGCTGCCGGAACTCGAGGCGTTCCGCCCGCAACTGGTGCTGGTCTCGGCCGGATTCGATGCGCATCGGCTCGACCCGCTTGCGCAGATCGACGCCGAAGCCGTGGATTTCGGGTGGCTGACCGCGCAGTTGCGCGCAGTTGCCGACCGCCATGCGCACGGACGGCTGCTGTCGATGCTCGAAGGCGGCTACAGCATGGAAGCGCTGCACGCCTGCAGCATCGCGCACGTGGCCGCGCTGCTGGATTGACCGCGGGAAAACGACGCCAACGAGCCGCGGAATACGCGTTTGCGATGTCGCCGAAGTGGGTTCTGTTTGCCGGCACTTGCCGCTTTACGGCAAGCTAGGCGGGTTTTCTGTGAGGATACTTCGTGCGCCCATGCCTTCGTCTGTTGCCGCTCAGCCTGGCCCTCGGGATGGCGCTCGCCCAGGCGAAGACGCCCGGCCCTGCCAGCACGCAGGCGCACAACCTGCCCAAGCACCCCGCGAATGAGTGGGCGCTCTGCCGCGGTGACGCGATCCCGGCGTTCCCCGGACAGGCTCCGATCGGCACCAATGCCGAACGGCCGACCAGCCCCGCCGACGTGCAGGCCGACAGCGCCGACCTCAGCAAGGTCAACGCAAGCGTCTTCAACGGCAACGTGGAACTCAGGCGCGCAGACCAGTGGATGTTCGCCGACAAGGTGACCTACCAGCATGTGCTGGACACCTGGCAGGCGGTCGGTTCGGTGAAGTACCAGGACAATTCGGTACGACTGACCGCCGATCGCGCCGATGGCGACCTGGCCAAGGACATCACCACGCTGGACACCATCCAGTACCAGCTGCGCAATGTGCGCGGCAACGGCAAGGCCTCGCACGCCAAGGTCCAGGGCGACAAGGAAACCTACACCGACACGACCTATTCCACCTGCGACCCGGGCGACCGCAAGTGGGAGATCCAGGGCCAGCGGATCGACATGGACCGCAAGACCGGCGTCGGCGTCGCACACGGCGCGACGATGCGGATCGGCGGCGTGCCGGTTTTCTACCTGCCCTACCTCAGCTTTCCCCTCGACAATGCGCGCAAGAGCGGCTTCCTGACCCCGAGTTTCGGTACCTCCGGGAATGGCGGGTTCATGTTCGCGTTGCCGTACTACCTGAACCTCGCGCCCAACTACGACGCCACCCTGACCCCGCGGCTGTACGGCAAGCGTGGGCTGATGTTCGATGGCCAGTTCCGTTACCTGACCGCGAACAGCCACGGCAGCCTCGCGGCCACCTGGCTGCCAAACGACTCGCTGCGCGGCTACGACCGCGGTTCGGTGTTCTTCAAGGACACCACCGCGCTGTCGCCGAACTGGTACATCAACGCCGACCTCAGCCACGTCAGCGACTCGCACTACTTCGAAGACTTCAGCAACCAACCGTACGGCAGCGCGATCGGATTGTTGTCCAGCTCCGCAGGTGTCTACGGCCGCGGCCGTTACTGGAGCGCGGGTGCGTTCGTGCAGAACTGGGAAGTCACCGACCCGTTCCTGGCCGACGTCTCCGCGCCTTACCGGCGGATGCCGGACCTGTACTTCCGCTGGCAGCAGCCCCTGGCGGAGCACCTCGACCTCGGCGTGAAGAGCGAGGCGGTGCGGTTCGACCAGATGGTGCTCAGCGGCGGCACGCGGGTGGACCTGTATCCCTACCTTGCGCTGCCGTTCGAGCAGGCCGCGTGGTACGTGAAGCCTGAACTCGGCTACCGCTATACCTCCTACAACCTCGACCAGGCGGTCGTCCCGAGCGGCAATTCCAGCCCGAGCCGCGGCACCCCGATCTTCGACGTCGACGCCGGCGCCTATTTCGAGCGCGACGCCACCTGGTTCGGCAAGCCGTTCATCAACACCCTCGAACCACGGTTGTTCTACCTGCGCGTACCGTATCGCGACCAGAGCGACATCCCGATCTTCGACACCCAGGAATTCACCTTCGGGTACGCCCAGCTGTTCCGCACGAACAGCTTTAGCGGCGCCGATCGCCAGGCCGACGCCAACCAGTTGACCACGGCGGTTACCACCCGCCTGCTCGACGCCTCGGACGGCAGCGAGTGGCTGACCGCAAGCTTCGGCCAGATCCACTATTTCGATGCGCCGCGGGTACGCCTGCCCGGAGTGCCCTTCACCGACCTGTCCGGCAGCGACTATGTCCTCGATGCCGACCTGAACCTCGACGACCGCTGGACAATCGGCGGCTCTTACCAGTATGACCCGCACCGCCACCGCGCAGACCTGGGTTCGCTGCGCGGCCAGTACCGCTTCGGCCAGGGCGGCGTGGTCAACGCGGCGTACCGCTACCGGCCGGGACTGGTCGAACAGGCCGATTTCTCGTTCGTGTATCCGGTCAACGACAACTGGCGCCTGCTCGCCCGCTGGGACTATTCGCTGCTCGACAAGACCACCCTGGAAGCGCTCGGCGGCGTGGAATGGGGCGACTGCTGCGTGGCCGTGCGCGTGCTGGCCCGCGATTACATCCGCAATCGTGTCGGCGAAAAAAACCTCGCCCTGTTCTTCGAGATCGAACTCAAGGGGCTCGGTTCGTTCGGGCGCGACACTGGCCAATTGCTCGACCGTGATATCCTTGGCTACACCCGCTGACGACGACAGGTCGTCGGAAAACTGGCCTGTCAGGCAAGCCGCGACTGGCTTGTCCGCGCCCCCCACACCGCGCCCCGCAGGGCGCGCCGGAGTTGACCTTCCATGCCGAAATTGATGCTGACGTTGCTGCTGCCGTTCTCGTTCCTGGCCATCGCAACCACCGCCCAGGCGCAGACCGCTGCGCCGCAGACCGTGCAGATCGACCGAATCGTCGCGAAGGTGGACGATGACGTGATCCTCAAGAGCGAACTGGACCGCGCCGAACTCAACATCAAGCAGCAGTACGCCAGCCGTTCCGGCCAGTTGCCGCCCGAGGACGTGCTCCAGAAGCAAGTCCTGGAGAGGCTGGTTCTTGCGCGATTGCAGCTGGCCCGTGCCGGCGACTCGGGCGTCAAGGTCAGCGATGCAGAGCTCGACCAGGCCGTGCAGCGCGTATCCGAGCAGAACAAGATGACCCTGCCCCAGCTGCAGCAGCAGATCGCAGCCGATGGCATGAGTTACGACGAATTCCGCAAGTCGATGCGCGACGAGCTGACCGTCCAGAAGATGCAGCAGTCGGTGCTGCAGGGACGGGTCACGGTCACCGACGGCGAAATCGACAACGAGCTGGCGTCGGAGCGCGCGGGCGGGCCGCAGGTCCACCTCGCGCACATCCTCGTCGGGTTGCCCGATGGCGCGACTCCGGAGCAGATCAAGACCGCGCAGACCAAGGTCGAGGGCGTCAAGGCGATGCTCGACGAAGGCAAGATCGAATTCGCCGCCGCTGCGATCCGCTACTCGGACAGCCAGAATGCGCTTGAAGGCGGCGATCTCGGCTGGCGCAGCCTCGACGAGGTGCCGCCGGCATTCACCGACATCATCAAGACCCTCAAGCCCGGCCAGGTGACCGCGCCGATCCGCGGCGTAAGCGGCTTCCAGCTGCTCAAGCTCGTGGAGACACGCGAAGCCGGCCAGGTCGCGCGCCAGCAGTTGACCGAGTTCCATGCGCAGAATCTGATGGTGCGCTTCGGAGCGGGCGTGACCAACGAGCAGGCCAAGGCGAAGATCGAAGCGCTGCGCGCGCAGCTTGTCGCCGGCACCGATTTCGCCGTGCTCGCCAAGAAGGAGTCCGACGACAGCTCCACCAGCGACAAGGGCGGCGACATGGGCTGGTTCCCGGCCGACGCCTGGGGTAGCGCGGTGGCGACCCAGATCCAGCAGCTCAAGGATGGCGAAGTCTCGCAGCCGTTCCAGAGCGATGTCGGCTGGCACGTCATGAAGCGCCTCGGCACGCGGACGACCGACGTCAGCGTCCAGGCTGCGCGCGACGCCGCGAAGGAGGTCATCGTCCGCCGCAAGTCGCAGGACGAATACGACAACTTCCTGCGCGAGCTGCGTGCGGAAGCCTACGTGGAAATCCTGCTCTCCGACAAATCCTGACGCGCGTGCTTCCGCGGCTGGCCCTGGTTCCAGGCGAGCCGGCGGGGATCGGCCCGGAGCTGTGCGTACGCATCGCCCAGCGTGCGCATCCGGCGCGCATCGTCGCGCTGGCCGACCCGGACACCCTGTTGCAAGCCGCGTACGCGCTGGGGCTTCCGCTGCGGCTGCTCGATCCCGATGCCGACGCCGGTCCCGGCGAACTCGCATTGCTCGCCCTGCCGCAGGCCATGCCGACGGTGTTCGGACGACCCGATCCAGCCAACGCGCAGGGCGTGATCGACGCGTTGCTGCTCGGAGCGCGTCGCTGCCTTGAGGGCGGCGCGGATGCGCTGGTCACCGGACCGGTGCACAAGGCCGCGATCAATGCCGCCGGCATCGCCTACAGCGGCACCACCGAACTGCTGGCCGCGCAGTCGTCCTGCGATGTCGTGATGATGCTGGCTTCGGTCGCATCCATGCGCGCCCCACTCCGCGTCGCCCTGGCGACGACCCACCTGCCGTTGCGCGACGTGCCCGACACGATCACGCGCGAACGGTTGCTGCGCACGCTGCGCATCCTCGATGCCGACCTGCGCCATCGCTTCGGCATCGCGCGGCCGCGCATCGCGGTGCTTGGGCTTAATCCGCACGCGGGCGAACAGGGCTACCTCGGCCGCGAGGAGATCGACACGATCGCGCCCGCGCTGGATGCGCTGCGCGCCGAAGGCATGCACCTGCTCGGCCCCCTGCCCGCCGACACCGCGTTCCTGCCGCGCCATCTGGAGGAGTGCGACGCGGTGCTCGCGATGTACCACGACCAGGGCCTGCCCGTGCTCAAGCACGCGGGCTTCGAGGACGCGGTCAACATCACCCTGGGCTTGCCGTATCCGCGCGTTGCGGTCGATCATGGCACCGCCTTGGATCTGGCCGGCCAAGGCCGCGCCGATCCATCCAGCCTGCTGCACGCGATCGCCGTCGCCACCGCGATGGCGCAGACCTCCACTTCCGACGCGCGAACCGATCCATGAACGCGAACGACCCCACCCCGTCGCATGCCGATCCCGACATCCTGCGCAGCGATCCCGCCCAGCGCCGCAAGGTCCTGTGGCTGATCGCGGCGATGGTCGCCACGGCGCTGCTGCTGTTCATCGTCGGCCTGCCCGCGCTCCGGCGCTGGATGAACGACCCCAGCCCGGCGGTGATGCTGCTGCGCATGGGGACCGTGTACCACGGGTTGAGCGCTCTGTTGCTCGCCACCGCCGGGTATGCCGGATGGTATGCGTGGCGCATCTTCCGCACCGCGCAATTCCCGCCACCCGCAAGCTGGGTCCTGCGCGACACCCGCTTGCTGCGTGGCGATCACGCACGTGCGCGCGGCTGGTGGGTCGTCGCTTGCGCGGTCAGCTTGCTGCTCATCGCTGCCTACACGATGAACCAGACGCAGCGACTGAAGGGCATCGTGATCCCCGCCCCCCTGCATCCGCACGCCGCCTCGATCGCGAACCCACATGGCTGAGCCGCGCCATGCCGCAAAGAAGCAGCTCGGCCAGCACTTCCTGCACGACGCGGGCGTCATCGAACGCATCGTCCGCGCCGTGGACCCGCAACCCGGGGAACGCCTGGTCGAGATCGGCCCCGGGCAAGGCGCACTGACCCTGCCGCTGCTGCGCCGCCATGGCGCATTGACCGTGATCGAACTCGATCGCGACCTGCTCGCTCCGCTGCGCGCCGCGGGCGAACGCGTCGGCGCGCTCGAGGTGATCCATGCCGACGTGCTGAAGGTGGATTTCACCGCGCTCGCCGACGGCGGCATCCTGCGTCTGGTCGGCAACCTGCCGTACAACATTTCCTCGCCGATCCTGTTCCATGCGCTGGAGCACGCCGCGGTCGTCCGCGACATGCACTTCATGCTGCAGAAGGAAGTCGTCGAACGCATGGCCGCGACCCCTGGCGGCAAGGTCTATGGCCGGCTGAGCGTGACCCTGCAGGCGTATTGCGAGGTCATCCCGCTGTTCGAAGTGCCGCCCGCCGCGTTCCGGCCCCCGCCGCAGGTGGATTCGGCCGTCGTGCGCCTGCTACCCCGCGCGCCGGAGTCCATCGGCATCGCGGATCGTGCGCTGTTCGCGCACGTCGTGCGCGACGCGTTCGGGCAGCGCCGCAAGACCCTGCGCAATGCGCTGGCCAACCTGTGCGACGACGCCGATTTCGCCGCCACCGGCGTGCGCCCGAGCGCCCGTGCCGAGGAGCTGGCGGTTTCCGAATTCATCGCGCTGGCCAACCATCTCGCGTCCCGTCGCCAGCAGCTCGCCGCGATGCCGTAAAATGGCGGCATGAACAAGCCCGTCTGCGCTTTCGACATCGAGATCACAATCACACGTTCGCTGGACAGGCAATCGCGCCGATGACCAAGCCTGTCTACGCTTTCGACATCGAGATCACGACGCGCTTCCTGGACGAACAATCGCGTCCCGGCGAGGATCGCTACGTGTTCGCCTACACGATCAGCATCCGCAATTCGGGCGACGTCCCCGCGCGCCTGCTCGATCGCCATTGGGTCATCACCGACGCCAACGGCCGCGTCGAGGAAGTGCGCGGCGACGGCGTAGTCGGCGAACAGCCGTGGCTGCGTCCCGGCGAGCGCTTCGAATACACCTCCGGCGCCGTGCTGGAAACCAGCGTCGGCACGATGCAGGGCAGTTACGGCATGCTCGCAGACGACGGCACCCGCTTCGAGGCGCCGATCCCGGCGTTCACGCTGGCCGTGCCGCGGACGCTGCACTGATGGCGACCGGGGCGTGACGACTTGGGCCATCGGCGACCTGCAGGGCTGTTACGACCCGCTGCAACGGCTGCTCGAAAAAATCCGCTTCGATCCCGCGGCCGACCGGCTGTGGTTCTGCGGCGACCTGGTCAATCGCGGCGGGCAATCGCTGGAAACCTTGCGGCTGGTGCATTCGCTGTCGATCCACAGCACCGTGGTGCTCGGCAATCACGACCTGTCGCTGCTGTCGATCGCCGAGCGCCGCGAAGCCGACCAGCGCAAGGTCAACCCCGACCTGCAGGCGGTGCTGTTCGCGCCCGACCGCGACGTGCTGCTCGACTGGCTGCGCAAACAGAACCTGATGCACAGCGATCGCACGATCGGTTGGGCGATGCTGCACGCGGGGCTGATGCCGAAGTGGACGATCCCGATCGCAGAAGCGCGCGCGCGCGAAGTCGAGGCGCGCCTGCACGGTCCCGACCACGACAAGCTGCTGCGCAACATGTACGGCGACCGCCCGGCGTGGTCGCCAAAGCTCAAGGGCATGGACCGCGACCGCGCGATCATCAACGTGTTCACCCGCCTGCGCTATTGCACGCCGCGCGGACGCATCGCATTCGACGCGAAAGGCGCGCCCGGCACGCAATTGCCCGGACTGTATCCGTGGTTCTCCGCGCCCGGCGTCGCCAGGCGCGACCTGCAGATCGTCTGCGGGCACTGGTCCACGCTCGGACTGATGATCGCCGGCGGCGTGCATGCGATCGACACTGGTTGCGTCTGGGGCGGTCCGCTGACCGCGCTCGAGCTCGTGCCTCCGGGCGAAGCGCCGCACGTCGTGCAGGTGCCAGGTCGAGGCAAACCCGCAGCCTGACCTCGCTCAATCCGTGGCGAGGTAGTCGACGAACGCGAACGCGAACGCGTGCTTCGCATCGATCGCATGCGGTTCGCGCGATCCGGCGCGCCAGTGCGCTGCATCGAATTCCGGAAAGAACGCATCGGCTCCATCGACGACCGTGTCGACGTGGGTCAGGTGCATGCGCGTCGCGATCGGCAGGGTGAGGGCGAACACGTCGCCGCCGCCGATCACCATCAGTTCGCCGTCGCCGACGATGTCCATCGCCGCATCCAGCGAAGCGACCGCATCCATCCCCGCGAACGGCGTCCGGCCCGAACGCGTGAGCACGAGGTTGCGCCGACCCGGCAACGCGCGGCCGAGCGACTCCGCGGTCTTGCGTCCCATCAACACCGGCTTGCCGAGCGTGATCGCCTTGAAACGCTTGAGGTCGTCGGGCAAGTGCCACGGCAACGCGTTGTTTCGGCCGATCGCGCGATGGCGATCGAGTGCTGCGACGAGAACAATCGCCGCCGTCACACCGCCACCGGCGCCTTGATCGCGGGCAGCGGATCGTAGCCTTCGATCGCGATGTCCTCGTAGCGGAACGCGAACAGGTCGGTCACTGCGGGATCGAGTTTCAGTTTCGGCAGCGCGCGCGGCGTGCGCGACAGTTGCTCGCGCGCCTGTTCGACATGGTTGTCGTACAGGTGCGCGTCGCCAAGGGTGTGCACGAAATCGCCGACGCCGAGCCCGCACACCTGCGCGACCATGTGCGTGAGCAGCGCGTAGCTCGCGATGTTGAACGGCACGCCGAGGAAGATGTCGGCGCTGCGCTGGTAGAGCTGGCAGCTGAGTTTTTCGTCGGCGACGTAGAACTGGAACAGCGTGTGGCAGGGCATCAGCGCCATCTTCGACAGGTCGGCGACGTTCCATGCCGACACGATCAGCCGACGCGAATCCGGATTGCGCTTGATCTCGTCGACGACCCAGCGGACCTGGTCGATCTCGACGCCGTCCGCCCCAGCCCAGCGCCGCCACTGCTTGCCGTACACCGGGCCGAGTTCGCCATCTTCGTCGGCCCACTCGTCCCAGATGCCGACCTTGTTGTCCTTGAGATAGCCGATGTTCGTCTCGCCGCGCAGGAACCACAGCAGCTCGTGCACGATCGAGCGCAGGTGCAGCTTCTTGGTGGTGACCAGCGGGAGGCCTTCGTCGAGGTCGAAGCGCATCTGCCAGCCGAATACGCTGCGCGTACCGGTACCTGTGCGGTCGGCCTTGCGCGCGCCATGTTCGAGCACGTGCCGGAGGAGTTCGAGATACTGCTTCATCGCGGTCCCGAGCGCATGCTGGATCGTGCGCTCTGCTCCCGCGATTCGTCCGTCACCGGGAACAGCGTTGGCGCACTGCGCGAGGCCAACAACAACCCTAGGCCGAGTGCGATCAGCGGCAGCGACAGCACCTGCCCCATCGTGAGCCAGTCGAATGCGAGGTAGCCGATCTGCTGGTCCGGTACGCGCACGAATTCGACGAGGAAACGGAAGCAGCCGTACATCAGCGCGAACCATCCCGATACCGCGTAACGCGGACGCGGCTGGCGCGAATACACGAACAGCACGGTGAACATCACCAGTCCCTCGAGCGTCGCTTCGTAGAGTTGCGACGGATGCCGCGCCCACTGTTCGAGCGCGCCCTGGTGGGCGAGTTCACGCAGGCGCGGAATGCCGAGGTTCTGCAAGCCGTCCGGCATCCCCTTCGGGAAGATCACCGCCCACGGCGCATCGCTCTGCTTGCCCCACAACTCACCGCCGATGTAGTTGCCGAGCCGGCCGAAACCCAACCCCGGCGGCACCAGCGGCGCGATGAAATCCACCGTATCGAAGAAATGCAGACGATGCCGGCGCGACCAGATCGCGACGGCAGCCAGCACGCCGAGCAGGCCGCCATGGAAACTCATCCCGCCGTCCCAGACCTTGAACACCATCGTCGGATCGCGCAGCAGGTCGCCGAACGCATAGAACAGCACGTAGCCGATGCGCCCGCCGAGCACGACGCCGAGCATCGCGTAGAACATCAGGTCGCCATAGGCCTGCGCATCGACGTTGGGCAATCGTCCCGCGCGGACGCGGCGGCTGCCCAGCCACCAGGCGATGCCGAAGCCCAGCAGATACATCACGCCGTACCAGTGGATGCTTGGCTGGAAGTGCATGCCGAACACGTCGAACGCGGGCAGGCGCAGCGCGATCGGGTCGATGTCGTGGAAATAGTGGGTCATGTCGCCTGTCGTCTGCGTGTCGCGTCGGAGGTGTCGCGGATCGGCCGCCATTGTCGCAGACCGACCCGCGTCGCGACGATCAAAGCCGCACCGGATCGTCCGGCAATTCGTCAGGCGTGGACTCCTGGGTGGGCAATGCGGAACGCAGCAAATCGCCGATCCTGCCGATGCCCGCGATCACCGCATCGGCCGGATGCGCACTGCGCAGACCATCGCGCATCTGCGCGCAGACGGCTTCCCATTCCGCTGCGGGCACCAGCGCCGAGATGCCGCGGTCGGCGACGACTTCGATCGCGCGGTCCGCCCACAACAGGTATAGGAGGACGCCGCTGTTCGCCTCGGTGTCCCACACGCGCAATTGCGAGAACACCTCGAGCGCGCGGCTGCGTGGATCCCGGTGCAGCCTCAGCTGGCGCACCGACAGCGAAGCCTCGACCGCGAAGCGGATCTCGCCGGCGTGCCCGCGTTCGGCGACCGCAATCGCCTCGCCTATGCGCATCATGGCGGCGCGATCGAAGCGCCGATTCACGACGCCGGCGCCCGTGCGCAGATGGGTCAACATCCTCGACATCGTTCCGCTCATCACCATCTCCCCGAAGCGCCACCGCCACTGAACCCGCCACCGCCGCCCCGGAAACCACCGCCGCCGCCACTGCTGATGGCGCTGCTGACAGCCATGCCGAGGATGTCGCCGAAAATGCTCCAGCCGCTCACGGACGACGAGGAGTGGCTATCGTCGGAACTCCAGTCGATGGGAGGACCATCGTCCTGCGCATACTTTCCGGAAAGATAGGCAGCCACCGCGGCGAAGAACAGCGCGAGCAGGGCTCCCGACCCGGCGAGCAGCGGCACGATGCCAACCGCCAGCCCGGTCCCGCCGCCGCGCAGGATCGCCGACCTGTGGCCCAGCACGACGGCGGCGATGATGCCCAGGAAACCCATCCCGACCAGGGTGATGGCCCATGTGCCGAACGGCGGCGGCGCAAACCAGTCGCCGACCGTTCCCCAATCGATGCTGTTTTCCGGCTTGAGCAGCGGCAGGCCCTTGCCGTTCTCCAGATCGATGATCCGGTCGACGCCGCTTTCAAATCCGCTGGCGACGTCGGCCCCGATGAATTTCGGCACCATGAAGTCGCACAGGATCCGGTCGGCGATGGCAGGCGTGATCGTGCCCTGCAGGTCGCTGCCGACCACGATGCGATCCCCGAATGGGTCTTCGGATTTCAGCAGCAGGACACCGTCGTGGCGCGCGCCATCAAGTTTCCATGCCTCGAAAACGCGAGCCGCATAGTGGTCAAGTATTTCACCGCCGGTGGTCTGGACGATCAGGATCGCGATTTTCCTTCCCGTCTGCGCCTCGAACCCGACCAGCTTCAGGTCGAGATCCATTGCCTGCGACGTAGTGAGCAAGCCGGCCTCGTCGACGATGTGTCCCGGCAGTGGAGGTATGGGAGACCCCGTTGCAGCCGGCCCCGGTGCAGCTGGCGCGGTGGCAGGACTGCTGGCGAGCATGGCCGGCTGCGGCAAGGCACCGCCGTTCACGATGCCGATGATGCGATCGACGCCATCGTTCAATCCGCCGGCGTAGTCTCCCGCCGTGAATTTCGGGGTGATGAACCCGTCGATGATGCGGCTGGCGATCGCATCGGGCAGCACGCCCTCGAATCCGCGACCGACCTCGATGCGCAGCGTGCGGTCGTCCTTCGCGACCAGCACCAGCACGCCATCGTCGATGCCCTTGCGGCCGAGCTTCCACGCATCCACGACGCGGATCGCGTACTGCTCGATGGTTTCGTCGCCGGTGGTGGGGACGATCAGGATCGCGATCTGACCGCCGGTGGCGCTTTCGAACGCCGCCAACTTCGATTCGAGAGCCTGCTGCTGCGCGGCGTCGAGGGTGTTGGTCTGGTCGGTGACACGGGCCGCCAGCGCCGGCACCGGCGCTCCTGCCGCAGCGGCATCCGCAACCAGCGCGCCGCCCAGCAACAGCAGCGCGACCAGCCATGCGAGGACGAACGGAATGCGTATCGTCGCAGTTGTCTCGGGTCCGGCCCGCTCCGAAGCGATGCCGCAACGCCGGGGCGCCAGGAACCTGTCGCCGTCTCGAGTAATCGAGGCCATGCGTTTCCTGTCCAGGCTCGAAGCAAGCATCACCAGCCTCCCGACGCGCCGCCACCGCTGAATCCGCCGCCGCCACCACCGAAGCCGCCGCCACCGAACCCTCCCGACGAGCCGCCACCTCCGCCCCATCCACCCCAACCGCCGCCGCCGGCAAAGCGCCCGCCGCCACCGCTGAGCAGTCCGCCGATGAACCCCAGGGCCGCCAGCGCCAATGCGAATCCGAACACCGCGCCGGCCAGCAGCGCTCCGATTCCCGCCGCGCCGCCGGTCAACAATCCACGCACGAGCGGCTTGCTCGACCCGAACAGCGCGCGCGCAAACCCGAACGCCACCAGCGCCAGCAGGAACGGCGCGTCGCCGTTGGAGACGGAATGGTCGAAATTGCCTTGCGGTTTCGGTGGCGGTAATGGCTCGCCATTCACCAGACCGACCATGCGGTCGACGCCCGCATCCAGCCCCCCCGCGAAGTCGCCCTGCTTGAACTTCGGGACGATGTCCTCGTCGATGATGCGGTTCGCGATGGCGTCCGGAACCACTCCCTCGAGGCCACGTCCGACCTCGATGCGCACCTTGCGGTCGTCCTTCGCGACCAGCAGCAATGCGCCATCGTCGACGCCCTTGCGGCCGAGTTTCCAGACATCGACCACGCGAATCGAAAACTGCTCGATGGTTTCGTCGCCGGTGGACGCCACGACCAGCACCGCGATCTGGCTGCCCTTGGCCTGCTCGAATGCGGCCAGCTTCGCTTCGAGCGCCTGCGATTGCGCGGCGTCGAGGGTGCCGGTCTGATCGGTGACGCGTGCGGCCAGCGACGGCACCGGGATCGCCGCCGCGAACGCGCTGCCGGCGAGCAGCAGCAATCCGGTCAATGCGACGACCCACAAGGATGTGGGAAGTGCACACCGGCGCCGGGAGCGCCGGGAGCCGGCGTATGCGCGCCGCATGGTGGAACCGTCAGCCTCCGCTCGACGCCGGAGCCGGAGCCGGCGGCGGGGACGGTGGCGCTGTGGGCGCGGCCGGCGGAGCCGGTGGCGCTGGCTGGCTGAAGTCCACCGTCGGCGGCGCCGCGATCGCGGCTTCGTTGGCGACCGTGAAGTTCGGCTTGACCTTGTAGCCGAAGATCTTCGCAGTCATGTTCTGCGGGAACGAACGCAGCAACGTGTTGTAGGCCTGCACCGACTGGATGTAGCGGTTGCGCGCGACGGTGATGCGGTTCTCGGTCCCCTCGAGCTGCGCCTGCAGGTCGCGGAAGGACTGATCGGACTTCAGGTTAGGGTAACTTTCAACCACGGTCATCAACCGCGACAGCGCCGAGCCGAGTTCGCCCTGCGCATCCTGGAACTGTTTGAGCTTGACCGGATCGACGGCAAGGTCCGGGCCGGCCTGGATCGAACCGACGCGCGAACGCGCCTCGGTCACACGGATCAGGATGTCCTTCTCCTGCTGCGCGTAACCCTTGACCGTCGCGACCAGGTTCGGCACCAGGTCCGCGCGGCGCTGGTACTGGTTGATGACCTCGGACCAGTCGGCCTTGGTCTGCTCGTCGAGCTTCTGGATGTTGTTGTAGCCGCAGGCGCTGAGCAGCAGCGCCAGGGCGAGGATCACGACACGGGTTGCGACGTTCACGATGCATCTCCTCGTTGGCTTGCTGACAGCATAAGGCGTTCGGTCACTGGTCGCGTTCGGCGCGGTTGGCGCGCAACTGGCTGCGGTGCTCGGCGCGCGCGCGGGCAAGCAGGTTCAATACCTCCACCGCCACGGTGAACGCCATCGCGAAATACAGATAGCGACGGTTGACGTGGAAATCCAGTCCTTCGGCGATCAGGGCGACGCCGACCATCACGATGAACGCGAGCGCGAGCATCTTCACAGTCGGGTGGCGGTCGATGAAATCGCCGACCGGGTTGGCCGCGAAGATCATCACCAGCACCGCGAGCACGATCGCCGCGACCATCACCGGGATCTGGTTGACCATGCCGACCGCGGTGATCACCGAGTCGAGCGAGAACACGATGTCGATGACCGCGATCTGCGCGATGACCATCCAGAAGACCGCGGACGGCTTCGTCGAGATGTCCTCCTCCTCGCCGTGGCCGCCGATCTCGTCGCGGATCTCCATGCCGCCCTTGACCAGCAGGAACAGGCCACCCGCGATCAGCACCAGGTCGCGGACCGAGATCTCATTGTGCGCAAGGGTGAACAGCGGCTGGGTGAGCTTGGCCAGCGTCGCCAGCGTCAGCAGCAGCATGATCCGCGTCACGCAGGCCAGCGCGAGTCCGAAGCGGCGCGCACTCGAACGCCGCTCGGCCGGCAATTTGCTTACCGAGATCGAGATGAACACCAGGTTGTCCACACCGAGCACGATTTCCAGCGTGGCCAGCGTGATCAGGGCGACCCAGACCTCGCTATCGAACATCCATTCCAAAAGCGGTGTCCTCGGGTTGGCCTGTAACGGATGATTCGGGAGTGGGATCGCGAAGGGCAATCGTCAGATCGGAGCCGGGCGATTGGCGCCGATCTGGAGCGAGCGCCGATAGCGGCGCGGGTCGACTGCGCGCGTCGGGAACGCGCGCGAACAGCGAAGCTGGCCCGCAAGGGCGGCGGGCAGGAAAGCCTGCCGTTGTGAAGATCAAGCCAGGCGCCGGCAGAGCGAGCGAGCCGATCACGAATTGTTCGTTGCAGGCCACTAGTAATGGGCCAGCCAGCGCGGGACCAGCAACAGTCCCCAGCACAGCAGCACGTTCATCATCAGGACGAACACCGCGGCCGAGCCCATGTCTTTCGCACGTCCGGCCATCTCGTGGTATTCGGCGCCATAGCGTTCGATGACCGCTTCGATCGCCGAGTTCAGCAACTCCGCCGACAGCACCAGCAGCAGGCCGCCGACGAGCAGAGCGCGTTCGACGCCGGTCTGCCCCAGCCACAGGCCCAACGGAACCAGCGGGACGCAGAGACAGATCTCGAGGCGAAACGAGGATTCCGTCCGCCATGCGATCGCGAGCCCCTTGAGCGACCAGCACAAAGCGCGCCAGACCCCGACGGGGCCGCGCGGCAACATGCTGGCCTTGCCGTCGGCCATGGCTATGCGGCCTGCGACCAGCCGAAGGCGCCGGTGCGGCTCATGCCGCGTGCGGAGCGACGTAGGCGAGGTCGAGCTCGCGCGCGGCCTTGACGTCGTCGAGCCGGCGCACGGGCGTGGTGTACGGCGCGCCCTTCATCCAGTCCGGATCGCTGGAGGATTTGCCGAGCAGTTCGGCCATCACATCGATGAACTGGTCGAGGGTTTCCTTGCTCTCGGTCTCGGTCGGCTCGATCAGCAGGCATTCGGGAACCAGCAGCGGGAAATAATTCGTCGGCGCATGGATGCCGTAGTCGAGCAGCGACTTCGAGAAGTCCAGCGCGGTGATGCCGTTCGCCTTCTTCTGCGGCGCGACGGTGACGATGAATTCGTGCGACGCGCGGCGTTCCGGATACGCGAGCGTGAAGCCGCGCTTCTTCAGTTCCGCGGCGAGGTAGTTCGCGTTGAGCGTCGCGTATTCGGCAACGCGCGTCATGCCTTCGCGGCCGAGCAGGCGCGCATACACGTAGGCGCGCAGCAGCACGCCCGCGTTGCCGGCGAACGCCGACAGCCGGCCGATCGACAACGGACGATCCTTCTTGCGGACGAAGTGGTACTTGCCGTCGTCGCTGCGGTCGATCATCGGGATCGGCAGGAACGGCCGCAGCCGTTCGCTGACGCCGACCGCTCCCGCGCCCGGGCCGCCGCCGCCATGCGGCGTACTGAAGGTCTTGTGCAGGTTCATGTGGATCGCGTCGAAGCCCATGTCGCCCGGACGGACCTTGCCGAGGATCGCATTGAGGTTCGCGCCGTCGTAATACAGCAGGCCGCCGGCCTCATGCACGAGTTTCGCGATCTCGACGATGCGCCGCTCGAACACGCCGATCGTGGACGGGTTCGTCAGCATGATTCCGGCCGTGGTCGGGCCGAGCACTTTCTTCAGCGCTTCGACATCGACGTCGCCATTGGCCATCGTCGGGATCTCGCGCACCGTGCAGCCGCACATCACCGCAGTCGCGGGATTGGTGCCGTGCGCGGCGTCGGGCACGATGATCTCGGTGCGCGCGGTGTCGCCGCGGTGCTTGTGGTAGGCCATGATCATCGCCACGCCGGCGAATTCGCCCTGCGCTCCGGCCATCGGCGCGAGCGACACCCCGCCCTGCATGCCGGTCACGTCGGCGAGGATTTCCTGCAGCTCGTACATGCACGACAGGAAACCCTGGCTCAGCGATTCCGGCGCGTACGGATGGCGTCCGAGGAAACCGTCGAGCATCGCCAGCGAATGGCAGGCGCGCGGGTTGTATTTCATCGTGCACGAACCGAGCGGATAGAACTGCGTGTCGATCGAGAAGTTCTTGCGCGACAGGTTCGTGTAGTGGCGCACCGCCTGCAGTTCCGACACCTCGGGCAGCCCGACTGGCGTCGTGCGCAGGAAACGTTCGGGCAGGTCGGGATTCGCGGCGGCGGCTGGAAGCTGGGCGGCGGCGGTGCGTCCCGGCTGGGACTGCTCGAAAATAAGCATGGAGGGGGACCGGGAGTCAGGCGGAAGGTGCGTAGTTTGCCATAGGGCGGGGAATGGTTCCGGGGGCGGATGCGTCATCGGAGCTGGCCGGGAGGGCTTGATCGGACGCAAGCCGGATCCGCGGGCTCCAGCAGTCGGGCGCGGCTTGGGAAATGGGAGGGCTGGGCGCTCGCCGCGGAGAGACCGCAACGCCAGGGATCGCGTGCCGAACGATCCCGGATTGCATCCGGGCTACCTCGCTCACTTCGTGAAAGGCGGCCGGTCCAGACTCAGCACACGAGTCCGCTCAAACCATTCGCCCGCACCGTCTGGCTCTATTTCGGTGAACTCCACCGAAGCACTGGAGATGACTGTGACCTTGCCTTGATCTCTGGTGATTTCGTCCCCGAGCGCGGCCTTCCTGACCTCGCCGATCTCATTCTTGTAGAGGAAGGATTTTCGATTGCGTGCAACGCTTATCAGTTTCCATCTCTTCCAGTCGTTGACGAACACAACGCTCCAGGTCGTCGACGCACCCAAAGAACAAAGTGCGTTCCTGTCGCCGGCGATCAGTTGCATCCATAGCCAGTGGATCGGCTTTTCCTCTATGTGAACGACCAGGCTGGAGTTGCGCGGGCCATCCTCGTCGACAATGACACGGTGCTCATTAACCTCCATCGAGCAAGCCCTGCTGGATCGAGGACTCGCGAACGCCGGGCCATCAAAAGTTACGCCATAGTGCGAACGAATCCTGGAATCGCGATCGATCCATCCGACACTCCATCCAGATTCTTCTCCAACCATTGCCGATTTTCTTGCACGCACAGGCACGACAATGGAAAACCCCACGCCCCCGTCGCGTCGTCCTGTTGGATGGTGGGAAGCGGCTTCCATGCACGAACAGTAGTCGCTCGGCTGCAGCTCGCTCGCGCATTTCCCTTCCGCCGCATACACGAGAAGAACAAGAGAAACCACACAACGACCATCGAACCGCATCGCGTTCCCTGGAAGCAGGAAGATCTACCGCATCACTCCAAATAACACGGATTCAATAGGTCTACTTCGAATCGTCGTCCTTGTAGATCGCCGTGCCGCGCGACCCGTCCGGATTGATCCAGCCGCGGTACATGCCCTCGGTGTTGAACGGCATCGCGATATTGCCGTGGGCGTCCATCGCGATCGCGCCGCCGTCGCCTTTTTCGCCGTTCAGGGTGAGCGAGGGCACGCGCTGCATGATCACGTCGTCGGCGGCTTTCGCGAGGCTGTCGCCGCGGTAGGCGACACGCGCGCAGATGTCGGAGGCTACGTTGAGGCGGATGAAGAATTCGCCCCAGCCGGTGCCGGACACGGCGCAGTCGGCGATCGCGTAGGTGCCCGCGCCGATGATCGGCGAATCGCCGACGCGGCCCCATTTCTTGTTGGTCATGCCGCCGGTCGAGGTCGCGGCAGCGAGGTGTCCGTGCGAATCCAGCGCGACCGCGCCGACGGTACCGAAATGCGCGCTCGGCGCCTTCGCGGCGCCCGCTGATTCCTCGGCCTTCGCCTGTTGCAACTGCTGCCAGCGTTCCGGCGTGTAGAAATATTTCGGATCGACGAACTCGATGCCCTTGACGGTCTTGCCGAACGTTTCGGCGCCGTCGCCGATCAGCATCACGTGCTTGGAATGCTCCATCACCGCGCGCGCAAGCAGGATCGGGTTCCTGGTCCTGTGCACGCCGGCAACCGCGCCGGCTTCCAGGGTCGCCCCGTCCATGATCGATGCGTCGAGTTCGTTGACGCCTTCGTGGTTGAACACCGCGCCCTTGCCCGCATTGAAGTAGGGCGAATCCTCCATGACCACGACCGCCGCGCTGACCGCATCACGGGCGCTGCCGCCGGATTTCAGCACCGCGTTGCCGGCGTCGAGCGCCTGGTCCATCGCGGTGCGGATTGCCTGTTCGCGCTCGGGCGTGAGGTCCTTGCGCGACATCGTGCCGGCGCCGCCGTGGATCACCAGCGCGGTGCGCGATGGGGTGTCGGAGGCGGTGGAATCGGACGTGGAAGTGGCGTTCGCGGCAACGGCGGACATGGGCAGCATCATGGCAAGTATCAGACTCCGGATCGGCATGGCGGTTCGCTCGGGGGCGGATATTGCACAGGATACCCGAGAGGCGGAAACGGGGGTCGGATTCCATCTTTCTTGAGGGATAGTGACCGGCCAGCACGTGTCTGCCGGAATGAGCCTGTACGTCGGACGCAACCGAAGAGCGCCCCTCACCCGACCTGCGGCCACCCTCTCCCCGCAAGCGGGGCGAGGGAAAATACACACGACCATCGAAGGGAAATCCACACGACCATCCTCCTGTCGAGATGCATGAAGCTCTCCTTCTCCCTGCAAGCGGGGAGAAGGTGCCCGCAGGGCGGATGAGGGGCTGGCTCGCCGAAAGGACAACCGCTACTGCTGCCGCAACGCCTCGATCGGATCGAGCAGCGATGCCTTGCGCGCCGGATACACGCCGAAGAACAGGCCGGTCGCGATCGAACAACCGGCTGCCAGCGCGATCACCTTCCAGTCCAGCAGCACCGGCAGCGCACCGAAGCGGCCGACCAGCAGCGATCCGCCGATCCCGATGACGATGCCGATGGAGCCGCCGATCAGCGAGATCAGCATCGCCTCGGCGAGGAACTGGCGGCGGATGTCCGACGGCCCGGCGCCGACCGCCATGCGCAGGCCGATCTCGCGGATGCGTTCGGTCACCGACACCAGCATGATGTTCATGATGCCGATGCCGCCGACGATCAGCGAGATCGTCGCGACCGCGCCGAGCAGCAGCGACATCAGCCGCGTGGTCTGGGTGCGCGTGGCGATGATCTCGGAGATGTTGCGCACCGAAAAATCGTCCTCGTCGCCCTGCTTGATGCGATGGCGCTGGCGCAGCAGGTCCTCGATCTGCGACTGCACCGCATCGAGATTCCCGCCATCGGCCACGCCGAGGCTGATCTGCTGCACCGCGCCTGGCGCCCGCGTGGCGGCGCGGGGGAGCCGGCGCCGCGCGGTAGCCAGCGGAGCCCGCCGCACGACGTCCTGGGCCTGGCCGAATCCGCCGTGGCCTGGCGCGGCCGGCAC
>JBBQHA010000034.1:0-26058 GCA_038323475.1 Lysobacterales bacterium
GGCATCTCCGAATTCCAGATGCACGACTATGACAACGCGCCATGCGAAATTTCCGGCAAATATGCGGAGCACTCCACGGGCAAGATCACCTTGTTTTCGATTAATGCTTGGGGCCTGATTTGGCTCACGGAGAAAGGTTCGACGACTTCGACGCTGCGATTCTGCAGCAAGGATTGCGCGTCGTTGTTTAAGGGCGTTCGGAACAATCCAAATTGGTAGCCTGGCGGTACCGCCGAATTCTTCGGGCGAACCTGAGTGCTTGAGCGGAGACAAGCCTCTAGGACGAAAGCTCAGGCAAGCCGATCTTGAAGTTTGTCCGAAGAGCTGTCGGCCTCTGTTCGAGGAGTTCGTAATAACTTGAACTGATGACAGTCGGCGTCTACCCACGTCCTATGGATGGTTCTACACAAGTAGCAATTGGGGGCAGTGTAGGGCGATGAGCAACAAGGTCGTTATGGCGTTACTCGGGCCGGCGTTTCTATTGAGCTTGAGCGGCGCAGCAGGGACAGCCAAGAGCGTGCTTGGACCCAAATCCGATATCGACAAATGCATCAGCGATATGGGCAGGAATGCTCCCGAAGTTGGCGGATGGGCTTTTACAGTAAGTCACTATATTGGTGGACTAGTGCGGGCTCCAGGTGGTTACCTGGTGTGTATCTACAACGGCAGGAGTAACGAGTTGTTGACGCTGCGGCGCGTACAGGTAGGCGACTACGAACGGTTATATCGAACACGTGCGCGCTGAGGGGGAAGCGGAATCGATTTGTCGTTGCGATCGGTGCGCATCACGGTCAGACACATAAAATCAACGGAAAGTGGCTGACAAGGGATTGGAAGGTACATCAAGCTTGGCTATGGCAGCCATTATCCCGCGTGTTGGAAAAGCTCAATGCTTCGCAGGTTCGGTGCTACTACAACGAGGGTGACGAATAGGCGCTTGTGTCAGCTTTCAATACAGGCGTCCATCTGCCACGCATGCATTGCAATCCATAGGCGCAGTCACCATGGGGCTGAAAATGCAAACCATATTCGCGTTGCTGGCCATGATGTTCGTTGCTTCGCCGGGCCAGGATAGTATTCAACCCTATCTAATTGGCCTTTGGGGCGTCGGTAGCCCGTATGACCTGCGACAGCCTGTTGGATTGCATGCCAGGCAGGAAGCGAAGATCAGAAACATGAAGATCCGGCTTGCCATGGATCACATAGAAGTCTGCGGCAAGATTGTGCAGATAGAGTCTGTCCAGGCGGAAGACCTCAGTACTCGGGAGTTTTTGTTGCAGTACGGTTTCTCCCCAAGGCGAATAGGTCTGGATGGCTCCCGGATCACGGAGGTGACGATCAACGAGCACCAGTCCAGGAATGCCTGCGGCAAGTTTGAGGATCCGGGAACCAATTTGCTGATCAGTGCGCAGAAGGTCGTGATGCAAACCGGAAACGATTATTTTCCCCTCGACAGGCTTTGAAGTCGCCTGGGAAATCGGGATGATTGAACGTACAATTGCTTTCACCGGTGAATGAAGGCCGAGGCATGGGGCCAGCAGACTTCATTTCATACCCAAGCCGTCATTGGTATGCTCAATGTCTGCATGACGGGGAGAAGATGATGAAGTTTGAATTCAACGTGGATGCCAAATCCAAAGCCTTTTGCGAGGCTATTGCGAGCGAGATGCAGCGCCGGTTCGGCATATCCCAGGGAGAAGCCGTCTTTAGAATCAATCGGCATTGGAAGGGGCAGTCATTATTGGGCGATCACGACATGGTCTATCACGAGGACGAAGATTTCTGGGCGCATGAAATCTTATTTGAAAGCTCGCATCAATTGTGGTCTGTCGCCGATCCCAAGCCTCGCTCTGTTTGATGTTTGCGAAATGCTGGACAGGATCCGAGGGCAGAGCAACTAGCTCGGTGGAGCAGGTGTTGCCTCATCCATCCGTTGCATCGTAGAACTGCGCGACCGAACCAGGCCCACCAATTTCTTCCTCACCCATACCCCCAACCCATCCTCCAGATACCGCCGCGAAATCCCTGCGTAGACCAGCGGCAGCGGAATCACCAGCAGCACGAACGCCATGCTGTGCGTCATCGCCTCCAATCCCAGGTAGTCCATCAGGTGGTCCACCGCGCCGAACACGAACAGGTGCAGCAGGTACAGCGAGTACGACACGCCGCCCAGCCACACCAGCGCGCGCGGGACGTGCGGCTCGCGGTCCTTGAATGCCAGCGCCAGGGCGGCGAACAGCAGCGCCAGCGGTAGCCCCCACTGCGCCATGCCGTGGAGCGTCGCGATGCCGCTGAACGACCACCAGCAGGCCATCGCGAACGCGAGGACGATCAGCGCCAGCGACAAGCCCCTGCTGCGGATCCGCAGCCGCGATACGTACAGCAGGCCGATCGCCACGCCGGCGACGAAATCCCAGATGATCGGGTTCACGTTCTGGTCGATGTAGCGGATGCCGATGGCGTAGTCGTGGTCGGCATGCAGCGATACCGATCCGGTCAGCGCCAGCGGCAGCAGGACCAGGGTCGCGAGCATCCAGCCGAAGAACGCCAGCCAGCGAAAGCGGCCCGCGAGCAGGGACAGCCCGAACACGAGGTAGAAATAGAACTCGAAGTTCAACGTCCAGCCGACCGGGATCGGCAGGTCGAGCTGCGGCGGGCTGGTGGTGGTGATCGGCAGGAAGGCAAGGCTGGTCGCGACATCGCCGACCGACGACACGTGCGCGCCCCAGGCGGCCTGCAGGGCGAGGTTGACCAGGTTCATCACCGCATAGACCGGCCAGATGCGCGCGAAGCGCTTGGCCAGGAAGCCGGCCGGGTAGCGCCTGCTACCGTCGGCGCGCGCGGTCGTGTAGACCATGATGAAGCCGCTGACCAGGAAGAACAGGTCGACGCCCTGCGCGCCAGCCTTCACGTAGCGCTCGGCGAAGGACTGCCACGGCGTGCCGTCCAGGTAATACCGCGCATGGGTGGCCACGACCATAAGCGCCGCGATCCCGCGCAGGGCCTGCACCCATTCGAGCTTGTGGCGTGTCATCGCAGGGCCGGGGCCAGGGATGCGGGGATCACTGGCCCGGCGTCGGCATCGCGCGTCCCGATCAGCCCGAGCAGGCGCGTCCGCACCCAACCCGACAACCCATCCTCCAGGTAGCGCCGCGAGATGCCCGCGTAGATCAGCGGAATCGGGAACACCAGTAGCACGAACAGCGGCAGGTGGGTCAGGTCGGCCAGGCCGAGGAAGTCCATCAGCCGGTCGATCGCGGTGAACACGAATGGATGCACGAGGTACAGCGAATACGACACGCCGCCCAGCCACACCAGTGCGCGCGGGACGCGTGGTTGCCGATCCTTGAATGTAAGCGCCAGCGCAGCGAACAGGATCGCCAGCGGCAGGCCCCATTCGGTGATGCCGTGGAAGCTCGCCACGCCGGTGAGCGACCAGTCGAGCACCATCGCGAACGCCGCCACGACCAGCGCCAGCAGCAGCGCCCGGTCGCGGACCTGGAAACGCGAGACGTACAGCAGGCCGATCGCGGTGCCAGCGACGAAGTCCCAGATGATCGGGTTCACGTTCTGGTCGACGTAGGCGACGCCGATGTCGTAGTCGTGGTTGGCCGCGAGCGTCACCATGCCCTCGTGCCACCAAGGCAGTGCGACGAGAGTGGCGAGCATCCAGCCGTAAAACGCGAGCCAGCGGAAGCGCCCCGCGAGCAGCGACAGCCCGAACACCAGGTAGAAGTAGAACTCGAAGTTCAATGTCCAGCCGATCGACAGCGGCAGCCCGAGGTACGGCGGCTGGTTGGTGTCGATCGGCAGGAACGCGAGGCTTTGCGCGGTGTCGGCCAGCGACGGCACCGGTTCCGCCCACGTCCACAGCAGCACCGCGTTGATCCCGACCATCACCGCGTACACCGGCCAGATGCGCGCGAAGCGCTTGGCCAGGAAGCGCGCCGTATCGCGCACGCTGCCATCGGATCGCGTGGTCGTGTAAACCATGATGAAGCCGCTGACCAGGAAGAACAGGTCGACGCCCTGCGCAGTCGGCAGCATGTAACGCTGCGCGAATCCCTGCCATGGCGTATCAAAGAAAAACCGCCGCGCATGCACCACGACGATCAACAACGCCGCGATCCCGCGCAGTGCCTGCACCCATTCGAGCTTGTGCGCGCCTAGTGCTGGCGGGATTGGAGTCATGGGGTGCGTGGGCCCTTCCATTGGCCTGCGACCGAAGTCGGTCACACAGTCGTCGAAAAGCGGGGTGGAGGCAACCGACGCGTGCAGCAGGCAGGGGGCAGGCCACGATCGATCGATCCGGTTCGACCGCCCCGCGTTGCGGATCGGGCAGCATCTGGCCGGTACGGCGCGGCATCGGCGCAGACCGAACCGTGACCGCACATGCGTGCTTGACCGCACATGCGTGCGTTGAAGATCCTTTCCCCCTATGCCGCCCTGCGTTAGGCTGGACGGCCTTCCGCGCGCCTCATAGACGACTGCTACGCCCATGCACGACAGCCCCGACCAGCCTTCCGCCGCGACCGAATCCGGCCTCAGCGATTCCGCGAAGCCCGCCAATGCCTACGATCCGCGCACTGTCGAGGCTGCGGCGCAGGCGTTCTGGGCGCGCACGCATGCGTTCGAGGCGCGCGAGGACGATCCGCGGCCGAAGTACTACTGCCTGTCGATGCTGCCGTATCCGTCCGGGGCGCTGCATGTCGGCCACCTGCGCAATTACACGATCGGCGACGTCATCTCTCGCTTCCAGCGCATGCAGGGCAAGAACGTCCTGCAGCCGCTCGGTTGGGACGCGTTCGGGCTGCCGGCCGAGAACGCCGCGATCAAGAACAAGACCGCCCCCGCGAAGTGGACCTACGCGAATATCGAGCACATGCGCGGACAGCTCGCGACGCTCGGCTATGCGATCGACTGGACGCGCGAGTTCGCGACCTGCAAGCCCGATTACTACGTGCACGAGCAGCGCATGTTCGTGCGCCTGTTCAACAAGGGGCTCGCGTACCGCAAGAACTCCGTCGTGAACTGGGATCCGGTCGATCAGACCGTGCTCGCGAACGAGCAGGTCATCGACGGCCGCGGCTGGCGTACCGGCGCGCTGGTCGAAAAGCGCGAGATCCCGCAGTGGTTCCTGAAGATCACCGCGTACGCGCAGGAATTGCTCGACGGGCTGGACAAGCTGCCGGGCTGGCCGGATTCGGTCAAGACGATGCAGCGCAACTGGATCGGCCGCAGCGAGGGGCTGGAAATTTCGTTCGCGATGGAGAGCGACGACGGAAGCGCAGGCGCCGAAGCACTGACCGTGTTCACGACGCGACCCGACACGTTGATGGGCGTGACGTTCCTTTCCATCGCCGCCGAGCATCCGCTGGCGCTGCGCGTGCTGCAGTCCAATCCCGAGGTCGCTGCCTTCGTCGACGAATGCCGCCACGGCGGCACCGCCGAGGCGCAGATCGAGACGCAGGAGAAGAAGGGCGTCTTCACCGGTCTGTACGCGATCCATCCGGTCAGCGGCGAACGCGTGCCGGTATGGGTCGCGAACTTCGTGTTGATGGGTTACGGAACCGGCGCGGTGATGGCGGTGCCGGGCCACGATCAGCGCGACTGGGAATTCGCACAGAAATACGACCTGCCGATCGTGATGGTGGTCGTGCCGAACGACGTGTACGACGCGCTCAAGGAGATTTCCGCCGACGTCGCCCGCGGCGGCGATGCGATGTCGGCCGCGTTCGGCGGTTCCGCGCCGCTGGACATGTATGCGACCAGCGCCGCGGTGCAGGTCGTGCAGGAATTCCAGCGCGGCATCGCCGAGCAGGGCGCATGGACCGAACGCGGGACTTGCGTCAATTCCGGCGATCTCGACGGCATGGATTTCGAGCAGGCCTTCGCCGCGCTCGCCACCCGCCTCGGCGACGAGAACCGCGGCACGGTCCGGGTGAACTACCGCCTGCGCGACTGGGGCGTGAGCCGCCAGCGCTACTGGGGTTGCCCGATCCCGATCATCTATTGCGCGGCCTGCGGGGCGGTGCCGGTGCCCGAGGACCAACTGCCGGTCGTGCTGCCGGAGGACGTCGCGTTCATGGGTACGGGTTCGCCGATCAAGGCCGATCCGGAATGGCGCAAGACGCGCTGCCCGGACTGCGATGGCCCGGCCGAGCGCGAGACGGACACGTTCGACACCTTCATGGAGTCGAGCTGGTACTACGCGCGCTACACGTCGCCCGGCGCTGCGGACCTGGTCGACGCGCGCGCGAACCACTGGCTTCCGGTCGACCAGTACATCGGCGGCATCGAGCACGCGATCCTGCACCTGCTGTATTTCCGCTTCTTCCACAAGCTGGTGCGCGACGAAGGTCTGGTGATGTCGGACGAACCGGCGACCAATCTGCTGTGCCAGGGCATGGTGATCGCGGAGACGTTCTACCGCGACAACGCGGACGGCTCGAAGGACTGGATCAACCCGGCCGACGTCGAGATCGAACGCGACGCGCGCGGCCATGTCGTCGGCGCGAAGTCGAAGGCCGATGGCGAGCCGGTCCACATCGGCGGCACCGAGAAGATGTCGAAGTCGAAGAACAACGGCGTCGATCCGCAGGTGATGGTCGACAAGTACGGCGCCGATACGGTGCGCCTGTTCTCGATGTTCGCCGCGCCGCCGGAGCAGTCGCTGGAGTGGAACGAGGCCGGCGTCGAAGGCATGGCGCGCTTCCTGCGCAGGCTGTGGCGGGATATCCATCAGCATGCCGCACACGGACGTGCCAATGTCGCGGGCGCAGGCAGCGCAGGAGCGACGGCCGGGGTTGCGGCGCCGATCGATCGGAGCGCGCAGCCCGAACCCGGCAACGAACGCGCGCACAAGGTCCTGCGCCGGCAACTGCACGAGGTCATCGGCAAGGTCGGCGACGACCTCGGTCGCCGCCTGCATTTCAACACCGCGATCGCGTCGCTGATGGAGCTGATGAACGCGCTCGGCAAGTTCGCCGGCACCGATCCGGCATCGCGCGCGCTGCGCCAGGAAACGTTCGAGGCGATCGTGCTGCTGCTCAACCCGATCACGCCGCACCTCAGCCACGCGCTGTGGCAGGTGCTCGGCCATCCCGAAACCCTGGTCGAGGACGTGGCATGGCCGAAGTCCGACGCGGCGGCGCTGCAGCGCGTGCACGCGACGCTCGCGGTGCAGGTGAACGGCAAGCTGCGCGGCACCATCGAGGTCACCGTCGATACCGCGCGCGAGGCAATCGAAGCCGCCGCGCTGGCCGAACCGAACGTCGCGAAATTCCTGGTCGGCCAAACCGTCAGGAAGGTGATCGTGGTGCCGGGCAAGATCGTCAATATCGTCGCTTCGACGTGACCGTCGTCGCGTGAGCAGGCCGATCCTCTACTGCCATCGCGACTCCGGCCACAGCTACAAGGTCGCGCTCGCGCTGGCGTTGATGGGCATACCGTTCGAGCAGCGGACGGTCGACCTGAACCTGCCGCGCGACCAGCGCCCGCGGGATTTCCGCGACGCATCGCGGTTCGGCGAAGTGCCCGCGCTGGTGATCGACGGTGCTGCGATCGTGCAGTCGAACGCGATCCTGGATTTCCTCGCGCGGCGTTACGACAAGCTCGATGGCATCGGCCTCGCCGCGCAGACGCGCGTGCGCGAGTGGCTGTCGTGGGAGGCGAACCGGCTTGCGATGAGCTTCCCGCACCTGCGCTATTCGCGCTGCTTCACCAAGGCCGATCCGGTGCTGGAAGCCTGGTGGACGGCGCGCATGCTCGCCGATTTCGACCGGCTCGACCTCGCGTTGCGCGATCGCGCCTTCCTGGTCGGCGACGCGCCGACGATCGCCGATGTGTCCTGCTGCGCCTACCTGTTCTGGACCGGCGATGCCGGCGTCGACATGGCTCCGTGGCCGGCCATCGTGGCGTGGCTGGAACGGATTCGCTCGCTGCCGGGCTGGCGCGCGCCGTATGATCTGCTCGAAGCCGGCATTCACATCCGCATCGGAACCCGTACATGACACTGCGCCGAATCCCCCTGCTGTTCGCCTGCATCTGCGCGCTGATGCTGGCCGGTTGCGGATTTCATCCGCGCGCCGAACTCGCGCTGCCGTCCGACCTCGGGCCGGTGAAGGTGGTCGCCAGCGATCCCTACAGCCCGCTTGGCGACAGCCTGTCGCGTACGCTGACGCGCGCAGGGGCAACCCCGGCTGCGGCCTCCGATCCCAAGGTCGCGACGTTGCGGGTGGTCAGTGAGACCTGGGCCGAAGGTCCGTTGTCGATCGACAGTCTTTCGCATGTGCGCGAATACATCGTCACTTACACGGTGAAGTTCTCGTTCGCCGCCGCCGACAACAGCGACCTCGTACCGCTGCAGGAAGTTCATCTGCAGCGCGATTACACCTACGACGACAGCCATGCGCTCGGCGCGTCGGAAGAGCAGAGCACCATCCGCGAGGAAATGCAGCGCGACATGGCCGCCTCGATCATCCGCCGGATCGGCATCGCGCTGCGTAACCACGCATCCAGGCCCTGAACGGCCGGATGCGGCGGGCAGGCTGATGCAGTTCGACGACGAAACCACGTTCGCGCGCCAGCTCGAGCGCGCGCCGCTGCCGGCGGCGATCCTGATTGCTGGCGTGGAGGAACTGCGCGTGATCGAGGCGGCCGACGCGGTGCGCGCGAAAGCCCGCAGCGAGGGCTACGAGCGCGAAGTCTTCGAGACCGAAGGCCGGTTCGACTGGGACACGCTGTCCGCGAGCTTCTCGGCGATGAGCCTGTTCGCGAGTTCGCGCCTGCTCGACGTGCGCGCTCCCAGCGGCCGCGTCGGCAAGGAAGGCGGCGAGGCGATTGCGCACTTCTGCAAGGACCCGGCGCCCGGCACCACCTTGCTGGTGACCTCGATGGAATGGAGCAAGAAGCACGCCGAACCCGCGTGGGTGAAGGCCGTCGCCAAGGCCGGCCACGTGGTCACGTTGTGGGCGACGCCACGCCACAAGCTGCCGGACTGGCTGCTGCTGCGGATGCGCGCGCGCGGCGTGGATGCGAGCCACGAAGCAGCCGAACTGCTGGCCGAACGCGTCGAGGGCAACCTGCTCGCGGCCGCGCAGGAAGTGGACAAGCTCGCCCTGCTGGTCGATCGCAAGCAGCGCGTCGATGCGGCGCAGATGGAACAATTCGTCGCCGATTCGGCGCGCTTCGATGCGTTCAAGCTCGTCGATGCCTGCATAGCTGGCGACGCCGTGCGCGCGTTGCGCATCCTGCGTGCGCTGCGCGCCGAGGGCGAGGCGGTGCCTGGTCTGATGGGGCCGGTCGTGCAGGCGGTGCTGCAACTCGCGGCGCTGTCGGCGGAAACCGCGCGCGGCGGCGACCTGCGGGCGGCGATGAACGCGCAGCGCATCTGGGATTCGAAGCAGGTGCAGTTCAAGCGCGCGCTGGAGCGCCACGATGCCGCGCGCTGGGAAGCATTCGCGATCGAGGCGGGCCAGATCGACCGCATCTCCAAGGGCCGCGCCGCCGGCGATGCATGGGTCGCGCTGGAGCGGCTGCTGGTTGCGATCGCGATGCCGCGCGCGCGCAAGCTGCTGAGCGCCTGATCCATTCCCTGCTGCATCTCGCCGCGCGGGCCGCCAGCGGTTAGGATCGCGTCGGACCTCGGCCCGGACGATTTATGCGCAGATCGCTGAAACTGTTTGGCTGGATCGCGCTCGCCCTGCTGGGAGCGACCGCCTTCGGCGTACTGGCCCTGCATCGCGGCGAATCGGTCAGCGCCGCCTGGTTGCTGACCGCTGCGGTCTGCAGCTACCTGATCGGTTACCGTTTCTACGCGCGCTTCATCGAGTCCCGCGTATTGCGTCCGGATGCGCGGCTCACGCCCGCGCGCGTGCACGACGACGGTCTCGACTACGTGCCGACCCAGCGTTTCGTGCTGTTCGGCCACCACTTCGCCGCGATCGCCGGCGCCGGTCCGCTGATCGGCCCGGTGCTCGCATCGCAGATGGGCTACCTGCCGGGAACGCTGTGGATCCTGCTCGGGGTGGTGTTCGCGGGTGCGGTGCAGGATTACCTGATCCTGTTCTTCTCGACGCGCCGCGATGCGCGCTCGCTCGGCGACATGATCCGCGACGAGATGGGCAATGCGGCCGGCACGATCGCGCTGGTCGGCGTGCTCGCGATCATGATCATCCTGCTCGCAGTGCTCGCGCTGGTCGTGGTCAAGGCGCTTGCGGGCAGCCCGTGGGGACTGTTCACGGTCGCGGCGACGCTGCCGATCGCGTTGCTGATGGGCGTCTTCCTGCGCTGGATCCGGCCGGGCCGTGTGGGCGAGGCGAGCGCGATCGGCGCCGTGTTGCTGCTCGCCGCACTGGTCTTTGGCGGCCGCATCGCAGCCGATCCCGGGTGGGCGTCGGTGTTCACGCTCGCGCCGACCACGCTCGCATGGATCCTGATCGGTTACGGTTTCGTCGCGTCGATCCTGCCCGTGTGGCTGCTGCTCGCGCCGCGCGATTACCTGTCGTCGTTCCTCAAGATCGGCACCATCCTGGGCCTCGCCATCGGTATCGCGATCACGCTGCCCGACCTGCGCATGCCGGCGGTCACGCGCTTCGTCGACGGCAGCGGGCCGGTGTTCGCGGGCACGTTGTTCCCGTTCCTGTTCATCACCATCGCCTGCGGCGCGGTGTCGGGATTCCATGCGCTGATCGGCTCGGGCACCACGCCGAAGATGATCGAGGACGAACGCCAGGCGCGCATGATCGGTTATGGCGCGATGCTGATGGAGAGCTTCGTCGCGATCATGGCGCTGATCACCGCATGCGTGCTCGACCCGGCTGTGTATTTCGCGATGAACGCGCCGGCCGCGCTGATCGGCACGACCGCGCAGAGTGCCGCCGAAGCGATCCGCGGCTGGGGCTTCACGGTCACGCCGGAGACGCTGACGCAGATGGCCGCGGCAGTCGGCGAACCGACGATCCTTTCGCGCGCCGGCGGCGCACCGACGCTCGCGGTCGGCATGGCGCAGATCATTTCCTCGATCTTCGGCGGCGCCGGCATGGCGTTCTGGTACCACTTCGCGATCCTGTTCGAGGCGCTGTTCATCCTCAGCACGCTGGATGCCGGCAGCCGGGTCGGCCGCTTCATGATCCAGGACCTGCTCGGTCTCGCCCATCCATCGCTGCGGCGGACGACGTCGTGGCCGGCGAACCTGCTCGCGACCGCGCTGTGCGTCGCCGGCTGGGGCTGGTTCCTGTATGCGGGCGTGGTCGATCCGCTCGGCGGCATCAACACGTTGTGGCCGCTGTTCGGGATCGCGAACCAGATGCTCGCGGCGATCGCGCTGATCTTCGCGACGGTCGTGCTGTTCCGCATGAAGCACGAGCGTTATGCGTGGATCGCGATCGTGCCGACGTCGTGGCTGCTGGTGTGCACGCTGACCGCCGGTGCGGAGAAACTCTTCCATTCCGATCCGAAGATCGGCTTCCTCGCGCATGCGCACAAGTATTCCGAGGCGCTCGCGCGCGGCGAGCTGCTCGCTCCGGCGAAGAACCTCGCGCAGATGCGGCAGGTGCTCGTCAACGACTGGGTGAACGCGTCGCTGTGCGCGCTGCTGATCGCCGTCGTGGTCGCGATGGTCTGCTTCGGCATCGCATCGATCCGCCGCGCCCGTGCCGGCAACGCGGCGAGCGTGCGCGAAACCGCGCCGGTCTATGCTGACATGTCGGTGGAGGTCGCGCATGCGGGCTGATACGCGCATGGGCAAGGCTGCGGCGCAACTCGTGCGCGTTGCGCGCGCACTGTTCGGGTTGCCCGACTACGACGCCCATGTCGCGCATTGCCGCGAACACCATCCCGAGCGTCCGCCGCCGACCCGCGCGGAGTTCCACCGCGAACGCGAAGCCGCCCGCTATGCGCGCGGCCGCAGCCGCTGCTGCTGACGATGGCCGCGACAGCACCGGCGCAGCCCGTTCCGCGCATCCTCTACGGCGGCACGTTCGACCCGGTCCACGATGGCCACCTCGCTGTCGCGGAGGCTGCGTCGGCGCTGTTCGGTGCGGACGTCTTCCTGTTGCCATCGGCCGATCCGCCGCATCGCGCGCCGCCGGGTGCGAGCGCGGAACAGCGCGCGACGATGCTCGATCTCGCGGTCGCCGGTCATCCGCGCCTGCACGTCGACCGCCGCGAATTGCGCAGGGCAGGGCCTTCCTACTCGGTCGATACCCTGCGCGAGGTCCGCGCCGAAACGGATGCGCAGATGCCGCTTGCGTGGTTGCTCGGCGCCGATGCATTCCGCGACCTGCATCGCTGGAGCCGCTGGCACGACCTGTTCGCGCTCGCGCACATCGTGGTCGCAGTGCGGCCCGGGCACGCGCTGGATGCGCTCGATCCGGAGCTGCAGGCAGAGGTCGCCTCTCGCTGGACCCACGATCCTGCTGCGCTCGGCCGTTCCGCAGCGGGACTGGTGCTGCTGCTGGACCTGCCGCCGCGCCTGGAAGCGGCCAGCAACCTGCGCCAGCGCATCGCAGTGGGGCTTGCCTGGCAGGACGACGTGCCGCCGGCAGTCGCCGCCTATGTGACCGCCCATCGGCTCTACGCCGGCTGAAACACTCGCGGAGCGGGCATGATTTATACTGCTCCCGCGCTCCCTGGCGCCCATCAGAGTCCAGCACTTGACCGCCCAAGCTTTTGTCATCAAGACCCGCATGCCCGAACCGCCGCCGTCGCCCGAGGCTCTCCTCGTCGAAGTGCGCGCGGCGCTCGAAGAGATGAAGGCCAAGGACAGCATCGAAATCGACGTGCGCGGCAAGACCAGCATCGCCGATTTCATGGTCGTCACGTCGGGGACGTCGACCCGCCACGTCAAGTCCATCGCCGATGAAGTCGTGAAGTACGCCAAGAAGACCGGCGTGATGCCGCTCGGCGTCGAGGGCGAGCGCGAAGCCGAATGGGTGCTGGTCGACCTCGGCGACGTGATCGTCCACGTCATGCTGCCGCGCGTCCGCGAGTTCTACGCGCTGGAACGGCTGTGGACGGTCGGCGACCAGCCGCCGGAGCGCGGCGATTACGACGGCGGCGCCAATACCGGAATGTGATTCGGGGGAGGAGTCAGAGTGAATTTCGCACTCGACACTCTTTAGGTTTCTTGCCGGATCGATCCGGGCAAAACTTCACTCTGACCCTTTTCTTGTATCGAGGACCATGCCATGCAGCGCGACATGATCACCAGCGCCTTCGAGTTGCCCGGCCAGCGCATCGTCAGGAACCTCGGCATCGCGCGCGGCATCATCGTGCGTTCGCGTTCGATCGTCGGCAATTTCCTGGGCGGCCTGCAGTCGCTGTTCGGTGGCAACATCACGATCTACACCGAACTGTGCGAGCAGGCGCGCATGGACGCGTTCGACCTGATGTGCCGCGACGCGCACAGGCTCGGCGCGAACGCGATCATCGCGATGCGCTACGACGCCACCGAAGTGATGGCCGGCCTGACCGAAGTGCTCTGCTACGGCACCGCCGTGAGGGTGGAGCCAGGCGAGTCCGCGCCGCGCTGAGCGGCCCAATGCCTGCCATCCCGATCCCAGCGAGGGATCTGCTCTTGAGCGCCGAACGTACGACAGATTCCGCGTGCCTTGCACACGGAATGACAACACATCCTGCAGTCGAATCGCGGTGAAAGCGCGCCTGATCGCGGTCGGCGAACGCGCGCCCGACTGGGTCGCGACGGGTTACGCCGACTACGCGAAACGCCTGTCGCACTGGTTGCCACTGGAACTGGTCGAGATCGCCCCGGGCCTGCGCGGCAAGAACCGCGACGCCGCGCGTGCGACGTCCGACGAAGGCGCGCGTGTCCTGACTGCATTGCCGAAGAACGCGCATGTCGTCGCGCTCGACGGCAACGGGAAAATGGTCTCGTCCGAGCAACTCGCGCAGCGGCTGGAGCACTGGCGCGGGCAGGGCCGCGACCTCGCATTCCTGATCGGCGGTCCCGAAGGCCACGCGCCCGATGTGCTGGCGGCAGCGCACGAAACCTGGTCGCTCGGCCCGCTGACCCTGCCGCACATGCTCGTGCGGCTGGTCGTCGCGGAGCAGCTGTACCGCGCGGCGAGCATGCTGGCGAATCATCCGTATCATCGCGCGTAGCGCAGTTTCGATGAACGCGAGAGCGTCCGCTCCGGATGCGACATCCACTCCGCTACCGACCCTCTACTCGTCCAATACGCTGGCCTGCCAGTCATAGGATGCCCCCTTTCCGGTGACCTCCTTTTCAACAACCAATTTGTCGTCCCTGACCACAAGAATCAGGACTTTCGTCACCTGGATCGGGTGACCGCTGATTGCGGAGACCCAATGGAGCGGATTGAGGGAATTGTATTCATCGGTGACGATCAGGAACCATGCGTTACCGGTACGGCCCTGGAACAGGATTTGGTCGGCGCCGGTCAGTTCCCTGGCACCCAAGGCCAACTTTCGGTGTTCTGTCACCTTGAACGGGCCTTCGCTTGCCTTCGCCGTTCCTGGCTCCGGGCGCGTGGTACGCAACGCGTTGGAGTGGGTGTCGTACGAGTAGTACGTGATTCGATTCGTATATTTCCCGAGCGCGTTGTACTTTTCGAGCAGGCTGAATTTGACTTCGTCGGCGTTGGCGGTTCCCGCGACGAGGGAAAACAGTCCCATCCACCATCCGATCGTCTTCAGCTTGCTCCTGGATCCTGTTTCCAGCGTGTACGCCCGGTATTCGCGGCGGACGACCGGTGTGAATTCCGGTCGCACGCGGCGGCGAGCCACGCAGGTATCGAACACGACTACCGCAGTCGCAAGGTCGCCTCGTCGAACAGCGGCGTGTCCTGGCCAACGCGCACGAACAGCACCTTCGCTACGCCGCTCGCAGGCTGCGCCTCGAAATACTGGATGCCGTCAGGCGCATCGCCCCAGTCGCCGCAGGCCGGATCGGGAATGTCGTTCGGATCGGCGTGCTTTTTCAGCGCTTTCGCCAATGCGGCATTCGGCAGGAAGGTGTAGCGCTTGACGCCGGCCAGGACCTTGCCTTCGCCTTTGTACGGAGCGAGTACGCATTGCGGAGCGAGCTTCTTGTCGGTGTGTGCGGCGAAGATACGGCGGATTCCGTTCTCGGCGGTCTCCGCCGGCAACAGGTCGAACACGTCGATCACTGGATCGGGCTTTCCGCCGCCGTCGGAATAGCGCTGCGCCAGCGATCTGCCGACGGCCAGAAAGTCGATCTTGCGGTCACCGAAATCGCAACGCTGCACCCATGCGTCGAGGCCCACTTTCGCATCCGAGAATTTTTCCCACGTGCAGCCTTTTTCGGCCGCGCGCGATGGTTTGACATCGTGCATGGAGGATGGCTGCGCAACAGCGAGCTGGGAAATGGCGACCATCGCGAAAGCCAGCATCGTTGCGCTGGCGAGGATGGGTGGATTCATGCGCGCATGCATTGCCATGGTTACGGTTCCTTCGATGTGAAGTTGTATCGCGATTTGGTCGATCTAGTGTCCGGTCGAATGCTGGTCCAACGCCTTCGACGCCCCGATGTCTTGCATCGCGTTTGTCAAGGCATTGCCAGCCTCCATCTGGGCCCCGGTCATCGAGGTAGTCAGCTTGTCGAGATCCACCACGGACGGGTTCCGATCGGAGGCGTCGAGCTGGGAGGAGAGCTTGTAGAGCGCGTACGCGCTGACAGAGTCCCGTTGCACGCCACGTCCGTATTCGTACATTCCGCCAAGGTTCGACAGTGCGAACGCATCCTTTCCGTCTGCAGCCTTGCGGTACCAGCTTAGGGCTTTTGTCATGTTCTGCGGCATTCCCTTGCCGAGTTGATACATCCTGCCCAGATTGGCCTCGGCATTGATATCGCCCAAAGCGGCCGCTTTTCGCGTCCACCAAGCTGTCCGTGCATAGTCGTGGGGTACGCCCAAGCCATTTTCGTACATGTCTGCAAGTTTTCTTTGCGCATTCGCATGTCCTTGCACGGCGGCTTTGCGATACCAACCAGCTGCTTTAGGGTAGTTCCTCTGCACGCCTTGACCGTCGAAATACATGTTGCCGATGTTGGTTTCGGCAAACGGCTCTCCCCGCGCTGCAGCTTTGCGAAACCAGAACAGTGCGCGATGGTAGTCCCGCGGTACGCCCAAGCCATCGCTGTACATCATTCCGAGATTGGTCTCTCCCGCAGGGAATCCACGCCTGGCGGATTTCCGGTACCAGAACAATGCTCTGGCATGGTCCCGCGGAACTCCCCAGGCGTATTGGTAGCTGCAGCCGAGGTTGTTTTGCGCCGAGGCATTTCCCTGCATGGCGGCCTTGCGGAACCACTCCACGGCCTTGGCATGGTCCTGCCTTGCACCGCTGCCCAGCCGGTACATCACCCCAAGATTATTTTCCGCGTCCGGATAGTTCTGCATGGCAGCCTTGCGATACCACCAGACAGCACGCGCATCGTTGCGTCGTACCCCCCTGCCTTCGGCATACATGACGGCGAGGTTGTACTGGGCGCCCGCAAAATGATCTTGCACGGCGGCATCGCGATACAAGGCCATCGCACGCGCATTGTTCCGGCGGACGCCCTGGCCCAGTGCATACATCGACCCCATGTTGTCCTTCGCTCTTGGGTCACCTTGTTCGATCGCCTTGCCATACCATGCAAAGGCCAGCGCATAGTCGCGGGGTACGCCGTGCCCCAATTGATAGAACTTGCCGAGCTTGAACTCCGCGGTGACATCGCCTTGCTCGGCCAGTGGCTTGAGTTTGGCGACCGCCGTGGCATAGTCGCCGCCCTGATCGGCGCGTATGCCTTCCTGCAGATCCGTGGCGTGCGCTGCGATGGCCACGAGAAACAGAATGCCGCCAAGCATCGAGTGCAGTGCATTCATCAGGTTTTCCCAGCGAATGCCGGATTGTAGCGTTACTTAATGCCCCAGTTCGTACACGACATTGAGATCCACGGAGATCGTGTTCTCGCCGGCGGCGACCGGGGTGGATTCCATCTTGTTCGCGCGGGTAAACATCAGCATCGGGCGCGGCGGCGAGGTCATGTCGCCGGATTCGGAAATGCTGACGATGCGCCGCACCTTCAGGCCGGTCGCTGCGGCATACAGGTCGGCGCGCGCCTGCGCTTGCTTGATGGCATTGGTGCGCGCCTCGTCCATTGCCGCATCGGGCTTGTCGATGGTGAAGGTCGGGCCATTGATCGTGTTCGCGCCTTGTTTGACCAGTGCGTCGAGTACGTCGCCGGTCTTGGCGATCTCGCGCAGGCGCACATTGACGGTGTTGCTGACCTGGTAGCCGGAAATCCTTGGCGGCTGGTTGTTGCCGCTGCTGCCGACGTCATCGGTGTATTGCGGGTTGAGGCTGACGCTGCTGGTCTGGATGTCGCGGTCGGCGACGCCGGCCTGCTTCAGCGCGGCGACCACCGCGGCCATCCGGGTCGCGTTGTTGCGCATGGCGGTATTCGCATTGGTGTTCTGGGTCACGACGCCGGCGGAGATCTCCGCGAGATCGGGCGCGCGTTGGGTTTCGCCGTGCGCACTGACCTGCAGCAGGGTGGCGTCGCCGGGCAGCATCGGCGGATGGTTCTGCGCGACTGCGAACGACGACAGCAGTAGTGCGATTGGAACGAGGCGGGCGAGGCGGGTGCTGGACATGGGCGGCTCCGTTAGATGTGCCGACACCATACCCGAACAGGCTAAACCGGCGATGAGCGGCTTCTGCCAGCGGACAGTCGTCATGCGTTGGCCATTCAAGGCATTCCGCCTTGATTCCTCTCGCCCCTCAGGATCTCCGGCCCCTTCTCTCGATGGGACCGGAAAAATCTAGGCGTCGGCGAACACCCGGTAGCGCAGGGGGCGCAAGGCGACGAGGTCGCCCTGCGACGGCAGTGCGTTCGGGGAACCGTTGCCGCTGCCGACGTCGATCTCGAGGGTGCGCGGCTGCTGCGCCGGCTGCAGCGTCACCACGCTGCGTCCCGCAAGCTGGCGCACATCGGTCACGTGCGCGGGAAAACCCTGGCCGGCGGCAACGAGCGCGATGTCGTGCGGGCGCGCATACATCTGGGCGGGGCCGTCGACGACTTCCTTGCAGTCGAACGCAACGTCGCAACCTTCGGCCAGGAAAGCCCCCGCCTGCACGGTGCCGGTGATGCGGTTCGAGCGGCCGAGGAAGTCGTACACGAACGCGTTCGCCGGTTCCGCATAGACGTGCTCCGGCGTACCGTCCTGCTGGATGTTGCCTTCGCGCATCACCACCACGCGATCGGCGAGTTCGAGCGCCTCTTCCTGGTCGTGGGTGACGAACACGGTGGTGTAGCCGGTCTCGTCGTGGATGTGCCGCAGCCAGCGTCGCAGTTCGATGCGCACCTTCGCGTCGAGCGCGCCGAACGGTTCGTCGAGCAGCAGTACCGAGGGCTCGATCGCCATCGCGCGCGCGAGCGCGACGCGCTGCTTCTGGCCGCCTGAAAGCTGGTCGGGCAGGCGTTCGCGCAATTCGCCGATCTGCATGCGTTCGAGCAGCTCGAGCACGCGCTTCTGGATGTCGGCGCGCTCAGGGCGGTCGCGCCGCTTCCGCGAACGCAGCCCGAAGGCGACGTTCTCGAACACCGACAGGTGCGGGAACAACGCGTAGTGCTGGAACACGAGGCCGACATTGCGCTCGCGAAGGCTCAATCGCGTCGCGTCGCGCTCGCCGAACAGGATGCGGCCGGAATCGGGCTCCTCGAGTCCCGCCAACGCGCGCAGCAGGTGCGTCTTGCCGGAACCCGCAGGACCTAGCAGTGCGAGCAGCTGGCAGGACGGGATCCGCAGGTCAACGCCCCGCAGTGCGGGGAACGTGCCGAAACGCTTGTGCAATCCTTCGATGCCGATGTCCATGAAACGCCCTTGAAAGGTCTGGCAGGATGGTTCGGAACCTGTCATTCCGAATGTCGTGAAGAACCTGTTTTTCTTGCCATCATGTGGAAGAAGCAGATCCCTCGCCATGCTCGGGATGACAGTACTTGTTTCCCAGGTGTTATTTGTTTCCCATGTGTTCTCAATGCCCCACGCGACGCCGAGCGAGTGCATTGCCGTGTTGCCATTCCAGCCAGAGCTTGAGCGCAAGCGTGACCAGCGCGAGCAGGACCAGCAAGGTCGCTACCGCGAACGCGGCGGTATAGCTGTATTCGTTGTAGAGGATCTCGACCTGCAGCGGCAGGGTGTTGGTCAGCCCGCGGATGTGGCCGGACACCACCGACACCGCGCCGAATTCGCCCATCGCGCGCGCGGTGCACAACAACAGGCCGTACAGCAGGGCCCAGCGGATATTCGGCAGGGTCACGCGGCGGAATACGGTCCACCCGCTCGCACCCAGCGACGACGCGGCTTCCTCCTGGTCGGGTCCCTGTTGCTGCATCAGCGGGATCAATTCGCGCGCGACGAACGGGAAGGTCACGAAGATCGTCGCGAGCACGATGCCGGGCGTCGCGAAAATGATGTGGATGTCGTGCGCGCGCAGCCATGGCCCAAACCATCCCTGTGCACCGAACAGCAGCACGAAGACCAGGCCGGAGACGACCGGAGACACCGAGAACGGCAGGTCGATCAGGGTCAGCAGCAGCCGCTTGCCGGGGAAACGGAACTTGGTGATCGCCCACGCCGCCGCGATGCCGAAGGTCGCGTTCACGGCGACGCTGATCGCTGCGACGAGCAGGGTCAGGCGGATCGCAGAGCGTGTATCCGCATCGACGATCGTGGTGACGTACACGTTCCAGCCTTCGCGCAACGCCTCGACCGCCACCACCGCCAGCGGAAGCAGGACGATGCCGCCCAACAGCAGCACGCACGCGGCGATCAGTGTCCAGCGCAGCCACGCCGGTTCGCGCAGCGCGGGATTGGTGGTGGTTTCAGTCATGCCGGCCATGCGCCACCTTCTTCTGCAACAGGTTCAACAGCAACAGCAGCACGAACGACAACCCGAGCATCAGCGTCGCGACCGCGGCGGCGCCCGCGTAATCGTATTGTTCGAGCTTGATGACGATCAGCAGCGGCGCGATCTCCGACACCTTCGGGATGTTGCCGGCGATGAAGATCACCGAGCCGTATTCGCCGACGCCGCGCGCGAACGCGAGCGCGAAGCCGGTCAGCATCGACGGCAGCAAGGGCGGCAACAGCACCCGGCGGATCGTGGTCATGCGCGTCGCGCCGAGCGATGCGGCCGCTTCCTCGAATTCCGCGCCCAGGCTTTGCAGCACCGGTTGCATCGTGCGCACGCAGAATGGCAGGCCGACGAACGCGAGTGCGACTGCGATGCCGGTGGGGGTGTACGCGACCTTGATGCCGTGCGGCGCCAGCCAGTGGCCGATCCAGCCGTTGCCCGCATACAACGCGGTCAGCGCGATACCGGCGACCGCGGTCGGCAATGCGAACGGCAGGTCGACGACGGCGTCGAAAAACGCGCGGCCCGGGAGGCGATAGCGCACCAGCACCCACGTGATCAGCGCGCCGACCACGGTGTCGAACAGCGCCGCGGCAAGCGCGGTGCCGAAACTGAGTTTGAGCGCGGCGAGCACGCGGGGGTCGCCGAGCACCTTCATCCAGCCATCGACGCCGAGCCCCGCCGACTTGATCAGTAAGGCGGACAGCGGCAACAGCACGATCAGGCCGAGCCAGACCAGGCTCATCCCGAGGGCAAGCGGCAAGCCGGGCAATGGCCCGGCCCGCCGCACGCTGGCCATGCGCAGGGCGGATGCGTAACTCAATGTGCGCCGCCCGCGTAGATCTTGTCGAAGAAGCCGCCGTCGTCGAAGTGCTGCGCCTGCGCCTTCTTCCAGCCACCGAAGGCATTGTCGATCGTGACCATCGGCAGCTTCGGGAATGCCGCCAGCAGCGCCGGATCGACGAGTTGCGGGAGCGCCGGACGGAAGCCGTGTTTCGCTGCGATCGCCTGGCCCTGTGCCGTGTACAGGAATTGCAGGTAGGCCTGCGCTTCCTTCAGCGTGCCATGTCGCTTGGCGATGTCGTCGACGACTGCAACCGACGGTTCGGCGCGGATGCTGATGCTCGGAACCACGATCTCGAAGCGCTTGTCCTTCGATTCGGCGAGCGCGAGTTGCGCTTCGTTCTCCCATGCGATCAGCACGTCGCCGATGCCGCGTTCGACGAAGGTCGTGGTCGAGCCGCGTGCTCCGGTGTCGAGCACGGACACATTGGCGTAGAGCTTCTTCATGAAGTCGAGCACCTTGGCGCCGTCGCCGCCGTAGGTCTTGCTGCCCCATGCCCAGGCGGCGAGGTAGTTCCAGCGCGCACCGCCGGATATTTTCGGATTCGGAGTGATGACCGCGATGCCCGGGCGCGCGAGGTCGGCCCAGTCGAGGATCTTCTTCGTGTTGCCCTTGCGCACCAGGAACACGATGGTCGACGTGTACGGCGCGCTGTTGTTCGGCAGGCGTTTCTGCCAGGCGGCCGGCAGCAGCCTGCCCTTGTCGGCGATCGCGTCGATGTCGGCGGCCAGCGCGAGCGTGACCACGTCGGCTTCGAGGCCGTCGATCACCGCGCGCGCCTGCTTGCCGGAGCCGCCGTGCGACATCTTGATGTCGATGTCGTCGCCGGTGCGTTTCTTCCAGTCCTGCGCGAACGCGATATTGACGTCGCGGTACAGTTCACGGGTCGGGTCGTAGGAGACGTTCAACAGGCTCACGTTCTTTGCGGCGGCCGCGCCCGTGCCGAACACGAGCACGGAGATGGCGAGAAGTCTTGCGAAACGATTCATGTCAATGGCTCCGAAAGCTTGCGGACATCAGAACGCGAGTTGGACGCGCGAGAAAAACGTCTTCTCGTCTTCTCGTCTTCGCGATCGGCGCCAGCGAGGGCGCCACCGTCGAAGCGCGTGTGCGTATGGTTGAAGACGAGCTTGAGGTTGCTGATCAGGTACCAATTCAGGCCGATGCCCCACATGCGCGCCCGGTGCGCGGAGCTGAACGGATCGGCATACAGCGGGAAGGCGTCGTCGTCGATGTCGAGTGCGCCGACACGACCGACCAGTTCGAATGCGCCCCATCCCTTGCCGCCGACGGTGTAGGGGTAGTTGGGTTTCGTGACGCCCCTGAAGCCGGCTTTCTCGCCGGTCAGCATCCAGCTGCCGGTCAGCTGCCACGCCGTGTTCGTCAGGTCGACGCGCGAGGCGGGCTTGCCCACGAGCAGCAGTTCCTGGCTGGAACGGATGTATTCGCCGAGCAGGCCGAACGCGTTGTAGTAGTAGTACGCCTGCGGCGAAACGCGCGTGTTGCTGCCGTCTGCCGTCACCATGCCGCGATACGCGAAGAATTGCGTCTGTCCCGGCGTGCGGTAACGCGGCAGGAAATTGTTGCCGGCTCCCTCCTTGTCGCCTTGGCTCGCGCCGATGCCGAAGCCGAGCCCGGACAGCGCGTTGGCGTCGTTTTTCCACGGCTCGAAGAACACGCGTCCATCGAACTCGAGATGGCTGTCCACGTCGAGGCAGCCGGTGTCGCGCCCATCCACGGTGCCATTGAACGCGCTGATCGCGTAGCTCGCCCGGCCATTGGCCAGGTCACCCTGCAACTGCAGGCCGATGTCGCGGTTCGGCGCGAGTTCGGAAGGAAACGCGCGCTCCATCATCGAGAGATGGCTGGACGACTGCAGCCGCTCCAGCCCGACCGGGCTGGTCATCTTGCCGATGCGCAGCGTGTAGGCGGGGTTGAAGCGCAGGTCGACCCAGGCATCCACCAGGGTCGCGCTGTCGCCGGCGAATTCCGGGGTCAGCCGGAATGCCACCAGAGAGCCGAACTGGCCTTCGATCGTGGGCCGCACGAGGCGGAACAGGAACGTGTCGTTCTGCAGCAGCGTCGTGTCGCCGAAGAAAGAGCGCTGGTCGGCCTGGACCGCCCCACGGAACTTGATTTCGAAGTTTCCGTCTGGCGAGCGCGCCGCAAGGCCCTTGTCGCTCAGCGAGATCACCGGCGTCGACGCTGCCTTGGCGGTGGCGGCATCCTGGTCCAGCTCATGCTGGCGTTCGAGGATGCGCAAGCGCTGGTCGAGCGCATCGGATGATTCGCTGGCGACGGCGACGGCGCCGTTGGCGTTCGCCGGGTTGGAGGCGCCCGCTGCGGCGAGCAGTTGCTCGACCCGGCGCAGGCGTTCGTCCAGCGCTTCGATCCTGGCCGCTTGCGCGGCTTCGCGCACTGACGCAGCCGACACCGCTCCGCCGGACGCGGCGACCGCAACTCCGCTGGAGAAGGCTATCGATGGACGTGCGGCTGGCGGTATCGGCGATGCGTGCGTGCAGAGTGGAAATGCGGCAAGCATCACCGCCGGGGACAACAAGTGGCGTGACATAAAAGCCTCCGGAAGAGGTTGTTTCATGGTCACCTCCAGTTGTCTGGTCGGCGGATGGTGGGTCAGGGGTTCAACGCGATGGGGTGGCTCCGTCCACGCGGACTTTCTCGGTCTTGACGATCTGCACGATGCGCGACTGATGGACGACGACCTCGACCGCGCCGAAGGACGTCCCGCGAATCGCATCCAGCACGGCACGCTCCTCGGTGGTCAGCGACGCCAGGTCGCTCTGCACCGGTGCGGCCGGCTTCGACGGCTTCTCGTCGCGCATCATCGTTTCTCCTTCGCGATGGCACGGATGCGCTTGCGTTCCAGTCGCCGTGTCTCTGCCAGAAGCTCCTGCAGGCTGCGTTGATCGACGACTGCGGACATCGCGTCGCGCACGTCGCCCATCAGCAGGCGCAGCGCGCACGATTCCGGATGCGGACAGTCGGTGCAGGCGCGGTAGGCGGTCACGCTCGCGCAACGGATCGGCGCGATCGGGCCATCGAGCGTGCGGATGACGTCGCCGACCATGATCCCTTCGGCCGGGCGCGCGAGCGTATGGCCGCCGTAGGCGCCGCGCTTGGTCGCGACGATTCCGGCCTTGCGCAATTCGACCAGGATCGCTTCCAGGAATTTCTCCGGAACCTCGGCCACGGCCGCTATCTGCCGCGCCTGCACGCGCTCCGGATGGGCGGCGGCGAGGGCGCAGAGCGCGCGCAAAGCGTACTTGGCTTTCATGGTCATCATAATTCAGAGCGACCTTATAGGATTTGAATCGCGCCGCTGTCAAGTGCCATGAAATCGTAGTTCGTCATGAGCGCATGCATGCGATCCGGATTAACGCAATTCGAACATGTGCGCGACTGAGCGTCGCTGTCGAACGGTTATGCTTCACCGATGCTCTATCTCGCTTCGCAATCGCCGCGTCGGCTGGAACTGTTGCGCCAGATCGGCGTCGAACCCGGCGTGCTCGATGTTTCCGTGCCTGAAATGCGCCTGCCTGGCGAGCCGCCTGGCGACTACGTCAGCCGGGTCGCGCGCGAGAAAGCCGGCGCGGGACTGTTGAAGGTCATGTCGAATCCGGATGCTTTGGTGCTGGGCGCGGACACCGAGGTCGTCCTCGACGATCGTGTGTTCGGCAAGCCTGCCGATGCGGACGAGGCTGCACGCATGCTCGGCGAACTCGCCGGTCGCACGCATCAGGTGATCAGCGTCGCCTGGCTGCTCAGCGCCGGTCGCGAAATGCGCGCGCAGTCGGTTTCCGAAGTGCGTGTTCACGCACTGAACCCGGAGTCGATTGCGATGTATGTTGCGTCGGACGAATGGCGCGGCAAGGCCGGCGGTTACGCCATCCAGGGCCGCGCCGCGGCATTCATCGAACACCTGTCCGGCAGTTATTCCGGCGTGATGGGGTTGCCGTTGTTCGAGACGGTACAGCTGCTGCACGCGTTCGGGATGACGCCCGGCGAACGGGAAATTCGGAATCGCGGGTTGCAATGAAGAAAATCGCGCTTCCGTTTTCGTCCAAGAATTTCGATCCGCACACGACTCAAGGAAGACTGCCATGACCCCGCGTTTCTCTTTCGCCATTCACCATTCCCCATTCCCCAGCTCTCGATGAGCGAGATACTGATCAACGTCACGCCGCGCGAGACCCGCGTCGCGCTCGTCGAAAACGGCATGCTGCAGGAAGTGCAGATCGAACGCGCCGCGCGTCGCGGCTATGTCGGCAACATCTACAAGGGTCGCGTGCAGCGCGTGATGCCGGGCATGCAGGCGGCATTCGTCGATGTCGGGCTGGAGCGCGCGGCGTTCCTGCATGCGTCGGATATCTTCAGGCCCGCGCATGCGGGTGCCGACGTCGAAGGCGATGATGCCGCGACGGCTCCGCCGCCGCAGGTGCCGGCGATCAACGAACTCCTGCATGAAGGCCAGCAGATCGTCGTGCAAGTGGTGAAGGATCCGATCGGCAGCAAGGGCGCGCGCCTGACGACGCAGCTCAGCATCCCGTCGCGTTACCTCGTGCTGATGCCGCACGTGCGCGTGCTGGGCGTGTCGGCGCGGATCGAAGGCGAGGCCGAGCGGCTGCGCCTGAAGACCATCATCGGCGATCTCGCCGGCGAATCGCAGATGGGCTACATCGTGCGCACCAATGCCGAAGGTTGCGGCGCCGACGCGCTCGCCGACGACGTCGCCTACCTCAAGCGCGCCTGGGACATGGTCGGCATTGCGACCCAGCAGGCCACGGTCGGGCAGCGCATCTACGAGGACCTGCCGCTGCCGCTGCGCGCGATGCGCGACCTGATGCACGACACAATCGAGAAAGTGCGCGTGGATTCGCGCGAGTCCATGCTGCGCCTGCAGGAATTCGTGCAGCAGTTCATGCCGGCCCTGGTCGAGCGCATCGAACTCTACATGGGCGAGCGCCCGATCTTCGACCTGTATGGCGTCGAGGACGAGATCCAGCGCGCGTTGCAGAAGAACGTCCCGCTCAAGTCCGGCGGTTACCTGGTGATCGACCAGACCGAAGCGATGACCACGGTGGACGTGAACACCGGTTCATTCCTCGGCCAGCGCAACCTCGAGGAAACCGTCTATCGCACGAACCTGGAAGCCGCACAGTCGGTCGCGCGTCAGCTTCGCCTGCGTAACCTTGGCGGCATCATCATCATCGACTTCATCGACATGACCGATGCGGAACACCGCCGGCAGGTGCTGCGGACGCTCGAGAAGGCGCTGTCGGGCGACCACG
>JBBQHA010000035.1:0-25968 GCA_038323475.1 Lysobacterales bacterium
CTACGACGTGTTCGACAGCAACGAACTGGTGGAAGCCAAGCTGGTCTCGGGCAATACCGGTTACGACCTGGTGGTGCCGTCGCTGCAGTACCTGTCGCGGCAAGTGAAAGCAGGCGTGTTCCAGTCGCTGGACAAGTCCAAGCTGCCCAACACCAAGAACCTCGACCCGGAGATCATGGCCCGCATCGCCACGCTCGATCCGGACAACGCGCACGCGATCAACTGGCTGTGGGGCACCACCGGCATCGGTTACAACGTCGCCAAGGTCAAGGCGGCGCTCGGCCCGAATGCGCCGGTGGACAGCTGGGACCTGGTGTTCAAGGTCGAGAACATATCCAAGCTCAAGGGCTGCGGCGTCGCCGTGCTCGATACGCCCGGCGAGCTGATTCCGATCGCGCTCAATTACCTCGGCGAGAAGCCCACCAGCGAGGACGAAGCCACGATCCGCAAGGGCGAGGCGCTGCTCACCAAGATTCGCCCCTACATCACCGAGTTCAATTCGTCCGAGTACATCAACGAGCTCGCCAACGGCGACATCTGCGTGGCCGTGGGTTGGTCCGGCGACGTGTTCCAGGCAGCCAGCCGCGCCGAGGAAGCCAAGAACGGCATCGAGGTCAAGTTCAACATTCCGAAGGAAGGCGCGCCGATGTGGTTCGACATGATGGCCATCCCCAAGGACGCCAAGCATCCGAACAACGCGCACCTGTTCCTGGACTACATCATGCGGCCCGACGTGATGGCCGGGATCAGCAACAAGGTCGCCTATGCCAACGCCAACAAGGCTTCCACCCCGCTGATCGACAAGGCGATCCTGGCCAACCCGTCCATCTATCCGACTCCGGAAACGATGAAGAAGCTGTTCACCTTCACCGTGCTGCCGCCGGATGTCGATCGCCTCTACACGCGCATCTGGACCAGGCTCAAGACCGGCAAGTGATGTTCCGCCCGGGGCGGGAACATCCCGCCCCTTCCTTTCGGGAAATTTCCATGGAATCCGACAATGGCATCTGATCCGCAGGCTGCGATGCCCCCATCGGGCAACGGCGCGGGCGCCGCCGGAAAAGCGGATCGGCGCGGCGCCGAATCCTATGTGCGGCTGGAAAGCGTCCGCAAGGAGTTCGACGGCTTCCTGGCCGTCGACGACGTCACCCTGAATATCCGCCAGGGCGAGATTTTCGCCCTCTTGGGCGCGTCGGGTTGCGGCAAGTCCACGCTGCTGCGCGTGCTGGGCGGGTTCGAGCGTCCCACCAGCGGCAAGGTGCTGGTCGACGGGCAGGACCTCACCGCGATGCCGCCGTACGACCGCCCGGTCAACATGATGTTCCAGTCCTACGCGCTGTTCCCGCACATGACCGTGGAGCAGAACATCGCCTTCGGCCTGAAACAGGACAAGCATTCGAAGGACGAGATCGCCCGGCGCGTGGCCGAAATGCTCGGCATCGTGCAGATGACGAAATTCGCCAAGCGCAAGCCGCACCAGCTTTCCGGCGGGCAACAACAGCGCGTGGCGCTGGCTCGTTCGCTGGCGAAGAGCCCGAAACTGTTGCTGCTGGACGAGCCGATGGGCGCGCTCGACAAGAAGCTGCGTTCGCAGATGCAACTGGAACTGGCCAACATCATCGAGAGGCTCGGCGTCACCTGCGTGATGGTCACCCACGACCAGGAAGAGGCGATGACCATGGCGCATCGCATCGCGATCATGGATTCCGGCCGGATCCTGCAGGTCGGAACGCCGGACGAGATCTACGAGCAACCCGGGAATCGCTTCACCGCCGAGTTCATCGGCTCGGTGAACCTGTTCGATGGCACGATCATGGAAGACGAAAAGGACTTCGTCACGATCCGCTCGCCGGCGCTGGATTGCCCGATCCGCATCGGCCACGGGCTGACCGGCTTCGAGGGGCAGGAGGTGTTCTTCTCGCTGCGCCCGGAAAAGGTGTCGGTCACCAAGGAAGAGCCCGGCGATCCGCACAACAAGGCCAGGGGAATCATCGAGGACATCGCCTATTTCGGCAGTCACTCGGTCTATCACGTGCGCCTGCCGAGCGGCTTCAAGGTCATGGCCAATTTCGTCAACACGCAGCGCTGGGCGTCCGAGCGATTCACCTGGAACGACGTGGTGTGGCTGCACTGGGGCGAGAACGCCGGCGTGGTGCTGAACTCATGAAACGATGGCTGCGCCGCTGGATGCCCGGACCGCGCTGGCTGGTGATCGCGCCGCCGTACCTGTGGATGCTGTTGTTCTTCGCGATCCCGTTCGCGATCGCGCTGAAGATCTCGTTCGCGCATTCGCTGATCGCGATGCCGCCGTATTCGAGCCTCGTCAACTGGACCGACAAGGATCTTACGGTCACGCTCAACATCGGCAACTACCGCTACCTGCTCACCGACAGCCTTTACTACAGCTCGTACCTGAGTTCGCTGAAGATCGCCTTCATCTCCACGGTACTGTGCCTGCTGGTCGGCTATCCAATCGCCTACGCCATCGCGCGGATGCCGACCTCCACCCGCAATGTCGCGCTGATGCTGGTGATCCTGCCGTCGTGGACATCCTTCCTGATCCGCATCTACGCCTGGATCGGCATCCTCAAGAACAACGGCCTGCTTAACAATTTCCTGATCTGGACGGGAATCATCCATGAGCCCCTGCAGATCCTGCACACCGACGTGGCGATCTACATCGGCATCGTCTACGCCTACCTGCCGTTCATGGTGCTGCCCCTGTACACCAACCTGGTCAAGCTCGACCTGCGCCTGCTGGAGGCCGCCTACGACCTGGGCGCCAGGCCGTGGAAGGTGTTCCTGAAGATCACCTTGCCGCTGTCGCGCTCCGGCATCATCGCCGGATCCATGCTGGTGCTGATTCCGGCGGTCGGCGAATTCGTGATACCCGAGCTGCTCGGCGGGCCGGACACGTTGATGATCGGCAAGGTCCTGTGGGACGAGTTCTTCAACAACCGCGACTGGCCGGTGGCCTCGGCAGTGGCGACGGTGATGCTGATCCTGCTGCTGCTGCCGATCGTGATCTTCCACCACTACGAGTCGAAGGAACTCGAGGACAAGCTGACATGAGCGCGCGCACCGGGATGTCGCCATTGCTCAGGACGATGCTGGTCTTCGGCTTCGTCTTCCTGTACGCGCCCATCCTCAGCGTGATGGTCTACTCGTTCAACGAGTCCAAGCTGGTCACGGTGTGGTCCGGGTTCTCGCTCAAGTGGTACGGCGAATTGTTCGCCGACGACGGCATCATGAAGGCCGCCTGGGTCAGCATCCGCATCGCCTTCTTCACTGCGACCACGTCGGTGGTATTGGCGACCATTGCCGCGATGATCATGACCCGCTTCCGCAAGTTTCGCGGCAAGACCCTGTTCGGCGCCCTGATCACCGCGCCGCTGGTCATGCCCGAGGTGATCACCGGCCTGTCGATCCTGTTGCTGTTCGTCGCGCTCGGCATGGCGCGCGGGATGATGACGATCTGGATCGCGCACGTGACGTTCTGCGTTTCGTTCGCCGCAGTGGTGATCTCGTCGCGCCTGGGCGAACTGGACAAATCCATCGAGGAGGCGGCGATGGACCTGGGCGCGAACCGGGTCAAGGTGTTTTTCCTGATCACCCTGCCGATCATCATGCCGGCGCTGATTTCCGGCTGGCTGCTCGCGTTCACCTTGTCGATCGACGACCTGGTGGTCGCCAGTTTCGTCTCCGGCCCGTCGTCGACGACGCTGCCGATGAAAGTGTTCTCCTCCGTGCGCCTGGGCCTGAGCCCGAAGATCAATGCGCTGGCGACGCTGATGATCCTGGCGGTTTCCCTCGCCGCGCTGCTGGCGTGGTGGCTGATGGCGCGCGACGAGAAGCGCCGCCAACGCGACATGCAACTCGCGCTGCAGCAGGGATGAGGACCGCATGACCGTCGAGATCACCAACCCCTGGTCCGGTTCGGTCGCGTATCGCTACGACTACTTCTCTTCCGCCGAAGTGGAACGGCGGCTGGCGGCGAGCGTCACCGGCTTCGCTGCGTGGCGCGCGCGTCCGCTGCCGCAACGCGCCGCGGTGGTGCGCGCGTTCGCGGCGCAATTGCGCGCGCGCAGTGCATCGATCGCGGCGCTGGTCACCGCCGAGATGGGCAAGCTGACGCGCGAAGCGCTGGGCGAGATCGAAAAATCCGCGGCGGCGTTCGAGTACTACGCCGAACACGCGCCGGCCCTGCTGGGCGACGAGGTCGTGCCGACCGAGGCGCGCCGCAGCCTGGTCGCCTATGAGCCGATCGGTTGCGTGCTCGCGGTGATGCCGTGGAACTTCCCGGTGTGGCAGGTCGCGCGATTCCTCGCGCCGGCGCTGATGGCGGGCAACGTGTGCCTGCTGAAGCACGCGACCAACGTGCCGCTCTGCGCCGACGCGCTGGTCGCGGCCGGCCGCGCCGCGGGCTTGCCTGAAGGCGTGTTCGACGTGCTCCACATTGACAACGCACAGGCCGCCTCCGTCATCGGCGATCCACGCATCGTCGCGGTCACATTGACTGGCAGCGAGAGCGCCGGACGTTCGGTGGCGGCCACAGCGGGCCAGCACCTGAAGAAATGCGTGCTCGAACTGGGCGGCAGCGATCCGCTGCTGGTACTGGAAGACGCGGACATCGACCACGCAGTGCGCGTGGCCGTCGCCTCGCGCTTCGGCAATGCGGGGCAGACCTGCATCGCCGCCAAGCGTTTCATCCTGGTCGGTCGCGCCGCGCCGGCGTTCACCGAGGCCCTCGTCGCCGCGGCGCGTGAACTTCAGCCGGGCGATCCGCTCGATCCGGCGACGCGGCTTGCGCCGATGGCGCGCAGCGACCTGCGCGACACGCTCGATGGCCAGGTCCGTCGCAGCGTCGCCCAAGGTGCGCGCGTGCTCATCGGTGGCGCACCGGCGGCCGGACATGGTTGCGCCTACCCGGGCACCGTGCTCGACGCAGTCGATGCGCAGAGCGTCGCGTTTCGCGAGGAATTGTTCGGGCCGGTCGCGGCGCTGACCACCGTGCGCGACGACGCCGAGGCGGTGGCGATGGCCAACGCGTCGCGCTTCGGCCTCGGCGCCACCGTGTTCAGCCAGGACCGCGAGCGCGCCGAAGCGATCGCGCGCCGGCTGGAAGCAGGCAGCGTGTTCGTCAACAGCCAGGTCAGGAGCGACGTACGCCTGCCGTTCGGAGGCACCAAGGCATCGGGATTCGGCCGCGAACTGGCCGCGCACGGAATGCACGAGTTCATGAACATCAAGACCGTCTGGGTGGATTGAGCCCGGGCACCGCCGTTGTTTTTGTTCAATCGCCAACCATCAAGGGGACCCCATGAAACACCTCAACGTTCTGGCATCCGCATTGGCGCTCGCCCTGGCTGCACCGGCCGCGGCGCTAGCACAGGCCGCACCTGCCCAAGACATGCCTGCAAAAGACCAACCCGCGCAGGACGCACCGGCAACGGACGCGGCTGCCGCCGATAGCGAGACCGGCTTCACCTGGAATGCCGCCGTGACATCGGATTACGTGTTCCGCGGCGTATCGCTGACCAATGAAAAACCGGCGCTGCAGGGCGGCATGGATTACAACTGGCCGAATGGACTTTACGTCGGCGTATGGGGCTCGAACATCGACGACACCGGTGGCGCACCGAACCTCGAGGTGGACACCTATTTCGGCTGGAACCACGATCTGAGCGACAAGTGGAACTTCGATGCCCAGCTGGTCCGCTACAACTATTTTGGAGAAGACAGCGGCTATGGTTCGGTCGCGTATAACGAGCTGATCGCAAAGCTCCAGTTCAACAAGATGTTCACGGGCCTGCTCGGCTACTCCAACAACTATGGCAACAGCGGGGAGAACAGCTGGTACTACGGGCTCTCGGGTTCGTTCGAAGTCGGCAATGGCTTCACCGTCGAGCCCAATATCGGCTATACCACCATCGGCGATGCGGGCGGTGGGCAGTTCAACTACTACGATTTCGGCCTCGCGCTCAGTCGCGGTTTCGGACCGGTCAAGGCGAAATTGGCCTACTACAACGCCTTCGGCCTCGATGCGGACGCACTGGGCAATATTGGCGGGAGTCGCGTCGTCCTGACGTTCTCGTTCGGCGGCTGAGTCCGAATCCCGGCGCAACAAGCAGAGCCCCGCGGGAACCGGCCAGGTCGACCCTCGGCCGGTCGTCGCGACGACGGGCAGAACAGCCCGCCGTCGTGGACGTTCAAGCCAGGCGCCGCCGGGTCCGGGCAAGCAGCTTTCGAATCATCCGCTACAGGCCGCTGACAGCCGCCATGCCCCCTTCCCAACGCATCGACAACGCACGCGTCCGTTCGCTCAAGGCCCGCGAAGACGATCGCTTCCACGCCGAGCGCCCGCAATCGCTGGCGTTGTGGCAGCGCGCCAGAAACGTCATGCCGAACGGCGTGCCGATGGCCTGGCACCGCGGCAGCTATCACCACCTGCCGGTCTGGGTGAGCGAGGGACGCGGCGCGAAGTTCACCGACGTCGACGGCCATGTCTATTCGGATTTCAACATCGCCGACATGTCGATGTTCTGCGGCTACGCACCCGAGCCGGTACTGCGTGCGGTGTCGGAACGGATGGCGCGTGGCAACCAGTTCCTGCTGCCCACCGAAGACGCGATCACCGTTTCGGAGGAACTGACGCGCCGATACGGCTTGCCGAAATGGCAATACACCCTGTCCGCGACGCAGGCGAATATCGAAGTCCTGCGGGTCGCCCGGCTGGCGACGGGTCGCGACAAGCTGCTGCTGTTCGATGGCAAATACCATGGCCACTTCGACCAGGCCCTGGTCGAACCCGGGCCGGACGGACAGCTGGTTCCCGAGGAACTCGGCCTGCCGAAGGACGTCGCGGTGAACACCGTCATCGTCCCCTTCAACGACGATGCCGCCCTGGCGTGTGCGCTGCAGCGAGGCGACGTGGCCCTGGTGCTGACCGAACCGGCGCTCACCAACAACTTCGGACTGATCCTGCCCGAAGCCGGCTTCCACCTGCGACTGCGTGAACTCACCCGGCAAACCGGCACCCTGCTCGCGCTGGATGAAACCCACACCCAGGTGATGGGCCCCGGCGGCCTGACCCGGCAGTGGTCGCTGGACCCCGATTTCGTGAGCGCCGGCAAATCCATCGCGGCTGGCGTGCCGTTCGGGGCCTGGGGCATGACCGAGGCGATCGCGGCCCATCTCGAACAGGCCAAGGGCCTCGATGGAGAACGCGAAAACATGGTGGCGCTCGGCGGCACCTTGTTCGGCAACGCGCTGTCGATGGCAGCGGCGCGCGCCACCATGCTCGAGGTGCTGACGCCAGCGGCCTACACCCAAACCCAACGACTCGGCGCCAGGCTGGCGAACGGCATGCGCGCCGCGGTCGAGAAGCACGGCCTGCCATGGCATATCCATCACCTTGGCCCGCGTTCGGGCTACACCTTCCAACCCACCGCTGTTCGCAATGCCGACGAAGCCCGCGCCTGCCACGACCCGCAACTGGTGCGGCTGATCCGCGTCTGGCTCGCCAATCGCGGCGTGTGGGAGGCGATCGTCGGCGCAGGTCCGGTGGTGCCGATCCCGGCCGACGATGGCGATGTGGATGCATATCTGCGGGCTTGGGAAGCGTTGCTGGAGGAACTGGTCGGACCTGCCGGCTGATTTGCTTTTCCAGGCCAGCTTGCACGGCAGGAAGCATCTCTGACACTGTTGTTCCCATGAGCAAGATCCTGCAACGCATGGCGACGCTCAGCCGCTGCCATCACCTCAACGGCGCAGCCGTCGCTGGCGCCGGTTCGGCGGTCGACATCATCGACCCCGCGACCGAGCAGGCCACCGGACAGTTCGCCCAAGCGACGGCTGATGAAATCGACCGCGCCGTTGCCTACGCCAATGCCGCCCAGCGCGCGTGGTGGGCGTTGAGCGCGCTCGATCGCGCCGACGCGCTGCATCGGGTGTCGCGCGAACTGCGTGCGCGCAGTGCGCAGATCGGCGAGGTCATGACGCGCGAAATGGGCAAGCCTTTCCGCGAATCGAACTGGGAAGGCGGTGCGTCCGCCTCCGCGTTCGACTACTACGCCGAACTCGCGCGCCACGACAGCGGCCGCGTCGCCGGACCGGCCATCGCCGGGCAGATCCACATGACCCTGAAGGAACCGCTCGGCGTCGTGGTGTCGATCGTGCCGTTCAACTTTCCGGTGCTGCTGTTCGGATGGCAGGCCGCGGCCGCACTGGCCGCCGGCAACGCGATCATCGTCAAGCCCTCCGAACTGACCACCCTCACGCTATTGATCGTGATGGACGCGTTCGCGCACCTGCCGCCCGGCCTGGTCCAGGTGCTCGGCGGTGGCGCCGAAGTCGGGCGCCGACTGGTCGAGCACGAGCACACCCACGCGATCGCATTCACTGGCAGCGTGCCGGCGGCGCAGTCCGTGGCGCAGGCGGCCGCGCGCCGGTTCAAGCCGACCCTGATCGAGGCATCCGGCAACGACCCGTTCATCGTGATGCCGTCGGCGCCGATCGACATCGTGGTGAAGGGCGCCGCATTTGCGGCCTTCCTCAACTGCGGCCAGGTGTGCACCTCGGCCGAGCGCTTCTATGTCCACACCGACGTCCACGACGCGTTCCTCGCGGGTCTTGCCGCGCAGGCGCGCGCGTTGCGTGTCGGCAGCGGATTGGGCAAGGTCGACGTCGGGCCGATGGCATCGCGTCGCGAACGCGAGCGTTTCGAAGCGATCATCGCGCGCGCGGTGGCGCAGGGCGCTCGCGTCGTCGCGGGCGGGCAGCCGCCCGAGCACTGCACGCGCGGCTGGTTTTTCGAGCCGACCGTGCTCGAAGTCACGCCGGAAATGGACATCCTGCAGGGCGAGTGTTTCGGCCCGGTCGCACCGGTGTGCCGGGTCGCCAGCCTCGATCAAGCAATTGCCCTGGCGAACCAGTCGCAGGTCGGCCTCGGCGCGAACATCTATACCGAGCGCTTGGACGAAGCCATGCGCGCCGTACACGAGATCGAGTCCGGCATCGTCTGGGTTAACACACCATTGAACGACAACGATGCGATCGGTTTCGGCGGCCGCAAGATGACCGGCGCCGGACGCGAACTCGGAGCCGAAGGACTGGAGCAGTTCCGCCGCTCGAAGATGGTGATGATCGCGCCCCGCGCCGAAGCCGATCCCGAGTGGTTCCCCTACCCTGACGCGGATGCCTACGCGCCAGAGTGATCGCGGCGCTGTTCTCGATGCCTATTGAAGCTTCTGCAGCAGCACCTTGTACTGTGCGAGATCCGGATCGTCGACGATGGTCGCCACTCGCACCAGCAATTCCGTGATTTCCCTGTCGCCGCTCTGGACCATGTTGGGACGAAGAACGTCGAGGATTCGCCGCAGGATCTCTTCGTCCTGCGCCAGGCCCGGATCCTTCAGTTCCCTTGCAAGCAATACCGCCCTGGCCTTGAATTCGAACATGGCCGGCCAGTCCTGCAGGTTACGCATCGCGTAGCCCAGCAAGCGGAACGACTCCAGTTCGGCGCTACGCTTCTGTGCCTTGCCTGCGGCGACCCGCATCTTTTCCGCAGTCGTCGCCATCTGAGCCCACTGCTGACGCCGCCCGAAACCATGGGTCTGATGAAGCCAGATGTCCGATTCCCGGGCGAAATTCCCGAGTTGCGCGTACAGGCTGGCGGCGCGCTGGTAGTACTCGCTGGCCGATTCGAGTTGATCGCTGTTGTCGAGAGCCAGTGCGATCGAATCGTATGTGTTCGCCTGTGCGCTTTCGACGTCGAATGTCCTGGGGACGACCACCACGAATCCCGGCGGCAGGTGTTCATGCCATTCCGGTTTTGCCTGGCTGCCTGAAAGCTGCTGGTCGCTCGCACGCGATTCGGCCACCGATGCCAGGCATTGTTCCACTCCGTGGTACCAGCCCAGTGCGCCCGTCCAGTCGCGGCGGTCGGCATGGCAGAAACCCAGTCCCATCCAGATGTCGATGAGTTGATCGACTCCCACGGGAAATCGCTCGCGCGCCGGGACCAGCAGGCATTCCATGTACGCTGCCATCGCCTCATCCACCTGGCAGGCACGCTCGAGCAGGTCGGCTTCGTTCATGAGGATTCGAAGCCGCTCCCTGTTCGCATTCATCTCAGCCAGATTCGCCTCCGAGTACTCGATCAGTTTCGGCCTGGACGCAGACTGCGGCTCGGGCTCGGGTATTGGGGGAGTCGCAGCCTGGGATGCGGCCTTGGGCTCCTGCTTTCCGCCACGACCGAACAGTTGCCAGAACGATTTCATGGTTGGAACTTCCCCGGAAATGCTCGCCGGACCAAGCGGAAAGGGCGCGGAAGCAGCTATGACCAATCAGCTGCCCCATTTGTCGCGCGTTTTCTGAAACCGATTCTGAATGCGGTCAAAGTACATTTTTTTCGGCTGACCGGCTCGAAATGCACTCTGAATGTTACGGCGTCAGATCGTGGCATTGGGACATGTGGATCTCACAGCCTTTGGCCCCAAAGCTCTTGCAGGAGTCGATGGTTTTGCTCTTGGCCGCCTGCTCGGTCGGGGCATTCTTCAGAAATACCAGGCTCTGGCCCGCGGCGTTCTTGCCGGAGCCAAACGCGGTGCAGGAATCGCCCTGGAAGCTCAGGATGACGATGCAGTCGGACGCGGCGCAATTCTTGATGGAGTCAGCCTTGGCGGCGGCCTCCGTGGCGGCGATGCCGATGTCCATGTTGCTGTTCGACGGCGACAGCGCGGTGGCCATCCAGAGCAGCTGATGTTCAGCCGCTGCAGCGGCGGCTTTCGGCGCTGAACCGGCGCCGGATGGTTGCCGGCCCTGCTTCCAGAGAATGCCACGCGTGACGTCCACCGCATCCACGGGCCGATAGAAATCGCCCAGGAAAACCATGCTGTGGTTGGCGGGGGAAAGCTGCACACTCTTCTCGCAGGCGATCTTCCCGGCGAGACCCACCCAGGTGTCTTCGTAGCCGCCCCAATCGGTAGTCCCTGTGGATTGCTGGATGCTGCCGTCGAGCGTCAGGGCGAATCCGCCCGCGACACGGTACTTCTTTTCCTCGCACTTGAACTGCAGCGTGTGCAGCAGAAAGTCGTCGCTGCCCTTCACTTTCGGGTCGTCGCCCTCGTGCATCTGGACGACGTCGATCTCGATCAGGTTGGCGTTCCTGGGCTCGGGTTTGCGGACCTTCAGGTCGGCCATCCACAGCTGTCGATACGGCGTTTCGTTGCTGGCGAAGAACATGTACCAGCAACGCGCCATGCTGGCCGCATTGCACTCGCGTCGACCGCTGGCCTCCACGTCCCAATGGGCGCGGTCCAGGCCGGTGGACTGGGCCGTGGCCGCGGGGCTGACGACGGTGAACAGGACGGCGGCGGCCAGGGCGGACAGGGGCCGGTTCACTGCAGTTCCCCGAGGGCGGTGACGGCGCTGTCGGTCTTCACTTCAACCAGCTTGAACACGCGGTGCTCCAGCTCGGACGTCGTGTTGCGATAGTCGTAGACCTTGGACGTGACAGAGCTGGCGCCCGTGATGTTGTAGCCGTCGCTGGTCTGGAAAGTGGTGTCAGTGCGCGTCTTGCCGGTGTCATCGCGCATGGTGACGGCCGCTGTGTAGGGCACCGTGGTGGACAGCAGGTAGCGGCCGGGCTTGAGGCCGCGGAAGTGGAACACGCCGTCGGCATCGGTGAGCGCACGTGCTGTGTAGTTGCCCAGGTTCCCCAGCGAACTCAGGACGGGGAACGGGTCACCCTGGCACTTGAGCACGATCGACTCGACCAGGCGCGTGTAGGGAATCAGCACGACCGTCTGGTTGTGGGTGTACACACGCTCGGTTCTGGTACCCCGGCTGAAGAGGCCCCTGCTCTTGCCCGCTTCTGCGATCACCGGCCGGGTGGCGCCGGGTCGACCGGTGAGCGTATGGGTGCCGATCTCGAGCTGGGTGATGGATTCGTCGATGTCGGTCAGGGATTGCGCGTGTGCCAGCGAGGGCGCGGCCAGCGCGTACGCCAGCGCGGCGGTGGCGAGGAACAGGGGAAGGAGTCGCACCAGGGGAAGGGCTCCGGAAAACAGGGGGTGAGGGACGCCGCCGGATTGTGGACTGCTCAAGGACAAAAGGACAAAGGAAGGGAAAGGACATTCAATACCCCTTCGCCGCTCGGGATACGCCGCCGCCGAGCCCCCTTTGTCCGAGAATCCTGTTGTTCTCCGAGAGGCGGCTCGCGATTGGGTCGGGGCTGCGAGATCAAGGTGTTCTGCCTGGAAGCGGGTCGCAGGCGGAAATGCTTCCTCCTGTTTTTGGCGAAATGCGACGAAGTGCGTGCGTCGCTCTTGCGGGTGCGTGTGAATATTTTGCGCGTCGTGCGAATGATGGGGAGACAGCGACCGCAAGTACTGATGTCACTGGTGCGCTCCGGGCTCGCGCTGGCCTATCTGCCCGATTTCGCGCTGAGCGAGCCGGGCCTTGTGCGCGTGATGCTCAGCGACTGTCCTTGCGTCTGCGTGGAAACCACGTACCTGACCTGGCGACCGAGCGCAGCCAGTGGCTGGCACCGCTATGTCGCCGAAGGCTTGGCGGAGTTCGTACGAACATCGACTACGGCATAGTGGGCAACATCGGTCGCACACATCGCCCTGCTTCGGAGCCGGAAATGAATCTGCGTGAGAGCTGGGTACTGTTTGCGTTCGGATCGGCATTCTTCGCAGGGCTGACTGCGCTGTTTGGCAAGATCGGCGTTGCAGGCATCAATTCGAATCTCGCAACATTGATCCGTACCGTCGTGATCCTGCTGGTGACGGCGGGCATCCTGTGGTTGCGCAACGAATGGCGGCCGACCGCGCCGATCTCGTCGACGACATGGCTGTTCCTGGTGCTGTCGGGCATCGCGACCGGGCTGTCGTGGCTGTGCTATTACCGCGCGCTGCAACTCGGTCCGGTCACGCGCGTCGCGCCGATCGACAAGCTCAGCGTGGTGTTCGCGATCCTGCTCGGGGTGCTGTTCGTCGGCGAGGCCTTGACCTGGCCGGTCATTGTCGGCGGCTTGCTGATCGTCGCGGGATCGATCGTGATGATCGCGTTCTGACCGATGGCATAGGTCGCGACGTGCGCGTGACCGCCGGTTCAACATCGATCCGCTATGCTTCAAGCCGATCCATCGAACCGGAATCACATGCGTCCACTGCCCGCGAAACTCGAAGAGCAGCTGCAGCACCTGCAACGTTCCGCGTTCGCATATTTCCAGCACGAAACCAATCCGCGGAACGGACTGGTGCTGGACAAGACCGAGCCGTCGTGGCCTGCGAGCATCGCCGCAACCGGGCTCGCGCTGGCCTCGTATCCGGTCGCGGTCGAACGCGGACTGATGGCGAAGGACCAGGCGATCGAGCGCACGCTCGCGACACTGCGTTTCTTCCGCGACAGCCCCCATGGCACCGAACCCGACGCCACCGGATATCGCGGTTTCTACTACCACTTCCTCGACATCAACACCGGCCGTCGCGCATGGGACTGCGAGCTGTCCACCGTCGACACTGCATTCCTGCTGGCCGGCATGCTGGCGGCCGCGGCGTATTTCGCGGACGACACCCCGGAACAGCACGAGATACGCGGCCTTTCCGACGACCTGTACCTGCGCGCCGACTGGCAATGGGCGCAGACCGGCGGCGCCACGATCTGCCATGGGTGGAAACCGGAATCCGGATTCCTCCAATACCGTTGGGAAGGCTACGACGAAGCTTTGCTGATGTACGTGTTGGCGCTCGGTTCGCCGACCCATCCGCTGTCTGCAGACGCCTACGGCGCATGGTGCTCCACTTACGAATGGAAGACCTGCTACGACATCGAGTACCTGTATGCCGGGCCGTTGTTCATCCACCAGTTGTCGCATGTGTGGATCGATTTTCGCGGCATCCAGGACGCGTTCATGCGCGACAAGGGCATCGACTATTTCGAGAACAGCCGCCGCGCGTCGCTCGTGCAGCAGCGTTACGCGATCGACAACCCGCTGGACTTCGTAGGCTACTGCGGGCACTGCTGGGGCATCACCGCGAGCGACGGACCCGGTCCGGCGGTGGCGATGGTCAATGGCGTCGAACGCCGCTTCTACGACTACGAGGGACGTGGTGCGCCTTACGGCATCGACGATGGGACGCTGGCGCCGTGGGCGGTGGTCGCGTCATTGCCGTTCGCGCCGGACATCGTGTTGCCGGCGATCCACCACTACATGCATACCCTGCTATTGCACGACCACGATCGCTACGGCTTCAAGGCAACCTTCAATCCCAGCTTCCGCGGCGCAGCGGACTCGGCCTGCGGCTGGGTCTCGCCGTGGTATTTCGGATTGAACCTGGGCCCGATCGTGCTGATGACCGAGAATTACCGCAGCGGCATGGTCTGGAAACTCATGCGCGGCTGCCGGTATATCGTCGACGGACTGCATCGCGCCGGCTTTTCGGGTGGCTGGCTGGATACCCGCGCAGAACCGGCGATTCAATGATTTCGAGGCGACCGCAATCGCGCGGCGCGACTTCAACCAGCGACAGCACAGGAGCGACACGATGGATCTTGGAATGATCGGCCTCGGGCGGATGGGCGCCAACATGGCGCAGCGGCTGACGCGTGGCGGGCATCGGGTGGTCGGCTTCGACCCCAATCCCGCGGCACGCAAGGGCATCGAGGACAACGGCGCCGAATCCGCGGATTCGCTCGCAGGGTTGATCGGCAAGCTCGACGGCTCGCGGGTGGTCTGGATGATGGTGCCGGCCGGCGAGATTACCGATGGCACGGTCACCGCCCTGCTCGCCTTGCTTGCGCCCGGCGACTGCATCATCGACGGCGGCAACTCGAACTACAAGGACACGCTGCGCCGCGCGGGCATCTGCGCCGAAAGGAAGATCGACTACGTCGACTCCGGCACCAGCGGCGGCGTGTGGGGCCTCGACCAGGGTTACAGCCTGATGATCGGCGGCGACGCCGCGGTCGTCGAACGCCTGCGTCCGGTCTTCGAAACGCTGGCGCCTGGATCGGACCAGGGCTGGGGCCGCGTCGGGCCGGTCGGCTCGGGACATTTCACCAAGATGATCCATAACGGCATCGAATACGGAATGATGCAGGCATATGCCGAAGGCTTCTCGATCCTGCAGCACAAGAAGGATTTCGCGCTCGACCTGCACCAGGTCGCCGAAATCTGGCGGTACGGCAGCGTGGTGCGTTCGTGGCTGCTGGACCTGACCTCGGACGCGCTCGGAAAGAATCCGACGATGGGAGGCATCGCACCGTACGTCGTCGACTCCGGCGAAGGCCGCTGGACCGTCGCCGAAGCGATCGACCTCGACGTGCCGGCGCCGATCATCACCCAATCGCTGATCGAGCGACTGCGCTCGCGCGACTCCGATTCGTTCACCGACAAATTGCTCGCCGCGATGCGCAACGAATTCGGCGGTCACGCGATCAGGAAAGAGTAAACGCGCCCCATGCAGACGGATGGCGGACAGATCGTGCGCTGGCATCCGGTCGCCGATGCGGCGGCGCTGCAGGACGCCGCATGCCGATGGATCCTCGATGCATCGGCGCGCGCGATCGCAGCGCGCGGATGTTTCGCGATCGTGCTCGCCGGCGGCGACACGCCGCGTGGCGTGTACGCGATGCTGCGCGATGCCGGCTCCGATGCGATGCGTACCGACTGGTCGCGCTGGGAAATCTGGTTCGGGGACGAGCGCTGCGCCCCGCCCGACGATCCGCAGCGCAACAGCATGATGGCGCGCACGACGTGGCTCGACCATGTCGCGATTCCGCGCGATCGCATCCACGTCGTTCCCGCCGAGCGCGGCGCTGACGTCGCTGCACGGATGTATGCGGATACGCTGCGCGACGTCGGCGATTTCGACCTGGTCCTGCTCGGTCTTGGCGAAGACGGCCACACGGCCAGCCTGTTTCCCGGTCACGAGATGGCTGCCGCAGCAGGCGCGCCCGATACGCTCGCAGTGTTCGACGCGGCGAAGCCGCCGCCGCAGCGTGTTTCGCTCGCCGCCGCGCGCCTGGGCCGCGCGCGTGAAGTCCTGTTCCTGGTCGATGGCGAATCCAAGCGCGATGCGGTGGCGCGCTGGCGTGCCGGCGACGACATCCCGGCGCGCGCGATCCGTCCGCAGGCAGGCGTCGATGTCCTGGTCGCGGCCCCGCTGCTCTTGCGACCGTCCCGATGACCAATGTCGCGACGTGGATGATCGCGATCCTCGCGATATCCGGGGTGATCGTGCGTCCCTGGCGCGTGCCCGAGTTCGTGTGGGCACTCGCCGGCGCGATCGCTCTGGTGGCGTCAGGATTGTTGCCCTGGCGCGATGCGATCCTCGCTGTCGGCAAGGGCGCCGACGTTTACCTGTTCCTGGCCGGCATGATGCTGCTGTCGGAACTTGCGCGTCGCGAAGGACTTTTCGACTTCCTCGCTGCCTGGGCGGTGAACCATGCGCGCGGTTCGGCGCCGCGGTTGTTCCTGCTGACCTATGCGATCGGCACCGTGGTGACGGTGTTCATGTCGAACGACGCCACCGCAGTCGTGCTGACGCCGGCTGTCTATGCGGCTGCCCTGCATGCGCGCGCACATCCGTTGCCGTACCTGTTCGTGTGCGCGTTCATCGCGAACGCCGCGAGTTTCGTGCTGCCGATCTCGAATCCGGCGAATCTGGTGATCTTCGGCACGCACATGCCGCCGCTGCTGCAATGGATCGCGCAGTTCGCGCTGCCGTCGGCTCTTGCGATCATTGCGACCTGGGCCGTGCATCGCTACCTGCAGCGGCGCGCATTGGCAGCGCCGATCGATGCCGAAATCGCCCTGCCTCCGCTCTCGCGCGCCGGGGCGACGACCGGCCATGGCATCGTCGTCGTCGCCTTGGTGCTGCTGGTCGTTTCCTTCCTCGGCCTGTCGTTGGGGCTGCCGACGTTCGTCGCCGCGGGCCTGGTCGCGGCCGTCGTGCTGATCGGCAAGCGCGAGGCGCCGTGGGCGACCCTCAAGGGCATCGCGTGGGGCGTCCTGCTGCTCGTCGCCGGATTGTTCGTGCTCGTGCAGGGCCTCGAACAGACCGGCCTCGTGCATGCACTGGCGATGCTGTTGCGTTCGGGATCGGATGCATCCGCGACCGCCACGGCCTGGGGCGCAGGCATCGGCGTCGCGCTCGCGTGCAACCTGATCAACAACCTGCCGCTGGGATTGATCGCCGGCTCCGCCATGGGCGCCGCAGCGGAGGGCGCTGCGCATTCCGGCACGGTGATCCAGGCCGCGATCACCATCGGCATCGACCTCGGCCCGAACCTGTCGGTGACCGGCTCCCTCGCAACCATCCTGTGGCTGACTGCGATCCGCCGCGAAGGCGAGGACGTGTCGGCCTGGCGTTTCCTGCAACTCGGGATGGTGGTGATGCCGGTCGCGCTGGTGCTGGCGCTGGCGGGGTTGCTGATCGCCTCTTCGCCGTGACGGGCCGCGCCGGAACGATGGTTACTTCGTCGGTTTTGCCGGAGCGGCGTGGTGGCTGCGGGTTGGCTTGCGCGCCGTTGCGATGACATCGCCTCCGCGTGCCTGGCAATCGGATCGGCTGATGCGAACGCTGTGGCGCCCGGTCGTATAGCGCGCCTTCTCTCCGAGCTGGCGGGTCTGCCGCGGCAGCAGGCAGGTCACGATCCTGGCGTCGTCCACGCTCGCGACCGGAACATGTGGGACCGGTTGCGGCTGGCTCGCGTGCTCGTCCACCGTGTATTCACCGCCGCGCGCACGGCAATCGGCGGGCGTGGTCTGGACGGGCTGGCGCGCACCCATCGTCGCGTGGCCGGCGATCGTATGGATCTGTCCGGGCAGCATGCATTCCACGGTTTGCCCCGAATCGTCGGCTGACGACGCGGCCTGCGCCGCGCGCGGAATCGTGAGCATGGCGACCGCAGTTGCGACAACGGCGAGCAGCACGTGGGCGCGGAAGGATGAGCGTCGCGGCGTGGGGACGTTCATGGCGATGGTTCCAGTCGGGTGGGACATCCGATGCGCAGCATAGACCCGAACGAGGCCTGTGCGCATCCTGGCCAATCCCTCTGCCGGAGCCGACGCATTCCGGTGCCGCGATCCGCCGGCCTGGACGCCGCCAGTCGTCGGCACCCTGCGCGCGCGACGACGTGGCAAGATCGTCGGCACTCCCGCTTCGACTTCCGGTTGTCCCGGTCCATGCCATGTACGAAACCCGGCTGCATCCTCCCATCACGATCGCACTCTTCCTGCGACGCATGGCGCTGCATGCGCTGTTCCTCAGCGTCCTCGTCCTCGGCTCGCTCGCGCTCGGAATGGCTGGGTATGCGTATTTCGAACACCTGCCCTGGCGCGACGGCTTCCTGAATTCCGCGATGCTGCTCGGCGGCATGGGCCCGGTGGATCCCCCGCATACGGATGGCGGCAAGTTGTTCGCGGGCCTGTATGCACTGTATTCGGGACTGGTCTTCATCATCGGATTCGGCGTGGTCCTCGCCCCGGTCGTGCACCGGATGCTGCACAAGTTCCACTGGGACCAGAAGAAATGATCGGCAACGACTGATCGCAGCACTGCCGTTTGCGTCGTCGACACGATCACGACAACGCGCGCGGGAACCGATGCATCCGTCGTGCGCCGGATGCGCGGCGGCAATACCGTATCCGACCGCCGACTGCCGACTGCCGCAACCCCATCAACCACCGGCCAAGGCTGCGTCCACGATGGTTTGCGCTTCCGCGAGGATGCGATCCAGATGCGCGTGGTCGCGAAAACTCTCCGCGTAGATCTTGTAGATGTCTTCGGTGCCGGACGGGCGCGCGGCGAACCAGCCGCCGCTGGCGACGACCTTGATGCCGCCGATCGGCGCGTCGTTGCCTGGCGCCTTGTCGATCACGCTGTCGATCCGATCGCCGGCAAGCTCCGCCTGCACGATCCGCTGCGGCACGAGCTTCGCCAACGCCTGCTTCTGCGCGGGATTCGCCTTGGCATCCACGCGACTGGAAAAAACCTCGCCGAATTCGCCGCACAGTCCGCGATACAGCACGCCAGGGTCGCGTCCCGTGCATGCGGTGATCTCGGCCGACAGCAGCGCGGGCGCCATGCCGTCCTTGTCGGTGGTCCACACCGTGCCGTCGCGCCGCAGGAACGCCGCACCGGCGCTTTCCTCGCCGCCGAAACCGAGGCTGCCGTCGAACAATCCATCGACGAACCATTTGAAGCCGACCGGCACTTCATGCAGCCTGCGCCCGAGCCTGGCGACGACGCGGTCGATCATCGCGCTGCTCACCACGGTCTTGCCGATCGCCGCCGCCCCGCTCCACTGCGGCCGATGCCGGAACAGGTAATCGATCGCGACGCAGAGATAGTGGTTCGGCGGCAACAGGCCTGCACTCGGAGTGACGATGCCGTGGCGGTCGTGGTCGGTGTCGCAGGCGAAAGCGATGTCGTAACGGTCCTTCAGCGCGATCAGGCGTTGCATCGCATCGCTCGACGAGGGATCCATGCGGATCTTGCCGTCCCAGTCGAGCGTCATGAAACCGAATTGCGGATCGACCTGTTCGCTGACGACGTCGAGTTCGATCCGGTAGCGTTCGGCGATGCGCGCCCAGTAGTGCACGCCGGCGCCGCCGAGCGGGTCCACGCCCATGCGGATGCCGGAACCACGGATCGCATCGAAGTCGATCGCATTGCCGAGGTCGGCGACGTAGGCGCCGAGGTAATCGTGCGGGCGGATCTTCGCCGCACGCCGCGCCTGTCCGTACGGAATGCGGCGCACGCCGTCGAGGCGGGCTTCAAGCAGTGCGTTGGCGCGGTCCTGGATCCATCCGGTGGCGTCGTTGTCGGCCGGGCCGCCATTGGGCGTGTTGTACTTGAAGCCGCCATCGGCTGGCGGGTTGTGCGATGGCGTGATCACGATGCCGTCGGCAAGCCCGGTCCTGCGGCCGCGGTTGTGGCACAGGATCGCGTGCGAGATCGCGGGCGTCGGCGTGAATTCGCCTTCCTGCGAGACCATGACGTTGACGCCGTTCGCGGCGAGCACTTCGATCGCCGTTTCGAATGCCGGCACCGACAAGGCGTGCGTGTCGATGCCGATGAACAACGGTCCATCGGTTCCCTGCTTCGCGCGATACGCGCAGATCGCCTGCGTGATCGCGAGGATGTGGTCCTCGTTGAAACTCCCGGAAAACGACGAGCCGCGATGCCCCGATGTCCCGAATGCGACGCGCTGCGCAGGGTTCGCCGGATCCGGCCTGACCTCGTGGTAGGCATCGACGAGCTTGCCGACATCCACCAGTTGCGCAGGTTGTGCCGGCTTCCCTGCCAGCAGGCTGTCCATCAACGCGGCTTCCGGAACCGCAGGTAGCGCTTGATCAGGTTCGTCGTGGAACTGTCATGCGCCAGCTTCGGCGGCTTGGTCGATGCCAGTTCCGCAGCCGTGTGCTTCGCGAGTTGCTTGCCCAGCTCGACGCCCCACTGGTCGAACGAGTCGATGTTCCAGACCACGCCCTGCACGAACACGCTGTGCTCGTACAGCGCCACCAGCGCGCCGAGCGATTGCGGAGTCAGTTGTTCGGCGAGGATGGTATTGCTCGGCCGGTTGCCTTCGCAGACATGGTGCGGCGCCATCGCCAGCGGGACGCCTTCGGCGACGACCTGCTCGGTCGTCTTGCCGAACGCCAGCGCCTCGCCCTGCGCGAACAGGTTCGCCATCAGCAGGTCGTGCTGCTCGACCGAGGCTTCCAGCAAAGGCAGGCAGAAGCCGATGAAATCGCAGGGGATCAGCCGGGTTCCCTGGTGGATCAGCTGGTAGAACGAATGCTGGCCGTTGGTGCCCGGTTCGCCCCAGTAGATCGGCCCCGTCTCGAACACGACCGGCATGCCGTCGAGGTCGATGTGCTTGCCGTTGCTTTCCATCGTCAGCTGCTGCAGGTACGCCGGAAAGCGCTTGAGGTACTGCGAATACGGCAGCACGGCAACGGTCTCGGCGCCGAACAGGAAATTGTTGTTCCAGATCGCGAGCATGCCCATCAGGATCGGCATGTTGCGCTCCGGCGGCGCGGTGCGGAAGTGGTTGTCCATCGCGTGGAATCCGGCGAGCATCGCGCGGAAATTTTCCGGCCCGATCGCGATCATCGTGGACAGGCCGATCGCGGAATCCATCGAGTAGCGGCCACCGACCCAATCCCAGAGTCCGAACATGTTGTCCGGGTCGATGCCGAATTTCGCGACTTCCGCGGCATTGCTCGATACCGCGACGAAATGCTTCGCGACGGCTTTCGGGTCGCGCATCGCGGCGACGCACCAGGCCCGCGCGGCATTGGCATTGGTCAACGTTTCCTGCGTGGTGAACGTCTTCGAGCAGACGATGAACAGGGTTTCGCCGGGATCCAGGTCGCGGGTGGCCTCGAAGAAGTCGGCGCCATCGACGTTCGAGACGAACCGGAACGTCAACTCGCGTTGGCTGTATGCGCGCAATGCCTCGTAGGCCATCACCGGGCCGAGGTCGGAACCGCCGATGCCGATGCTGACGACATTGCGGATGCGACGGCCGGAATTTCCCTTCCATTCGCCGCTGCGGACCTTGCCGGCGAAAGCGGTCATCTTGTCGAGGACGGCATGCACTTCGGGCACGACGTTGTGGTGGTCGACGTCGAACATGCCGGTCCGCGGCGCACGCAATGCCATGTGCATCACCGAGCGGTTCTCGGTGGTATTGATCTTCTGCCCGGCGAACATCGCGTCGCGGCGTTGGGTCACTTCGCTGGCGGTGGCGAGCTTGAGCAGCATCGCCATGGTTTCGTCGGTGACCCGGTTCTTCGAATAATCCAGGTAGAGGCCCGCGGCCTCGACGCACATGCGCGAGCCACGGCGTTCGTCGGCCTTGAACAGGTCGCGCAGATGCATCGGCGTGACCTTGCCGGCGTGCGTCTTGAGCGCCAGCCATTCGGGCCGCGCAGCGGGTCGCACGGATTTCGTCGCACGCGCAGGCATTGCGGGCCGCGGCGGTAGCGAAGCCGGTGCGCGCGGTGGCGGTGGCGGTACGGGTCCGGTGGTCATCATGCTCCCCCTGCATTGGCCAATGTATGGATCTTGTCTTCGATGCGAGCGAGCAGCTCCTGCCATGACTTGACGAACGACTGCGCTCCGTCCTTCTGCAACTGCGCAGCGAGCGCGTCGATGTCGATGCCGGCCTGCGCGAAACGCGCAAGAGTCGCTTCGCCATCGCCGCCATCCGGCGCCATCGCGCGCGGCACCGCTGCATGGTCGGCGTACGCCTTCAGCGTCTTCTCCGGCATGGTGTCGATGGTGTCCGGGGCAGCCAGCGCTTCGACGTACAGCGTATCCGAAGCGTTGGGATCCTTGGTGCCGGTGCTTGCCCACAACAGCCGCTGCGGACGAGCGCCCCGCTCCGCCAGTTTCAGCCAACGCCCGGATGCAAGCAACTCGCAATAGGCGCGATAGGTCCGCTGGCCGATCGCGATTCCAAGCCGGTTGCGCAGGTCGGCTGGCACCTTGTCGGCGACCGCCTTGTCCCAGCGACTCACGAACAGCGACGCGACCGACGCGATCCGCGGATCCAGCCCGGCTTCCAGCCGTCGCTCGATCCCGCGCAGGTATGCTTCGGCCGCGGCGACATACTGTTCGCGCGAAAACAGCAGGGTCACGTTGACCGGAATGCCCGCGAAGATCGCCTCCTCGATAGCGGGGATGCCTTCGGGCGTTCCGGGGATCTTCACAAACAGATTCGGGCGACCGGCTTGCGCGTGGATCTGTTTGGCTGCGGCGATGCTGCCGGCCGTATCGGCGGCAAGCAAGGGCGAGACTTCCATCGACACCCAGCCATCCACGCCACCTGTCGCATCGAAGACCGGACGAAACAGGTCGGCAGCGCGCTGCAGGTCTTCGAGCGCGAGCTCGATGAACAGTGCTTCACCGGTTTTGCCGGCTTCCGCTTTTTCGAGAATGCCGGCGTCGTAGGCGTGCGTGCCGCCGATCGCTTCGTCGAAGATCGTTGGGTTGGAAGTGAGTCCGGTGACCGAAAAGTGCTCGATGTAACCGCTCAAGGTGCCGTCGTCGAGGATCTCGCGGGTGATGTTGTCCAGCCACAGGCTCTGGCCGAGGTCGTGCAATTGCCGGGTCTTGTTCATGGCGGTTCCGGTTCTTCCTTGTTCGGACATCATGGGGAGGTCGTTGTTGCGTCGACCGATGCATCGGCGCTTGCCGGAGTGTCGGGCAGGAACCATGACAGGTCGAGGCTGCACAGGTCGCCGATGCGATCGATGGTGCGATCCGGCGCGGGAACGATGCTCGCCATCAATGCTCCCGTCGCGTAGTGCCCCTGCCTCACGAACACCGTGGTGAGGCGGTCGCCCAACACGGTCTTCATCGCCGCGAGCAAAGCAGGCTTGTCGTCCACCATCACGTAATGGCCGGCCGGAAAGCGCTGCTGCATCAGTTGCAGGCTGCGTTCCTTGTGCAGGTAGATCAGCACGCGGCCGTCAATTGCATCCCAGATGCCGGAACGCTGGATCTTGCGTGGCTGGAACACGATGTCGCCGTCCGACAGGACGACCGGCAGCCCGAGTGTACGCAGGTGCGCGATGGCTTCGAGTGCGCGCGGATAGAAGCGCTGGGCAAACGGATACTCCAGCAGGAACGCCGACATCTGCAGCAGGTCGGAGTCTCCGTCGAGCCCATCGCGGAACAACTGCAGCGCCGCCAGATAGTCGGCGTAGCCGAGTTGCCCGCGCAGGCCGTCGTAGATCGTCCAGTAGCGTTCGCATTCGGCAGCGCCGAAATCCTGCGTGAGCCGTACGCGCAGATCGGCCGCGAAGCGGTCGTTGTCGAGCAGGGTGTTGTCGACATCGAGCAGGAAGACGGTCTCTCCGGCAGTCAGCATGGGTGGCTCGCCTCCGGCATCGGGTCGTGCCAGCCTTCCCGGCTTGCGACGACTTTCGCCGCCGTCGCCGGGCCCCAGCTGCCGGGCTCGTAGATCCCAGGGGGTTCGATGTGGACGCCTTGCGGTCCACTGAGGATCGGATCGACCACGCGCCACGCCGCTTCGACGGAGTCGTCGCGCGTGAACAGCGATGCGTCGCCGCGGATCGCATCGCCGAGCAGGCGTTCGTAAGGCGACTTGTCGCGCTGCGGACTGCTGCGGGCGATGAGCTCCATGTTTTCGCCTGCCATCTCCTCGCCTGGCTTCTTGACCCGCGCGCCGGCCGAGATCACGACTTCCGGACTCAGCCGGAAGCGGAAATAGTTCGATTCGCGTGCGCTGATCTCGTCGAAGATCCCGAGCGGCGGGCGCTTGAGGTCGACCATCACCTGGGTCGTGGTGATCGGCAGATTCTTGCCGGTTCGGATGTAGAACGGCACGCCAGCCCAGCGCCATGTATCGATGTGCAGCCGCAAGGCGGCGAAGGTTTCGACCTGCGAATCCTTCGCCACGCCAGGCTCGTCGCGATAGCCGCGGAACTGGCCGCGCACGACATCCTGCGGATCGAGCGGTCGCATGCCACGGAACAGCCGCAGCTTCTCGGCGCGCATGGACTCTGCATCGCGCCCGACCGGCGCGTCCATCGCAAGCAAGGCGATCACCTGCAGCAGGTGGTTCTGCACCACGTCGCGGATCGCCCCGACTTCCTCGTAGAAACTGCCGCGGCCCTGCACGCCGAAATCCTCGGCCATGGTGATCTGCACGCTGTCGACGTAGTTGCGGTTCCAGATCGGCTCGAGGAAGGTGTTGGCGAAGCGGAAATACAGCAGGTTCTGCACCGCCTCCTTGCCGAGGTAATGGTCGATGCGGAAGATCGACTCCTCCGGGAACACCGCGTGCAGGGTCGCATTGAGGTCGCGCGCGGATGCGAGGTCGCGGCCGAACGGCTTTTCCACGATGACCCGCGCGTCCTTCGAGCAGCCCGAATTCGCCAGGTGCTGCACGACGACCGGGAACATGCTCGGCGGAATCGCGAAATAATGGATCGGCCGCGAACGCCCGCGCAACGCCGCACGCAGCTTTTCGTAGGTCGCGAGGTCGTTGTAGTCGCCATCGATGTACTGCAGCAGCGACGACAGTTTCGCGAACGCTTCCGGATCGAGCTTGTCGTTCTTCTCGATGCTGTCGCGCGCGCGTTCGCGCAATTGCTCCAGCGTCCAGCCCGCGCGCGCCACGCCGATGATCGGCATGTCCAGCCCGCCGCGCCTGATCATCGCCTGCAGCGCGGGAAAGATCTTCTTGTAGGCAAGGTCGCCGGTGGCGCCGAAAAAGACGAAAGCATCCGAACTGGGTGTCGCCATCTCGATCCGTCTCTCCATGGTGGCCGTATCGCCAGCCCGCGAATCGGCGGGCGCGGCGTGTTACGACCCCAAGACTAGCAAGATCGTTCACTGAAGGCTGGTATCGGGCTGAACAGGAAAACGGAAGGCGCGGAATTGTTCGCGCTGGAGCTGATTTGCTGCACGTTCCGCGTGGCCTGGGTCATGCGCTGCAGGGTGTCGTAGGCGTAGGTCTCGACCGTCGCGCCGGAGTTCAACGCTTGCTGCTTGAGGTTGCCGAACACGTCGGTCTGGTAGTCGAGCTGGCGCAGCAACGCGGCTCCCTTGCTGGTCTTGACCTGCAGCAGTTCGCCGGTCGGGATGCGGTAGCTGCGGGTGTCGGTGAGCAGCCCGCCACCGAGCGTGGCGACCGTGGGCAGGCCGGTGAGGTCCACCGCGGTGACCTCGCGATACACCTGCCCGTTGGCCGGATTGAAACTGCGCACCGGGATGCCGTACTTGGAGTAGTACGTCGCCACCGTCTCGTTGTTCGGGCAGGTGGTAGATTTGGGACGGCCGTAGTAGCTGTCGTAGGCCAGGGTCTGCGTGTACGTCTTGTTCGTGCCCGCCGCGATCTGCTGGATCGTGTCGGTCTGGACCGGGCGCGACAACGGGTCGTAGCTGTAGGTCTGCTTGCGCTCGATCGCAC
>JBBQHA010000036.1:0-25579 GCA_038323475.1 Lysobacterales bacterium
CACCACCGCCCACATGCAGCGCATGAAGGACCAGGCGATCGTCTGCAACATCGGCCACTTCGACAACGAGATCCAGGTCGATGCGCTGAACAACCACGCCGGCGTGACCAAGCTCAACATCAAGCCGCAGGTCGACAAGTACACGTTCGCCGACGGACGTGCGATCTTCCTGCTTGCCGAAGGCCGCCTGGTGAACCTCGGCTGCGCGACCGGCCACCCGAGCTTCGTGATGTCGAACTCGTTCTCGAACCAGACGCTTGCGCAGATCGACCTGTGGGCGAACAAGGACCTGTACGACTCCAAGGTCTACATCCTGCCGAAGAAGCTCGACGAGGAAGTCGCGCGCCTGCACCTGGAGAAGATCGGCGTGAAGCTGACCACGCTGACTGCCGACCAGGCCGCGTACCTTGGCGTGCATGTGAACGGACCGTACAAGCCCGAGCACTACCGCTACTGAGTTTTCGGCGGACTGGAAAAACAAAAACCCGCGGAGCGATCCACGGGTTTTTTCATGGGATTTCAGAGAGCCATGGCGTTTGCAATGTTCGGAGTCGCCGTTTGCCGGGTGGAGCAAGGTCCGCCGCATTCACGAAAGGTCGGGCGGCTTGCGCTCGAATTCAGGCCAGTGCGCATTGCCGACCACGTCCTCGGCGCCATCCACCACCAGCACCGCGCGATCGCGGCCACGCGCCTTGGCTTCGTACAGCGCCGCATCGGCGCGCGCGATCGCCTGCTCCACCGCGAGCGCGGCGGTCTGCTGGTCCGTCTCGCCCGGCGGCCGGTATGCTGCAGCGCCGGCGGAGACCGAAATCCGCAGTGCATCGTCGCCGAGCGGGACCGGCGCATCGCTGACGGCGGCGAGCACGGCGCGCAGCCGCGCCGCCGCAAGCGTCGGATCGCAACCGTTGAGCGCGAGCAGGAATTCCTCGCCGCCCCAGCGCACCAGCATGTCGCTGTCGCGCACGCCGTGGCGCAACCGTTTCGCAACGGTCTGCAGGACGATGTCGCCGAGCGCATGTCCGTAGGTGTCGTTGATCCGCTTGAAGTGGTCCACATCGATCAGTACGAGCAGCAGTTGCGCGACGTTGCCGGTGCGGCGGCGCTCGTCGTTGTGGCGCACGAGTTCAGGCAACGCGCTGACGGCATGCCGGCGGTTGTGCAATCCGGTCAGGGTATCGGTGCGCGCCATTTCCTCGAGCAGGCGGTTGGCGTCGGCGAGTTCGTGGGTGCGCGTTGCGACTTCGCTGGCCAGCTCATGCGCGCGGCGTCGCAACGCGCGGGTGCGCCACCAGCCCAGCAGCAGTCCGAACGCGACCAGCGCAAGCGCATACAGGGCCAGCGCCCACGGCCGCAGCCACCATGGCGCGAGCACGCGGAACGGCAGCCGCAGCGGCCCGCTGACGACGCCGTTCGCATCGCGCGCCCAGATCCGCAGTTCGTAGGAACCCGCCGCGAGGCGGCTGAATTCGAAACGGTTGTCGCTTGTCCATGGCAACGGCGCCGGGTGCAGGCCGAGCAATTGCACCCGGTACTGGATGTGTTCCTCGCGCTCGAATGCGAGCAGCCGCGCGCCGAACACCAGCGGCGTGGCGGTCGCCGGAATGTCATCGCCCGCAGCGATCGGGCGTTCATCGGAGCCCGCGCGCAGCGTGTCCCAGACCAGTTGCGCCGCGCTTCCGTTCGATGTTTCCGACGCGGGATCGAACACCTGCAGCGCTGCCGTGCTCGCCACCCAGATGCGCCCATGCGCGTCGGTCGCGACACCCCGGCCGGGCAGGTAGTCGCGCGCGAGCAGCCCGTCCTCGCGGCTGTAGTGGGTGAGCGGCAGCGCGGCGAGCGGCGCGTCGCTGGAGCTGTCCAGGCGCAGCGCGCCGCCGGTACCGAACACGTAGGCGCGGCCCTGGCGGTCGAACGTGATCTGCTCCGCGTAGCCGCCGGAGAACAGGTCGTCGCGGTGTTCGCATCCGCTTGCGCGCAGCCGCAACAGCGGACCGTTCGTGCCGATCCACACTTCGCCGCCATGCGCGCCCTGGTGCGCCGCGAGCGTGGTGATCGCCGCCCCGTGCAGGCACTCGGCAGCCATCTGCTGCCAGCGACCGCCCTGCCGCTGCAGCAGTCCATCATCGGTTCCGACCCAGATGCCCGGCTGCGCATCGCCGAGTGCGGCCAGCGTCAGCGCACGGATCGACGTCCCCGCCTTCAGCAGCGGATGCTCCCGCACGCGGCGCAGGCCTTCGGCCTCGGTCCAGCGCGCGAGCCCATGGCCAGTGCCGATCCACAACGCGTCGCCCTTCGCGCCGGGCTCGACCGTCAGCAGTTCCGCATGCACCCCCGGCAGCTGCGAGTTGTCGACCGTGAACTCGGTACGCACGCTGCCGTGCAACCGCCACAGGCTGTGCTGGCCGGCGACCCACAGCGAACCGTCGGCGGTGCTCGCCAGGTCGGCGACCACGGTATCGGCGGGCAAGCCCGGTAGCGGTTGCCAGCCGGTATCGGTCAACCGCAGTGCACCCTTCGCCGCGCCCATCCACAGGGCCTGGATGCCATCAGGGAAACGGACGACGCCGAGTCCTGCCATGCCGCGCGAGGGTACGTCGCGGCGCTCGTCGAGCAATTGCCAGCGTCCAGGATCCGCGCGCGCGATACCGCCGGCCACGGTGCCGACCCACAGCAATGGCGCACTGCTGCCCCGATCCGTGTAGGCCAGGCCCCTCACCGCACTGTCCGGCAGCCCCTGCGCCTGGCCGAGCAGGCCCCAACTGCCGTCTTCGTGCAACAAGGCGAGACCACCCGGCTGCAGGCCGACGAACAGCAATCCCTGGTCGACACCCCGGCCCGGCAGGATCGAAGTCACCGCACCCGGGAATCCAATGGTGGGCGTGTATCGGACCAGCTTTCGTCCATCAAAGCGGACCAGGCCTCGACCAGTGCCGATCCACAGGTCCCTGCCCTGCGCGCCGCCCCATTGGAGGAGATTGCTGACGTAGTTGTTGGGCAGGCCGTCGTCCCTGGTCAGCTTGAACGAACTCGCGACCAGCCCGCCGTCATGGCGCAGGTCGAACCGCAGCAGCCCGTTGCCGCGGGTACCGACCCACAGGCATGGGCCATTCGGACCGTCGCCTCGCAGGACGATGCCCACCGCGATATTGCGCAATTCGGGCAACACGCGGCAGCCGCCGACCGAGCAGCGCGCCAATCCGCCATCGGTGGATGCCCACATCCCACCGGCCTGATCGTCGAGCAAGGTGTACACGACCGCCGATGGCCCTGCCAGGCCCGGGATCGCGGACACCCGTCCATTGCGCACGCGGAAAACACCTGCGCCATCACTGCCTGCCCAGAGCGCGCCATCGCTCGCCATGCCCAGCGCACCGATCGCATGCACGCCCGAAGCGCCCGGCAGTGCGACGCGCTGCCAACTCGCGCCGTCGTAGCGCGCCAGGCCGGTGCCAAGCCCGGCGTAGATATAGCCGCCGGCATCCTGCTCGATCGCGTACACGGTGTTCTGCGGCAGGATGTCGTTGCTCGAGAACAGGCGCCAGGCGCGCCACGGGAACTCCAGCGGCAGCGATGCGGCAGTCGCATCGACCACGTTCGTTGCGTTCCCGGTTGGCACAATTGCGGCCTGCCCGGAAGGCACGGCAAGCCCGGACTGCATGCACAGCAAGGTGCCGAGCAGTATCCCGATCCAATGCGATCCGCGTGCCCCCTGACCGGCCATGCCCCGTTCCGTTCGACCCTGTCCCGAGCCTAAGGCAGCATGCCGCAACCTGCCAGCTGTTCCTTGCCGCACTGGTGTTAAGCTATCTATCCTTGCATCGCGATCAAGCGATGTATGCCCATGCGGACGCCATGCCGATTGCCCTGCCCCAGCCAGATTCGTCCATGTCCCGGAGGCCGGCGCGCCGACGCGCCCGTCGCTACTGCGCGTGGACGGTCGTTGCGCTCGCGATGCTGGCCGTGTTCGGCGCATGTACGGCAAGCGCAATGCGTGGACTGGGCGCGGCCGAACGGCAGGCGCTTGCGCATCCCCGGACCGAAGTCGTCGCCGAGGTGGACCGGCTGATGCCTGCCGCGCTGGCCTTGATCCTCGATACCGAAGCGAACGCTCTCGCCAAGGGGCGGCCATTGCGCCCCGACGAGATCGCATTGGCGCGCCGCGTCGGCGTCGCCGCGCCGCAACGCGTGCGCATCGTCGAGGAATCCGCGATGCCGGACCAGGGCGAACCCATGCTCGCGGGCCTGATTCGCAAACTGGGCGCCGGCAACCCGCGCATGTGGGGACTGACCGCGCGCTACGGCATCGTGTTCAAGACCCGTCCGACCAAGCCTTTGCTGGCCCACGAACTGCGCCATGTCGCGCAGTACGAACGGCTGGGGCTGGACGCCTTCGCCCGCCGTTACATTACCGAACTGCTGGTGGTCGGCTACGCGCTGGCACCGCTGGAAACCGACGCCAAGGCGGCCGCCGCGCCGTACAAAGGATTGCCATGAGCCGCACCATTCCGATCTCGTTCGAGTTCTATCCGCCCAAGACCGACGAGCAGCGCGAGCAGCTGCACAAGACCGCCGCGCGCCTGAAACCGCACGGACCGGACTACGTGTCGGTGACGTTCGGCGCGGGCGGCTCGACCCTGAGCTATACGCCCGAGACCGTGCTCGACCTGCGCAAGACGCACGAGGTCGAAGTCGCTCCGCACATCTCCTGCGTCGGCGGCACCCGCGCGGAAATCCATTCGCTGCTCGACACCTACGCGCAGATCGGCGTGCGCCGCATCGTCGCCCTGCGCGGCGACCTGCCATCGGGCATGGCGCGCGCCGGCGAATTCCGCTACGCGGCCGACCTCGTGCGTTATGTGCGGGAGAGCTTCGACGGCCGCTTCCACATCGAGGTCGCGTGCTATCCGGAAATCCATCCGCAGGCCGAAGATGCGCTGGCCGACCTGCGCCACTTCCATGCCAAGGCGGAGGCCGGCGCCGATGGCGCGATAACCCAGTACTTCTACAATTCCGATGCCTACTTCCGTTTCATCGACGATGCGCGGCGCATGGGCGTGGCGATTCCGATCACCGCCGGGATCATGCCGATCGCGAACTTCACCCAGTTGCGGCGCTTCTCGGAAGCCTGCGGCGCGGAGATCCCGCGCTGGGTTGGCAAGCGCATGCAAGCCTTTGGCGACGACACCGGCGCGGTGCGCGCGTTCGCAACCGACCTGGTCGCCGGTTTGTGCCAGCGCCTGATCGAAGGCGGCGCGCCGGGACTGCACTTCTACACGCTCAATCTCTCGAAGCCCACGCTCGCAGTGCTGGAACGACTGGGCTGACGTTCACGGCGGCGGCGTATGCTGCCCCGATGCGCCCCGCCACCATCCTGCTGTTCCTGATCGCGATCGCCGCAATGCCGGCGCACGCGGCAACGACGGATGTTCACCGTTGCGTGGGTGCCGATGGCGGCGCCATCTTCACCGACAAGAAATGCGAAGACATCGGCGCGAGCGTGCGTCCCGATCCCATCCATGCGTCCGCTGCAGCGGGCGCTACCGGACACCTGGGCGCGCGCGGTTGCGCACGCACGGTCGACGACCTCAAACGCGGCCTGCAGCAAGCGCTCGCCGCCGGCGACGTGAACCGCGTCGCATCGTTCTACCACTGGCCGGGCATCAGCAGTGCGGAATCGGGAGACATCCTCAAGCGGCTGCAAGTCCTCGCCGGGCGTCCGCTGTTGTCGCTGCAGATGATCGGCGCGCGCCAGCCGACCGATGCCGACGGTTACCGCAGCGTCGCTTCGGAACAACCCGCCGATGCGAGCGCCGTGGAACTGACGCAGGCGCGTTCGGGCAACGATCCGACGTCGGTGCGCACGACACTGGGCGTGACCCATTATTTCGGTTGCCTGTGGGTGCATTTCTAGCGTCGGGGTGTTCAGCGCATGGCCGCTGGCGCAGAATGCGTCATTCGCAAGGAGCCACCGCATGAGCCACAACTACCCTTCGCACATCTGGCACAACGGCGAAATCAAGCCGTGGGCCGAAGCGACCACGCATGTCATGTCGCATGCGTTGCATTACGGCTCGTCGGTGTTCGAGGGCATCCGCAGTTATCCCACGCCGAACGGCCAGTGCATCTTCCGCCTCACCGATCATCTCAAGCGCCTGTACGCGTCTGCGAAGATCTACGACATGGTGATCCCCTACGCGATCGACGAACTCGCGATGGCGTGCCGACACGTGATCGCCGCGAACAAGCTCGAAAAAGCCTACCTGCGCCCACTCGCGTTCCGCGGACTCGGCGGCTTCGGGCTATCGGCGGATTGCCCGACCGAAGTCTCGATCGCGGCCTGGCACATGGGTCCGTATCTTGGCGCGGGCGTGCTCGAAACCGGCATCGATGCCTGCGTGTCGAGCTGGCAGCGGATGGCGCCGAACACGATTCCGTCCGGGGCGAAGGCCGGCGGCAATTACCTGTCCGGCCAGCTGATCGCGCGCGAAGCGCGGCGCCTGGGCTTCGGCGAAGGCATCGCGATGGCGTCGACCGGCCTGCTGTCCGAAGGCGCCGGCGAGAACCTGTTCCTCGTGTTCGAAGGCGCGTTGCACACCACGCCGATCAGTGCGGCATTGCTCAACGGCATCACCCGCAACTCGATCATGACCCTTGCGCGCAAGAACGGCCTCGAAGTCGTCGAACGCGACATCCCGCGCGAATACCTCTACCTGTGCGACGAACTCTTCATGTGCGGCACCGCCGCCGAGATCACGCCGATCCGTTCGGTCGACGGCAAGCCGGTCGGCGACGGCAAGCCCGGCCCGATCACCGGCAGGGTCCAGGACCTGTTCTTCGGCCTGTTCGATGGCCGCACCGAGGACCAGTGGGGCTGGCTGGAGAGGGTGTAGGTCCACCGCGGGTAAGCAGCATGTAGTCGGGATGAAAGCGCGCAGCACGACAATCCTGCGTCGTGCGTCGTGCGTCGTCGAATGAAATCCCGGATTGCGCTGCGCTACATCCGGTCTACTTGGCTCGCTCCAATCGTTCCCGCTCTGGCTCGCTCCAATAGCTCCAGCTGCCGTCAGCAAGGCTTCGCCAGATCGAACGACAGCGACGCCACTGCGCCGCGTGCGTCCTGCCGTGGCCCGATCGCGACTTTCCAGCCGTACAGTTCGCACAGCCGGCCGACGATCGACAGGCCGATGCCGGCCCCCTTCGTACCCGACGCGCTGTCGCCGCGGAAGCCGCGCTCGAACAGGTGCGCCGCATCCTCGGCGCTGATGCCGGGACCGCTATCGATCACCCGCACGCAGTCGCGCGAGACTTCGACCAGCACGTCGCCGGACGCGGTGTACTTGCAGGCGTTGCCGATCAGGTTGCCGATCGCGACGGAGAGGATCGCCTCGGGCACATCGACGCTTGCCGTGGCATCGCCCTCGGCGCGCAGCTGCACGGGCTTGCCTGCGAGTTGCGCGCGATTGGATTCGAGCAACTGGTTCGCGAGTTGCAGCAGGTTCGTCCTGCCGGTCCCGCGCTCGTTGCGCGAGAGCATCAGCAGCGCGGTGATCAGGTGCGTACTCTGCTGCGCGGCGCGGTCGATCCGCTGCAGGCGCTGGCGCATCTTGTCGGACGGCTCGGTGCTGGCGAGCATCAGTTCGGTCGCGCCGTGGATGACCGCCAGCGGGGTGCGCAGCTCATGGCTGACGTCGGCGTTGAACTCGCGGTCGCGGCGGACCACTTCGGTGAGGCGTTCGGCATAGTCGTCGAGCGCGGCGGCGAGCTGGCCGACTTCGTCGTCGGCGAAATGCGGCGCGAGTTTTTCGTGGGTCTGGGCCGCCGCGAACGCGCGCAGGCGCTGCGCGAGGTGCGCGACCGGGCTCATCACGCGCGACGACGCCCACATGCCGACCAGCAGCGACAGCACGGTGAACACGACGACGAGCCCCACCAGCGCCCACGCGAACCGTTGCTGGCTTTCGTGTTCCTGCGAGTATTCGTAGCGCAGGAAGAACCAGAATTTCGGATCCTTGCGCACCACCAGCTTGTAGGTGTGCGGGTTGCCCGATGCATCCGTTTCCTGCAACTCATGGATGCCCGAGGGCAGATCGCGCCATGCAGGAGGAACCAGGGCGATCTTGCCGATCCCGTACACGTGGCCGACGAGCTTCTCGAACGGCACGCCGGCCTTGTCCGGATTGACGTAGAACCCGTCGGCGAAATCGTCGACGTTGTTCTTCAACGCCTGGCCGATCACCTGTCGCTCAACGCGCGCGCGCAGGTACACCGTGGCCGAAGCGATCAGCACCGCCAGACCGAAGCCCAGCAGCAAATACGAAACGATGATCCGGCTGCGGAGCCTACGTCGGTACAGCATCGGGATCGGCGATCCGGTAGCCGATGCCGTGGCGCGTCTGGATCAGTGGCTTCGGGAACGGCTTGTCCACCGCCGCGCGCAAGCCGTGGATGTGCACGCGCAAACTGTCGGAATCGGGCAGTTCCTCGCCCCAGACGCGGGTTTCGAGCTCTTGCCGGGTGACCACCGAGGGCGAGGACTCCATCAGCGATTGCAGGATCTTCAACGCGGTCGGGTTGAGTTGGAGCAGTTTGCCTTCGCGCCGCACCTCGAGCGTGTCGAGGTTGTATTCCAGGTCGGCGACGTTGAGGATGCGCGACTGCGGGCCCTTGCCGCGGCGCAGCAGCACCGCGAGCCGCGCATCCACTTCCTGCAATGCGAAAGGCTTGACGAGGTAATCGTCGGCGCCGGCCTCGAAGCCGTCGAGCTTGTTCTCGAGCGCGTCGCGCGCGGTCAGCATCAGCACCGGCGTCTGCTTGCGCGCGTCCTGCCGCAGCTTGCGGCAGACCTCCAGGCCATCCATGCCCGGCAGATTCAGGTCGAGCACGATCGCGTCGAAGTCGTTGACGACCGCCAGGTGCAGGCCGGTCACGCCGTCGGCCGCGAAATCCACGGTATGCCCGCGCTCCTCGAGGTAATCCCCGAGGTTCGCGGCGATGTCGCTGTTGTCTTCGATCACCAGGATACGCATGGGTTGGCGGCCTTGGGCGGGAATCACTTGTGCGGGGTCACTTGGTCGTGGCCCCGTTCTGGCGCATGGAATCCTGCGACTGGTCCGTCTCGCGGCGACGCTGGGCGACGGTCTTGCACACGTTCTGCGAACGGTGGGTATTGAGCGGCTCGATGCGCTCGCAGATGACGCGGCTGTCCTTGGAAGCGTGCTGCAGGATAGTGGTCACCACTTCCTGGTCGTTGGCCATTGCGACGCGTTCATCCGGACTGGCCTGGGAGCCATCGTCGATCTTCTTCCAGCGCTCGTCCATCTGCGCGAGAGTTGCGATGAGTGTCTTCTGATCCTCGGGGCTTATTTCCTTGTATTGCACGCCATCGCCGAGGTCCTTGTCGACCTTTGCTTTCATCGCGACGAATTCCTGCTTCGTCTGTACGCCCTGGAGGTTGTCGCTCGCCATGGCGCCACCGACCGCAAGGAAAAAGGTCAACGCAGCAATATTACGCAGGTACATGATTCGCCCTCTCGTTGGTGAACAAACATTCTGCCAGAGCCATTGGACGTCGGCATATGCCATTCGTTCAATGAGTCATGCATCGTTGCGGATTGCGTCGATGCGCGGACATGCAGCAGGACGTGGTGCAATCCGCGCAGACAGAGTCTGCTCGCATGCGCATTAAAAAAGTCCAAGGAGACAGCCGCTGAGCGACTGTTCTCGCTTGGACTCAAGGTAAAGCCCCGATTACCGTAATCTGCGAGTCACAGGACAACTGACGAGGACGCCGACAGAGCTACAGTCCGGCCAGCCTACGACCGCCCGGGTTAATCGGCGGTTAAACCGAAATAACGATTTTTAAATCCTTCCGGATCAATGGCTTGGATGCGAACGCGATGCATCCCGGCGCCGGCGCGCGACCCGCAGGGCCATGTAATCGACGACCTCGCCGGCGATATCGATGCCGGTGGTGTTTTCGATTCCTTCCAGTCCGGGCGACGAATTGACCTCCAGCACCAGCGGTCCGCGCTTCGAACGCAGCAGGTCCACGCCAGCGACATTGAGTCCCATCACCTTCGCGGCGCGGATCGCCGTATCGGTTTCGGCAGCGCTCAACGTGACCTTCGTCGCGGTCCCGCCGCGATGCAGGTTCGAACGGAATTCGCCCGCGCGCGCCTTGCGACGCATCGCCCCGACGACCTTGCCGCCCACGACGAAGCAGCGCACGTCGCTGCCGTTGGATTCGGCGATGAATTCCTGCACGAGGAAGGTCGCGTACAACCCGCGCAACGCCTCGATCACGCTGCGCGACGACGACAGCCGTTCGGTCAGGATCACGCCCGCGCCCTGGCTGCCTTCGTTGAGCTTGATCACGTGCGGCGGCTTGCCGAGCATCGCGATGAGGTCGCTGGTGTCGTCGGGATTGTCGCCGAACACCGTGGTCGGCAAGCCGATGCCCTGCTTCGCGAGCAACTGGTGGCAGCGCAGCTTGTCGCGCGCACGCAGGATCGCGTCCGATCCGTTCGGCGTGTACACGTTCATCATCTCGAACTGGCGCAGCACCGCGGTTCCGTAGCGCGTGATCGAGGCTCCGATGCGCGGCAGCACCACGTCGTAGTCGGTCAGCACGCGGCCCTTGTAGTGCATGTCGAAACCATCGGGCGCGATCTTCATGTAACAGCGCAGCGGATCGAGCACGCGCACGCTGTGGCCACGGTCGCGCGCCGCCTCGATCAGACGCTGGGTCGAATACAGCTTGCTGTTTCGCGAAAGGATGGCGAGTTTCATGTGCGGGCGGCCGGTTCGGGGGGATTGCGTCCGGCACGGAACGAGCGCGCCGGATCGATCAGGAAATGCCGCGCCAGCGCGGTGCGCCCAAGCAACATCGGGAACAGCATATTGCGCCGGGAAGTCAGGTTTATTTCAACGGGATAGGTCTGGCCCGCAAGCGAAATCCGCGTACGCAGGAAGATGCGTTCGCTGACGTGGCCGCCCGAGTCGGTGACTGGACGGCGATCGTGCACGGTCGATTCGACCAGCACCAGCTTGTCGTCCGCGGAGCCGGTCGCGACGCTGAAACGCACCCATTCGCGACCGCCGGACTGGAATGCTTCCAGGCTCTCCACATGCAGCGCGGACGAACGCGCGCCGGTGTCGATCTTCGCCCGGATCGCATGGATGCCGAGTTCCGGCAGCGCCAGCCATTCGCGCCAGCCCAGGATCGGCTTCAATGATCTGCCCCGTTCGACCATGCTGCCTCCGTGCTGCCTGGGTCGTGGGTGGTGGAGACGGCCGCCGTGGATGACCGGCGTCGCGGCGCAGGAGCGCCAGCGACCAGCGTTTGCCGCCGCCGGCGATGGAGCGGGTGAAGGGAATCGAACCCTCGTCAGTTGCTTGGGAAGCAACAGCTCTACCATTGAGCTACACCCGCCTCGCGGAACAATTATGCCGAGCGCCTGCAGCCGCCGCAACGCGACGAGGGCAGAATAGGCGGACGACCACCTCGCAACGCCCGGGATTCAGGATGCGGATCACCCTCAACGGCAGCGCCATGCAACTCGACGATTCCCCGACCATCGCCGAGGTGCTGCTGCGCACCGGATATGCCGGGTGCCGCGTCGCGGTCGAACTCAATCGTGCGATCGTGCCGCGCAGCCGCCACGAGGAACAACGCGTTGCCGACGGCGACACCCTCGAAATCGTCCACGCGATGGGCGGCGGGTGAGCCAGCGCGTTGACGATCAGCCAGTGGCTGATCGTGCGATGGCGAACGCCCGCAGCAGGAGCGCAGGGCCGGGTTGCGCGATGAGCGCACGATGCGCGAGTCCGCAACAACCCCTGCGCAGCACGGCGACTCTCGGGTAGCCAGTGGCTGATCGTGCGATGGCGAACGCCCGCAGCAGGAGCGCAGGCCGGGTTGCGCGATGAGCGCATCGATGCGCGAGTCCGCAACAGCCCGTGCGCAGCACGGCGACTCTTGGACAGCCAGTGGCTGATCGTGTGCCTTCAAACTCCCGTCGCGTGCCTTCAAATTCCCGGAGCAGAGCAAGCAACACGGCTGCGAACGCACATACAGGATGACCGGGCAGGCCTTCCCGCCGAAGCAGGACGAGTGAAGATGAAAGGGCGGCCAGCCGCAATCGCATGCAAATACGACCTGGCAAGCCCTGCAAGGCCGAGCCTGGCTACTGCGTCCTCTCCGATAGCGGCCAAGCCTACAGCTTGCGCGACCAGAACATCACCCGCATTTGCACGGACGCTGCGCCACAGCCCAACCCATTGGGCGATAATCACCCGATGGACACCCCCGAAATCATTCCCGACGCGCTTGTCATCGCCGGCATCGCCTATCGTTCGCGATTGCTGACCGGCACCGGCAAGTTCAGTGACCTCGAACAGACCCGACTGGCGACCGAAGCGGCCGGCGCGCAGATCGTGACCGTCGCGATCCGGCGCACGAACATTGGCCAGAACCGGGACGAGCCGAACCTGCTCGACGTGCTGCCGCCGGATCGGTACACGATCCTGCCCAATACGGCCGGGTGCTACACCGCCGACGACGCGGTTCGCACCGCACGACTCGGACGCGAACTGCTCGATGGCCATGCCCTCGTGAAGCTCGAAGTGCTCGGCGACCCGCAGACCCTGCACCCCGACATTCCGGCGACGCTGGAAGCGGCGAAGACCCTGATCGCCGAAGGTTTCCAGGTGATGGTCTACACCAGCGACGATCCGATCATGGCCAGGCGCTTCGAGCAGATGGGCTGCGTGGCGGTGATGCCGTTGGCCGCGCCGATCGGTTCAGGCCTCGGCATCCGCAATCCCTACAACATCTTGACCATCGTCGAGAACGCGAAGGTTCCGATCCTCGTCGATGCCGGCGTCGGCACCGCATCGGATGCCGCGATCGCGATGGAACTGGGCTGCGACGGCGTGCTGATGAACACCGCGATCGCCGGTGCGCGCGATCCGGTGCGCATGGCGCGCGCGATGCGGCTCGGCGTGGAAGCCGGGCGCGACGCCTTCCTCGCCGGGCGCATTCCGAAGAAGCGCCACGCCAACGCGTCGTCGCCGATCGAAGGATTGTTCTTCTGATGGTCGCGCGCGGCGACCGCGACGCGACCCGCAAGCCTTACACGGCCGTCGATGGCCGCCGCGAAATTCGCAGCTTCGTGCTGCGCGAAGGCAGGCTCACGCCGTCGCAGGATCGCGCGATGCACGCGTTGTGGCCGAAGTACGGGGTCGACTTCACGGGCGCGCCGCGCGACCTGCACGCGCTGTTCGGGCGTACAGCGCCATGCGTGCTTGAGATCGGATTCGGCAATGGCGACACATTGCTGCACGCGGCCGCGGCCGATCCCGCCCGCGACTACATCGGCATCGAGGTGCATGCGCCCGGCGTCGGCCATGCGCTGTCCGGCGTCGAGGCCGCGCAACTACGCAACGTGCGCATCTATCGCCACGACGCGCTGGAAGTCCTGCAGCACGAGATCGCCTGTGGTGCGCTCGATGAGGTGCGCATCTACTTCCCCGATCCCTGGCACAAGAAACGCCACCACAAGCGCCGCCTCGTGCGCGCCGACACCGCGAAGCTGATCGCCGACCGGCTGCGCAGCGGCGGCCTGCTGCACCTTGCAACCGACTGGCAGCCCTACGCCGAACACATGTGGGACATCCTCGACGCCGAACCGGCGCTGCGCAACCGCATGGGCGCGCGCGGCGCGGTTCCGCGACCGGACTGGAGGCCGCAGACGCGCTTCGAGAATCGCGGCATCGGACTCGGCCACGACGTGTCCGACCTGATCTACGAGCGTTGCTGAGCGCCGCGCCGAGACGACACCAACGCAACCATGGACGCCGCCGCCAACCACGCACTCACGACCGACATGGTAGTCGTGCTGTGCCTGGTGACGTTCACGACGCTGATGTTCATGATTGACCGCATCCGCGCCGACCTCGTCGCGCTGATCGTGCTGGTCGCGCTGGGCCTGAGCAGGCTGATCCCGTCGGATCGCCTGTTCGACGGCTTCTCCGGCAATGCGGTGATCACCGTGATGGCGACGATGATCCTCAGCGAAGGACTCGACCGCACCGGCCTGCTCAACCGCCTCGCCGGATGGCTGCTGCGGCGGTCGCGCGGCCTCGAGGAACGCATGATCACGCTGACATCCGCCGTCGCCGGCGTGGTCTCCGCGGCGATGCAGAATCCGTCGGTGATGTCGCTGTTCATGCCGGTGGCATCGCGCCTGTCGTCGCGCACGGGCGTGGCGCCGTCGCGACTGCTGCTGCCGATCGTCAGCGCGATCATCATGGGCGGCAGCCTCACGATGGTCGGAAACTCGCCGCTGATCCTGCTCAACGACCTGCTGGTTTCGGCGAACCGCAACATCCCGTCCGGCGTCGGCACCCTGCAGCCGCTGAAGATGTTCGCGCCGTTCCCGATCGGCCTCGCCCTGCTCGCGACCGGCCTGCTCTACTTCCGGTTCATCGCACGTCGCTGGCTCGGGCATGGCGCCGACAAGAACGTCACACCCGCGCGCACCGAGAGTTATTTCGCGCAGGCCTATGGCATCCATGGCGACGTGTTCGAACTCACGGTGACGTCGGAAAGCCCGATCGTCGGCATGTCCGTCGGCGAGGCCGAGGCGCAGAAAGGCGCGCCGCTGCTGCTGGCGCTGCGCACCGGCGAGGAATCGCGGCTCGCGCCGCCGGCCGACCAGATGCTGTGGGTCGGCAGCGTCGTCGGCGTGATGGGCACGCGCCAGCACGTCGAGGACTACGCGCAGGCGAACCTGCTGCGGATGTCGTCGCGGCTGCGCCAGTTCGGCGACCTGTTCAATCCCAGCCTCGCCGGCATTTCCGAAGCCGTGATCCCGCCGAATTCGAGCTTCATCGGCAAGAAGCTCAACGACCTGCGCCTGCGCACGCAGCACGGCATCAGCGTGCTCGCGATCAATCGCGACAACCAGATCCATCGCGAGGACATCCGCGGGATGACGCTCAGGGCCGGCGACATGCTGGTGTTCCATACGATCTGGAGCAACCTCACCCTGGCCGGGCGCGATCGCGATTTCGTGGTCGTCACCGATTACCCGAAGGAAGAGCAGCGGCCGCACAAGCTGTGGGTCGCGCTGACGATCTTCGCGGTCGCGCTCGTGCTCGCCCTGACCGGCGAGATCCCGACTCCGCTGGCGCTGATGGCGGGCGCGGCGGGGATGCTGGTCGGCGGCGTCCTCAACATGGACGAGGCCTACGCGGCGATCAACTGGAAAACCGTGTTCCTGATGGCCTGCCTGATCCCGCTCGGCGCAGCGATGGACAACACCGGCACCGCCGACTGGCTCGCGCGCGAACTGCTCGACCGGTTGCCGCAAGGCACGTCGCTGCACCTGCTGCAGGCGGTCGTCGCGCTCATCACCGTCGGCTTCACCCTGGTGATCAGCCAGGTCGGAGCGACCGTGGTGATGGTGCCGATGGCGATCAACATCGCGATCGCATCGAACGGCAATCCGACCGCGTTCGCGCTGATCGCGGCGCTGGCGGCGTCGAACAACTTCCTGAGCGCGTCCAACCCGGTGATCGGCATGATCGTCGGCCCCGGTGGCTACAAGCCAATGGATCTGCTGCGCATCGGCGGCCCGCTGACCGTGCTGTACCTTGCAGTCATCCTGGTGACGGTCAACCTGATGTACTGAGAGGCGGTGACTGGGGAATGGAGGATCGTGAATCAGCGAACGTCGCCACGCCCTTCCTATTCCCTATTCTCCATTCCCGGCGGCCAGCCAAAGCCAGCCATCGCGCTCGACCACCGCGATCGGCCGCAACGCATTCCCGCGGCAGGGTCCGGCCACGCAGACTCCGGTCATGCGCTCGAAACTCGCGCCATGCACCGCGCACACCAGGCGCCCCTGGTCGATCAGGAACTGCCCGGGCGACCAGTCGAGCCGGCGGCCGGCGTGCGGGCAGACATTGAGGAAAGCGGCAACATGCGCGCCGCTGCGCACGAGGATGACCGACTCCTCGACGCCATTCACGAGTGCCTCGATTTCGCAGGCACCGCCATCGGGAATGACCGCGACCGCGATCAGCTTGGCGCTGCGCTCCGCGCCATCTGAATTCAAGCTGACTACGGCCACTTGTTCGACCCCGAAGGCGCACCCATACTGGATTCCCCGATTGTGCCATGCAGGCTTCGCCACATGTTCCGTGTGCATCGCGTCTGGTCGTTGTTCCAACCGCAGCGTCCGCGCCATCCGATCGTGCGCGCATTGTTCGGGCTATTCGCCATCGGCGCCTTGATGGTGCTGCTTACCGTCGGCGCCGTGATCGGCCTGGTCGTGTTCGCCGGCAGCATGTTGTGGCGGATGTTCCATCCGGTCGCGGCCGTATCGCAAACGCAGCAGGATGCGCCGGTCGCCGACGACAATTGCATCGATGGCGAATACAGCGTGCTGCGCAAACCGCTGAACCGCATCACCAATCACTGAGCGGCGACCACCGAGGGTGACCATGCATCGCGTGCCGACCGTAAGCGTCGCCGTCCGCGGCGGCTCCGAGCCGTTCGCCGTCCACCGCATCTACTGCGTCGGCCGCAACTTCGCCGAACACGCCAGGGAAATGGGAGCCGTCCCCGCGTCGAACGTCCCCGGTGATCGCACGCCACCGGTGTTTTTCATGAAACCCGCAGATGCCGTCGTCCCCGACGACACCCTGATTCCGTATCCGCGCGGCACCACCGACCTCCACCACGAAGTCGAACTGGTCGTCGCGCTGGGTGCCGGCAGCGATGGCATCGTCGATGCGGCCGATACCCTCGCACTCGTGTTCGGCTATAGCGTCGGGATCGACCTGACCCGCCGCGACCTGCAGGCCAACGCGAAGGCGAAAGGCCTTCCATGGGATGTGGCGAAGGGTTTCGACCGTTCCGCGCCGATCGCACCGATCGTTCCGCTGGCCGATTGCGGCCATCCGACCGATGCGTTGCTCTCGCTGCAGGTCAACGGCCGCACCGTGCAGAACGCGCCGTTGTCGGACATGATCTTCAGTGTGTCCGACGTGCTGCACGAACTCTCGAAACTCTACGACCTGCGCGCTGGCGACCTGGTGTTCATGGGCACGCCCGCTGGCGTCGGCGCGCTGCTTCCGGGCGACCGCTATGTCGCCGCGGTGGAAGGACTTGCCACGTTGCGTGGCGGCATCGCGGGCTGATTCGCGCGAGCGAATGCGGCCGGGATGGTGCGTTGCGGATTGGTAGCCAACGCGTCCGCGGTTATCCTGCCGGCTCATTCGCTGCAGACAGGAGCATTCCATGGGCATGCTGACCGAGTTCAAGGAATTCGCCATGCGCGGCAATGTCGTGGATCTCGCCGTCGGCGTGATCATCGGCGGCGCCTTCGGCAAGATCGTCACGGCGCTCGTGGACGGCATCATCATGCCGCCGATAGGACTCCTGCTCGGCGGGATGGATTTCAAGGATCTCGCGGTCATCCTGAAGCCGGCGGTGGTCGACGCCGCAGGCAAGGTCACGACGCCGGCGGTGGCGCTGCAATACGGCATGTTCCTGCAGACGGTCGTCGACTTCGTGATCATCGCCTTCGTGATCTTCATGGTCATAAAGGCGATGAACCGGCTCACCCGCAAGCAGGAAGGCGCCCCACCCGCCCCCGCCGCACCGCCGGAAGACGTGCTGCTGCTGCGCGAGATCCGCGACAGCCTCAGGAGCCCGCGTTGATCCGCCAGCGCGGTGGACAGCGCATGCCACGCAACGCGCTCTTCACCGCCGCCGCACTCTGCTGCGCGACGGCTTTCGGCAGCGCAACCGCGGCCGATGCGCCGCTCTCGCCGCTATCCATCGCGACCGCGACCACCCTGAGCGATGAGGGCATGGCCGGCACCGCGACCGATGGCAGCCGCGCATACGACATCGTCGAATCGCTGACCACCGAGATCGGCGAACGCCTCGCTGGAACACCGCCGGCCGACCGCGCGGTGGAATGGGCGAAAGCGAAGTTCAAGGCACTCGGCTACGACAAGGTCTACACAGAGCCGGTGACGTTTCCGCTGTGGCTGCGCGGCGTCGAGGAAGCCAGCGTCGTCGCGCCCTATCCGCAGCATCTTGCGATCGCGACGCTCGGCGGCAGCGTCGGCACCAGCGGGCCGATCGAAGCGAGGATCGTCGCATTCGCCGATCTCGATGCATTGAAAGCGGCCAGGCCCGGGAGCCTTGAGGGCAAGATCGCATACGTCGGCAATCGCATGCAGCGTTTCAAGGACGGGCATGGCTATGGACCAGCCGCCGGCGTGCGCCGGGAAGGCGCCGCGATTGCCGCCCGGCTGGGTGCGCGGGCGCTGTTGATCCGTTCGGTCGGCACCGACCACGACCGCCTGCCGCACACCGGAATCATGCATTACGCGGACGACGTGCCGAAGATTCCCGCCGCCGCATTGTCGAATCCCGACGCCGACTTGCTCACGAACATGCTCCGTCGCGGTCAGCCCGTGCGCGTTCGGCTCAACCTCGGCGCGGAAACGCGCGGCATGGTCACCTCGTACAACGTGATCGGCGAGATCACCGGCCGCAGCAAGCCCGATGAGGTCGTCGTGATCGGCGGGCATCTCGATTCGTGGGACCTCGGCACCGGCGCGATCGACGATGGCGCCGGCGTCGCGATCACGATGGCGGCCGGCTGCATGATCGGCAGGCTGCGCGAACACCCGCAACGCACGGTGCGCGTCATCGCATACATGAACGAGGAAGCCGGCCTGTACGGCGGCAAGGCCTATGTAGCGGCGCACGGCGCGCAATTGAAACAGCACCAGCTCGGCGCGGAAAGCGATTTCGGTGCGGATCGCATCTATGCGCTGCGCGCAGGCGTGAAGGACGACGCGTGGCCGCTGATCGAACAGATCGGCCAGGTGCTCGCACCGCTGGGCATCGTCACCGAAAAAGGCGCTGGCGACGCTGGCCCCGATGTCGGCGCATTCGCCGAAAAAGGCCTCGCGTGGGTGCAGCTCGCCCAGGACGGCAGCAACTATTTCGACTGGCACCACACCGCGAACGACACCCTCGACAAGATCGATCCGAAAGCGCTCGACCAGCAGGCTGCTGCGTATGCGGTGCTCGCCTACCTAGCCGCGGAGGCCGACGGCAGCATGGGCTCGGGCGAGATGCCGCTGCCGAAACCGGAATGAGTCAGCGGCGCGCGACGATCGTCGGCAATCCGTCGTACACGCACGCTTCCGGCCAGTACGGGAACACGACGGCGGCGTGCCGGTAACCTGCGGCACGCAGGTCGTCGAGCAGGTCCCAGCCGAAATGATGGAAACACAGGACGCCGGCGCCCAATGGGTCGCGATGGTATTCGGCCGGCTGCAGGTGTTCGACGCGGCCGTCGCCGTCCATGCGCGCGCGCTCGATGCCGTGTTCGGCTCCGGTGAATGGCGCCGTGAGGATCAGCCAGCCATCGTTAGCGGTCACGCGCGCGAACTCGCGCAATGCGGCACGATAGTCGGGCACGTGCTCGAGCACTTCGAAACTCACCACCGCGCGTTGCGATGCATCCGCGAAGGTCAACCGGGTGACGTCCTGGAAATGCACGCCCCCGATTCCTCCGAGCAGCCGCAGGTGGCGCGAAAGTTTCATGCGTCGCCACCGGCTGCGCTCGAATTCGCTGCCGGACGCGGACGGATAGAGGCTGCGCAACCACGCATACGCAGGCGAAACCTGCTCGGTGATATAGACCGGCGCCGCGCGGTCCGGACATGCCGTGTGCAGCATCACCAGACCCGCGCGCACCCGCGCATTGGTGCCGCAGCCCTTGCACACCGAGCCCTCCCGCAGATCGGGCTCGTCCGCAGCGCTGTCCCGCGAAACGAAGCGACGCGTCGACTCGCAAAGCGGACAGAAGCCGGCGACGCCCGCCATGCGGGCTCGCGCACGATGGAACGGGTGCGCAGCCAGCGGGCATCGATGGCGTCCGAACGCGCCGCACGATCCGCATCGCCCGCGGATTTCGAGGTGTAGGCGTCGGTGTGTTCCAGCAGCGTCGCGGGCAGCCAGTCGTGTCCGTCGCCGCGAATCACGCACCGACCTTGTGCACGCGCGCCCATTCGGCGATCAGCAGCGCGCTCGCGACCGAGACGTTCAGGCTCTCGACCGCACCGGTGCCGGGAATGCGCACGCGCAAGTCGGCCCTGTCCAGCAGCGCCTGCGGCAGGCCGGTTGTTTCGGCTCCAAGCAACAGGGCCAGCCGCGGGGGCAGCGGGGCGTCGTAAAGCGATGCACCACCGCGCACGGTGGTCGCGGCCAGTCGAAAACCGGCGCGACGGAGCTGCGCGAGCACGGCATCGGTCTCTCCCGCCTGCACGCACGGCACCGTTTCAGCGCCGCCTTCGGCCACCCGATACGCCGCCGCGGACAATCCCGATGCATCCGACAGCAGCACTGCGCGCGCGCCGAAATGCGCCGCGCTGCGCAGGATCGCGCCCAGGTTGTGCGGATTGCCGACCCCGTGCAGCCACAGCAACAACGCCGGTTCGCCGGCGCCGACCGGGCCCAGTACGTCGTCGAGCGTCTGCGGTTCGGTGCGCAGCAATGCGAAGCACACGCCTTCGTGGTGGCTGCTCGCGGTCAGCTTCGCGATCTCGTCGGCCTCGACGACGCGATAACCGATGCGCTGCTTCACGCACCAGGCGAGTACCTGCTTGAAGGCGGGAATGTTCGCCTCGGTCAGCCAGACCTTGCGCAGGTCCTGCGGTCGATGCGCGAACGCGGCGAGGCAGGCATTGACGCCGTGCAGGCGCAATTCCACGTCGCGGCGCGACGGCGGCGCTGCCGTCTTCGGAACATGGCGTTCATCGCTGTGCATCGAGCGCGTCCCTGGTGATCGCAAAGATGTGCATGTCGAGCACGCGGTCGTTCTTCACGACCAGCCGCCGCAACACCGCCTCGCGCACGAACCCGCAACGCTCCAGCAGCTTCATCGAAGCCGGATTGTCCTCGAACACGCGCGCCTGCAGACGATACAGTTTCAGCTCGCGCAGCGCATGCGGAACCAGTGCGCGCACAGCGGCGGTGGCGATGCCCTCGCCCCAGTACGCGCGGCCGAGCCAGTAGCCGAGTTCGGCGCTGTGGCGCTCCACGCCTTCGCCAGGATGCACGCCGACGCCGCCGCTCGCGGCCCCGTTGATCTCGATCGCGTACGACTTTTCGTTCGACAGGTGCAGCGCATGGGCGATGAAGGCGTGCGCATCGTCGAGCGTGTACGGGTGCGGGAAACGTTCGCCGAGGCTGCGCGCGACCTGCGCATCGTTCGCATGGAACACCAGGTCGCCGGCGTCGTCGCCATGCCATGGCCGCAGCGTGAAACCGTCGCCGTCGATGCGCTCGGGCCAGCTCATCCGCCATGGCCGGTGTCGACCGACGCGATGTCGCCGTCGAGTTTTTCGAGCATGTGGGTGCGCTCTTCCGGCGAATGCGTGAAGCGCGCCACCAGCATGTAGAACGCCGGGATCACGAACAGCGACAGTAGCGTGGACAGCAGCACGCCGAACACCACCACCACGCCGATCGCGCGCCGGCTCGCCGACCCCGCGCCGTGCGCGAGCACCAGCGGCAGTGCGCCGAAAATGGTCGCGACCGAAGTCATCAGGATCGGCCGCAGGCGCGTGGCCGCGGCATCGAGGATCGCATCGCGGATCGCGAGGCCCTCGTCGCGGCGTTGGTTCGCGAATTCCACGATCAGGATGCCGTTCTTCGCGGCGAGCCCGACCAGCATCACGATGCCGATCTGGCTGAACAGGTTGATCGTGTTGCCCGTCAGCGCAAGCCCGATCAACGCTCCGAGCACCGCGAGCGGCACCGTGAGCATGATCACCAGCGGATGCACGAAGCTCTCGAACTGTGCGGCGAGCACCAGGAACACGACCAGCAAGGCCATGCCGAACGTGAACAGCGCCGCGCTTCCGGACTGCAGGAATTCGCGCGACTGGCCGTTGTAGTTGACGTTTGCGGTTTCCGGCAATTCCTCGCGCACGACCTGCTGCGTCCACTGGATCGCCTGGCCCAGGGTGTAGCCTGGCGCGATACCCGCGGAAAGCGTGATCGCGCGCAGCCGGCTGAACCGGTTGAGCGTGCCCGGCTCCGCCGTCTCCTTCACTGTCGCCACGGCGGAGAGCGGCACCAGCGTGTTGTCGCGCGCATGCACATGCAGGTTCTGCAGGTCGGCCATGCTCGCGCGGTGCGCGCGATCGGCCTGCACCAGCACGTCGTACTCCTTGCCGTTGTCGACGAAGGTCGTGACCTGCAGCGACCCGAGCATCGCCTGCAGGGTGCTGCCGATTTCGCTGACCGGCACGCCCAGGTCGGCGGCGCGGTTGCGGTCGACGTTCACGCGCAATTGCGGCCGCGTTTCCTTGTAGTCCGAATCCACGTCCTTCAGGCCGGGATTGGCTTCCATGCGCTTCTGCAGGATGTCGCGCCATTGCGCGAGCTGCGCGTAATCGGGGCCGCCGAGCACGACCTGCAGCGGTTGCCCGCCGCCGCGCACGAGGCCCTGGCGGACCTGCGGGATGGCGCGCGCGCCCGGGATCGACGCCAATTCCTTGCGCAGTTTCACCACCACGTCGTCGGTGCTGACACTGCGCTCGCCCCAGGGCTTGAGGATCACGATCGCCGCTCCATTGTTCATGTCGCCGCCGCCGCCGAACCCGGACGGAATGCGTGAGTTGACCATCAGGATGGGCCTGTCGCCGCCCTCGTCCTTCAGCAGGCGCTGTTCGACTTGCTGGACCTGCTTGACGGTGTAGTCGTAGCCGGCGCCTTCCGGGCCGGTGACGGTCACGAACGTCGCGCCGCGATCCTCGGTCGGCGCCAGTTCGCGCGGCACCACGAACAGCAGCGCCGCGCTCGCGGCGAGCGCTAACAGCATTCCGACCGCGAACAACCACGGGTGGCCGATCGCCGTGCCGAGCCGGCGCCGGTATCCGCAAGCGATGCGCTTGAGCCGGTCGTCGATGCGGCGATTGAATCCGGTCTGCTCGCGCGTATGCGGCTGCAGCAGCAGCGAACACATCATCGGCGTGAGGCTGAGCGCGACGAATGCCGAGATCGCGACCGCGCCCGCGAGCAGCACCGCGAGCTCGCGGAACAACCGGCCGTTGTTGCCCTCCTGGAATGCCATCGGCACGAACACCGCAACCAGTACCGCGGTCGTCGCGATCACCGCGAACGCGACCTGGCGTGTCCCGCGCAGCGCGGCCAATGCGGGCGGCTCGCCGAGGTCGGCGCGCCGTTGCGCGTTCTCCAGCACCACGATCGCATCGTCCACCACCAGTCCGATCGACAGCACCAGTGCGAGCAGGGTGAGCAGGTTGATCGAAAAACCGAACGCCCACAGCACGCTGAACGACGCGAGCGCGCAAACCGGCACCGTCACTGCAGGGATCAGCGCAGCGCGCAGGCTGCCGAGGAACAGCCAGATCACCGCCAGCACCAGCGCGATCGCCTCGGCGAGCGTCGTGTACACCTCGTGCACCGCGACATCGACATACAGCGTCGAGTCGTAGGTGATGCCCATCTGCATGCCTTGCGGCAGGGTCTGATTCGTCGCCGCGATCATCGCCTTGACGTCGTGCGCGACCTGCAAAGCGTTCGCGGTCGAGGTCTTGACGATGCCCAGGCCGAGCATCGGCTTGCCGTTGCCGGTGAAGTAGGCGCGGCGTTCGGCCGATTCGAGCGCGATGCGCGCGACTTCGCCGAGCCGCACGACATGGCCGTCGCTGCCGCGCACCACCGGCAGCTGCGCGAATTGTTCCGCGCTCTGGAAGCCGCGCTCGATGCGCACGTTGAAATCGCGATCGACCGATTCGATGCTGCCGCCGGGCAGCTCGACGTTCTCGCGCTGCAGTGCTGCCTGGACGTCGGCGACGGTGAGCCCGCGCGCGGCCATCGCCGCCGCGTTGAGCCAGATCCGCATCGCATACGCCTGGCCGCCGCCGAGCTGCACCTGCGCGACGCCATCGATGTTCGCCATGCGGTCGACGAGGTAGCGGCTCGCGTAGTCGGTCAGCGCGAGCGTGTCCATCTTCGGGCTGGTCAGGTTCGCCCACAGGATTACGTCCGCGTCGGCCTCGACCTTCGCGATCTGCGGGCTCTGCACGTTCAGCGGCAGCTTCGATAGCACCCGGCTGACCGCGTCGCGCACGTCGTTCGCGGCGTTCTCGATGTCGCGCTGCTGGGTGAATTCGATGGTGATGCTGGAACGGCCGTCGCGGCTCGACGATTGCAACAGCTCGACACCTTCGATCCCGCTGACCGCATCCTCGAGCACCTGGGTGATGCGCGACTCCACGACCGAAGCCGAGGCGCCCGTGTACGTGGTGGTGACCGAGACGACCGGCGGATCGATGTTCGGCAACTCGCGCAACGGCAGCCGCGTGAACGCGATCGTGCCGAGCACGATCAGCAGCAGGCTGGCCACGGTCGCGAGGACCGGGCGCCGGATCGACAGATCGGAAATCACCATCGGTCAGCCCCGGCCAGGCTCGGACTGCGGCTTCGCGCCGGATTCGCTGACCACCGAGCCTTCGTGCAATTTCACGATGCCTTCCACCACGATGCGATCGCCGGCATGGATGCCATCGACGATCTCCACGCTGCCCGGCTTGCGCGCGCCGAGCTTCACCGGCACCAGCGCGACTTTGTTGCCTTCGCCGACGCGGTAGACGAACGCCTGCTGGCCGACCTGCTGGATCGACAGCTCGGGCACCTGCATCGCCTGTCGCGCGGGCAACTGCACGGCGACATCGAGCAGCATGCCGGGGCGCAGCTTGCGATCGGGGTTCGGGATTTCCGCGCGCACCGTGATCGCACGCGTGACCGGATCGACGCGCGAGTCCAGCGTCGCGACGGTTCCCGCGAACGGCTTGCCGGGATACGCGTCGCTTGTCGCGATCACCGCCTGCCCTTTGGCCAGCACCGGCAGGAAATGTTCGGGCACCGAGAAGTCGAGCTTGATCGTCGACACGTCGTCGAGCGTGGCAATCACCGTGTTCGGAGTGATCAGCGATCCATGGCTGACCTGGCGCAGGCCGAGCACGCCGTCGAACGGCGCCGCGATCACGCGATCGGACAGCGATGCGCGCACCTGGTCCATGCTGGCTTTCGCTGCGTCGCGGATGCCGCGTTGCGCATCGATGGCGCTCGCCGCGAGCAGTTGTCGCGCGGCCAGCGCCTGCTGGCGTTCGAACAGTTCCTCGGCGGCGCGGTAGTTCGCACTGGCCGCATCCAGGCCGGCGAGTTCGGCCTTCCCGGTGAGGGTCACCAGCACCTGCCCGGCCTGCACGTAATCGCCGCTGTCGAAACGCACCTGGTCGACCGTCTCGCTGACCTTGGCGGTGATCGTCACCGACTCGCTCGCGTGCGCGGTGCCGAGCGCATCGATGCTGTCGACCCAGCGCGAGGGCTGTACCACCGTCGTGGTCACCGTCGCCGGCGGACTGTCGTGCGCCTTCGCGGCGTCGTTGCGGCCGCAGGCTGCGAGCAACAGGCCGGCCATCAGCATGCAGACGAATCGGGGCA
>JBBQHA010000037.1:0-25276 GCA_038323475.1 Lysobacterales bacterium
CGAAGGCCCGCTCGACCTGCTGCTGTACCTGATCCGCCGCCAAAATCTGGAAATTCTCGACATCCCGGTCGCCGAGATCACCCGCCAGTACGTCACCTACATCCAGGCGATGCACGAGATGCGGTTCGAACTGGCCGCCGACTACCTGGTGATGGCCGCGATCCTGGCCGAGATCAAGTCGCGGATGTTGCTGCCGCGACCGCCGATTGAGGAAGGCCTGGAAGACGATCCGCGCGCCGACCTGGTGCGTCGCCTGCAGGAGTACGAGCGCTTCAAGAAGGCCGCCCAGGACATCGACACCCTCCCCCGGCAGGATCGCGACACGGTGCCGGTTCAGGCCTTCGTGCCGGAGCGCACCTCGATTCGCCTGCCCCCGCCGGTCGACCTGCGCGAGATGCTGCTCGCGCTGCGTGACGTGATGAAGCGCGCCGAGCTGTTCGGCCACCACGCGGTACGCCGCGAGACGCTGTCGGTGCGCGAGCGCATGGGCGACGTGCTGGCCACGCTCGGCGACGGCAAGTTCCACGATTTCATCGCGCTGTTCTCGGCCGAGGAAGGCAAGCTCGGCGTGGTGGTGACCTTCCTGGCGATCCTCGAGCTGGCCAAGGAAATGCTGCTGGAAATCGTGCAGGAAAAGCCGCTGGAAACGATCTACGTGAAATCGCTCGCGCTCGCCGCGAACGATGACGAAGCCACCCCATGAGCCGAACGAACCCCGATTGCATGGAATTTCCAGAATCTCCGATCAAGTTCTCCGTTCGTGGTGAGCCTGTCGAACCATGGACGAAGAACGGCGCAATCGTGGCTACCCGCGTGGTTGCCCTTCGACAGGCTCAGGGCGAACGGAACTAATGGAATCCGCAACGATGGAAATCCCTGGCTCAACGGACGTTGCTCCGCTCGAACCCACCCTGGTCCGCCGCATCATCGAAGCCGCCCTGCTCGGCGCGCAGCGTCCGCTGAGCCTCGCGCAGATGATGGAACTGTTTCCCGAAGACGCGCCCGCTCCGGCCGGCCTGGTCGAACGCGCGATCGAAGACTTGCGGGCCGACTGCGCCGAGCGCGGCATCGAACTCGTCGAGGTCGCCTCCGGTTTCCGCTACCAGGTGCGCGCGGACATGCAGCCGTGGGTCTCGCGACTGTGGGCCGAGCGGCAGGTCAAGTACACCCGCGCGACGCTCGAGACGCTCGCCCTGATCGCCTACCGGCAGCCGATCACGCGCGGCGAGATCGAGCAGGTGCGCGGCGTGGCAATCAACAGCAACATGATCAAGACGCTCGAGGAACGCGAGTGGATCCGCGTGGTCGGCCATCGCGACGTGCCCGGCAAGCCCGCGCTGTTCGGCACCACCCGCATCTTCCTCGACTACTTCGGGCTGAAGAGTCTCGACCAGCTGCCGCCGCTGGCCGAACTGCGCGAGATCGCCGAACTCGATCCCGAGCTGCCATTCGAGGCTGCGCCGACGATCGCGGCGATCATGCATGCCGACGACGATGCCGGAGAGTCGATCGAAGCCGAACAGAAACGCGCGCACGAACACGATGTACTCGACGACGACGTGGCCGCCGATGGCACCGGCAACGACGACGCATCCACGGAACTCCGCAACGAAGCAACCGCGACCGTCGCAACGACGGCCGAAACCTCCAACCCCAGCGACGCCTCCGACTTCGACGAAGCGGACCACGACGCGCAAGAGCAAACCCATGACTGACAAACACAAGACAGACAAAAGCGCGCCCGACAAGAAGCGCCTTTCCCTCAACCGCGGCGTCGATGAGTCCGCGGCGCCCAAGCTCGAGGAGCGCCTGCACAAGGTGCTCGCGCAGGCCGGGCTCGGCTCGCGCCGCGCGCTCGAGGAGCGCATCACCCAGGGCCTGGTCAAGGTCAATGGCGACGTCGCCACGGTCGGCCAGTCGATCCGCGGCGGCGACCGCGTCGACCTCGACGGCAAGACCTTCGTCGCGAGCGCGCTCAACGAACCCGCGCGCGTGCTGATCTACAACAAGCCCGAAGGCGAAGTCACCACCCGCGAAGACCCCGAAGGCCGACCGACCATCTTCGAAGCGCTGCCGAACATCAAGGGCGCGCGCTGGATTTCGGTCGGACGCCTCGACATCAACACCACCGGTTTGCTCGTGTTGACCACGGATGGCGAACTCGCGAACACGCTGATGCATCCGTCGCGCGAAGTCGAACGCGAATACGTCTGCCGCATCCACGGCGAAGTGCCGGAGAACATCGTCGACCGCCTCAAGCGCGGCGTTGCGCTGGACGACGGCCCGGCGAAGTTCGACGAGATCGAACGCATCAACAGTTCCGATTCGCACTCGTGGTTCCGCGTGGTCGTCACCGAAGGCCGCAACCGCGAAGTGCGCCGCCTGTGGGAATCGCAGGAATTCCAGGTCAGCCGGCTCAAGCGGATCCGCTACGGCACGCTGACCCTGCCGCGCCTGCTCAAGCGCGGCCAGTCGCAGGAACTGCCGGTCGAGGAAGTCGAGGCGCTGCAGCGCGAACTCGGCCTCGAAGGCGGCGCTCAGGTGCTGACGCTGCAGCCGGTGATCGGCCAGCGCAAAGCGCGTTCGGAAATCCAGATCGCCAAGGAAGACCGCCAGGGCAAGGCCTACGTCAATGGTTCGATGGCCGACGAAGGCCGCGAACTGCGCCGCTTCGACCATGTGCGCGAAGACCGCCCGCGTGGCCGTGGACCGGGTGGACGGCCGGCCGGCCCCGGCCGCGGCTACCAGGGCGCGCCGCGCAGCGGCGCTCCGCGTGGCGCAGGCGCAGGCGCAGGCGCAGGCGCGGGTGCTCCGCGTAGCCCGGCGCGTGGCGCGCATGGCGGCGGTCGCGACGACCAGCCGCCCGCTTCGTACAGCCACGACCGTCCGGCGCGCGGACCCGGCGGCGGTCCTGGCGGCGGCTACCGCGGTCGTCCGAGCGGCCCTGATTCGGGCCAGCCGCGCCCGTATACGCCGCGACCGAACAATGCAGGAGCGCCGCGTGGCGCCGCCGGCAAGCCGTATGGGCAGGGCCGTCCGCCGCGTCCGGCAGGCGCGCCCGCCAATGCCGGCAACTCCACCGAATTCCGCAGCTGGTACGTGCCCGATGGTGTCGATACCGGCCCGCGCCAGGCGCGACCGGGCGGCAATCCGAATTCGGCGCGTCCCGGCCCGGGACGTCCCGGTCCTGGCGGTCCGCGCAAGCCCGGCGGCCCGGGAGGTCCAGGCGGCTTCCGTGGCGCACCGCGCGGTCCCGGCCAGAATGCCGGCCCGAACGAGCAGCGCCCATTCACACCGCGTCCGCACGGTGATCGTCCACGTGGAGACCGTCCGCAGGGAGACCGTCCGCAAGGCGGGATGCCGCGCGGTCCGAACGCCGGCCCCGGTCGCAGTGGCCCGCATGGACCCCGCCCCGCCGGCAATCGCCCGAACCAGTCGCCGCGCGGCCCGGGTGGCCCTCCGCAGAACGCGCGCACGCACGGCCCGCGCCCGGATCGGTCGAACGCTCCGCGCGGTCCGCGTTATGAAGGACTGCCGCGCGACGAGGACTGATCCCGCTTGCGCAGCCGCAACCGAACGACATCCACCACGGCGCCCTCGATTTCGAGGGCGTCTTGCGTTGCGGCATCCTCGCCGGATCGATCATCCAGCGTCGACCACGACGCGTCGATGCGGCAACGCAGCCAGCCGCGTGAAAATGGCGTTCTGAAGGCGTTGACCGCGCAACGTGCGGTGAACGCGCCGCCGCATGGCAGGCCGACATCCGGCCCGGGCCGTCTACACTCGACCCATGGCGAATGAAGAAACGGAACTTCCCAACGCGGCCACGGATGGCGCCGACCTTCCTCCTCGGGAACCGGAAACCGATCCGGCGTCGCCACGCGTCGTTGCACCGAAGCGCCGCCGTCATTGGCTGCTGCTCCTGGCGCTGATTCTCGTCCTGATCGGATGGTTGATCGTGTGTTTCGACTGGAACCTGTTCAAGGGTTACGTCGAGCGTCGCGTCACTACCGCGACGGGGCGCGAATTCCATATCGATGGCGATCTCGGCGTGCGCCTGTCGATGAATCCGCTGATCACCATCGACAGGCCGCGGCTCGCAAATACAGCGGGCGCGAAAGAGCCGACGATGGCCGCGGCGCAACGACTGCAGTTCCGCGTCGCGCTGTGGCCCTGGCTGCGCGGCCAGACGATCCTTCCGGAAGTCCATCTCGTGAAGCCCGTCGTCCTGCTCGAGAAGCACGCCGACGGCACCGACAACTGGACGTTCCCGGGTTCCGGAACGAATCCGGCCATCAGGCAATTCAGCATCGAAGGCGGCCGGCTGACCTATCGCGAGGATGCGGTGCATACGGACCTCGTCATCTACGTCGACAGCGGCCCGCCAGTCGCGACATCGCGACTCGCGCCGCTGATCTTCCATGGCAAAGGCCTCTACCGGAACAATCAGTTCGCCCTGCAGGGGCGTGCGGATTCCCCGCTGGAGTTGAGCAATACCGCAACGCCGTTCCGCATCGACATCGGCGCCGTCGCCGGACCGACCCGCGCGCATGCAAGCGGTGCGGTGCGGCATCCCTTGCAACTGACCGGATTCGATCTCGACTTCACGCTGGCGGGCCCGGACCTTTCGCTGCTGTATCGGCTGATCGGCGTCGTGGCGCCGGAAACGCCGCCGTACCGCCTGCACGGACGGCTCGGACATCTTGGCCGCGTGTGGACCTTCCATCGCTTCAGCGGAACGGTCGGGAACAGCGATCTCGCCGGCGATCTCGACATCGACAACCGCGGCAGGAAAACCGCCCTGAAAGCCGTACTGGCTTCGCAGCGGCTGGATGTCCACGACCTCGCCGGCTTCGTCGGCGCGCCAGCGCACGCTAATCCGGCGAAGGCATCGACCGCGAAACAGCAGATCGAAGCGGTGAAAGCCGACGCGAGCGATCGCCTGCTGCCGCAACAACCCTACGACCTGGAGCGGATGCGCGGCATGGATGCCGATGTGTCGCTTCGCGCGAAACGGGTGATCGGAACCAGGGTACCGCTCGACGCGCTGGTCGCGCGCCTGCTGATCGAGGATGGCGTGGCCCGACTGGATCCCTTCGACTTCGGCGCAGCGGACGGACAGGTCCATGCGACGATCCGCCTCGATGCATCGCGACAAGTCATCGCTTCCTCGGCGAAGATCGGGTTGCGCAAGGTCGACCTCGGCAAGCTCATTCCTGAAGTACCGACGATCCGCCGCAGCGCGGGCAAGATCGCCGCCGACATCGACCTCAAGGGCAATGGCAATTCCATCGCCCGGATGCTCGCGACGTCCAATGGAAGCGTGCGTTTCGGCATGGGCGGAGGACGCATCAGCGACCTGCTTATGGCGTATGCGGGCCTGGACATCGCGCGCCTCATCAAGCTCAAGATCGCCGGCGACCACGACATCGCGATCCGCTGCGTCGCCGGCGAGTTCATCGCGCGCGACGGCATCTGGAACAGCAGGACGCTGGTGTTCGACAGCGCCGATACAGTCATCCGCGGCACCGGCGACATCGACCTGCGCAACGAACGCTTCGACCTGCTGCTGAAAGTCCGGCCCAAGGGCCGCAGCCTGCTCAGCCTGCGCTCGCCACTGCGCGTCAGCGGCACCTTCGAACACGCTTCGATCCGCGCCGACTTCAAGGCACTCGGCATGCGCGGAGTCGCGGTCGCGGTGCTGGCTGCGGTCGCCCCGCCCGCGGCGGAACTGGCGCTGATCGAATACGGCGGCGGCAAGGACAGCGATTGCCTGAAATCCGGCACCAACTAGACGCTGCAACGTTCGGCGTGAGGTCAATCGAAATGAAACGAAGCGCCTTCGGGGAAACCGTCGCCACCCAGCTCGACCGCATCGAGGAAGAGATGCGGACATCCGGGCTCTGGCAGGACGAGCCATTGAAGCAGGAACAGTTCCGGTTTTCGGAAGCCTTCGCGATGGACACGATGGCGTTCCAGCAATGGCTGCAGTTCGTTTTCATGCCGCGCGTCCGCGACGCGATCGCCGGGGACAATTTTCCGGCCAGCAGCAATGTCGGCGCCCAAGCGGTTCGCGAATTCGATACGGTGGCTGCGGCGAGCCAGCTCGTGAGCCTGCTTTCGGACTTCGACGCGCTGTTCGAGGGACGCCACTGAGCCGCGCCGTATCGGCCGACGATCGCCCGCGCCGATGCGGTCGCCTTCCGCGTGCGTCTTCGCGGAACCGGGGTTTTGCTGGCGAGCGGGATCAGAACTCGATGCGGAAACCGATGCCGAGATTGTCCTGGCTCATCCCCTCGCGACCGAGCATGTGTTCGTACAAGATGAAGCCCGAACGGCCATGCGCCAGCACAAACGACATCCCCAGGCCAAGCCGGAAGAAGCTGTTGTCGAGCGGCGCGCCAGTCAGCGAGAACGGGGTCTGGGTGGGATCGTTGGCGAAGCGTGCGGTGATCGCCGACAGGTCGCTCTTGAATTCGTGCTGCCATTCCAGCGATGCAGTGGGAATGAACACGCCCCAATCGGCACTGCGCGTCCACGACACTTTCGCGCCGAGCACGCTGCTCAGGCTGTCGACGGTGCGCGCATTGACCGACAAGCCCAGTCCGTTGCCAGGGCCGGCCTGCAGCCTTTCCGTGTATGCGTTGAAATCCATCTTGCTGGAAACGAGCTGGGCGTAGGGACTGAAATTCCACGCGTTCCTGTGGAAATCGCCGCCGAAGGTGAGTGCGGCCGAGAACAGGCTGCCGTCGGGATGGCCGGTCGCGACCTGGTGGATGCTGGTGGTGCCGCCGCCCGGCACCGGCAGGGTGTAGTCGATCCGGCGCTTGAGGTCGAACGCGTTGTTGCCCCAGGTCAGCACGCCATCCAGGTACAGGTCGTTCGTGAACGACCATGTGCTGTAGGTGGACATGCTCCAGCCGTTCATCGAGACGCTGCCGCGGTCGCCATGCAGATCGGTGTTCTGGCGTGAGAAACCGACGGCGACACCGGACACCCAGTTGTCGCGCAGGCGGTAATCGACGCCGGCGGTCAGGCCGTTGATGTCGTAGCTGTAGGCGGGTTCCAACGATCGCGCATCCGCCGAACCGCGGCCGATGGTGCCAGTGGCGAAGAAGCCCCAGCGGCTGAAGTCTGCGCCGGCCTGCTTGTCCTTGTCGCCCGAAAACGCGTTCATCAACGAACTGAGCGGGATCACGCCGCCGGGCCCGGCAAATGCGAGCCCGCTGAGGCTGGACGTCTTCGACCGGCTGCGCAACGCGGACAGGCGCAGGTTGATGTTCTGGAACTGTGCTGTCGCGGCGGTCACTGCGGCGTTGGACTGCACGGCGGCGGTCTCGGTGACCAGTTGTTCCAGCGCATCCGCGGTGGCGCCGCCGTCGATGCCGACGGAGGCATCGATATCCTCACAACGCGCCAGCAGGTCCGCTTCGGCAGGCGTCAGGCCGCTCTTCACGGCCAGTGCAGGGCAGGCTTCGTCCAGGGCGGCGGCGACTGCATGCGCCTCCGGACTCAGGCCCGGGATATTGGCCAGGCCCGTGCTCATGGTGAAGGTCACCGGCGAGGTCGCGAGCGCGGTGCTGGCATGCACGGTGATCGCCCCGGTCTGGGTCGGCGTCACGATGTTGCTGGCATGCCCGGTGGCGTCGGTGACGCTGGTCGGGGACGTGAGACTGCCGTTGGTTGCGCTCCAGTTGATGGTCGCGCCCGCGATCGGCGCGTTGCTCGCGCTCTTCAGCAGCACCACCATCGGCGCGGACGGCGTGGTTCCGACCAGCACCTGGCTGTTGCCGCTGACGATGACCAGTGCATTGGAACCGGCAACGGCCGTATTGAGGGTGCTGCTGATCGGGCCTGGCACCTGGGTCGATGTCGCGCTGCCGGTGTTGCTGATCGAACCGTGGGCGACGTCCGCTGCGGTGACGGTGTAGGTGCCGGTAAGCACGCAGGTTCCGGCCACCGCTACGCTGGTGCAAAGGATCGCGTTCGGCGTCGTCAGCGGATCGCTCACCTGCACGTTGAGGAGCATCGCGCTGCCGCTGTTGGTCGCGGTCACGCTGTAGGTCAGTACGTCGCCGGCGGAGACCAGTCCGTTGTGGTCGCCGTCCGCATTGCCGACCAGCGCCTTGGACACGGTCATCCCGGCGCCGATCGTGGTCACCGGGGTCATCAGCGTGTTGCTGCCGATCGGCCCGGGGATTTCGTTGGACGTGGCCGAGCCGACGTTGGTGATGTGGCCGACGGCGGCGTCGGTCGCGGTGACGATGTAGGTCCCGTTGAGGTCGCAGAAGCCGAGGAAGCCCGAGGTGTCGGCCACGCTCGCGCAGGTGCGGCTGGTCGGGGTCAGAATCGGATCGCTGACCACGACATTGGTCAGCGGCACGGTGGACGATCCGTTGATCGCGCGCACCTTGTAGGTCAGCTTGTCGCCGACGGTGACCTGGCCGTTGCCGTCAGGATCGGTGTTGCCAACCAGGTAGGTCACGACCGTCAACTGCGAGGTGGCGGTGTTGATCGGGGTGTTGAGGGTGAACGTGACTGGGGTCGGGATTTCGGTGGAAGTCGCCGAGCCGATATTGGTGATGCCGCCCGCGCTGGCATCGGCGGCGGTGACGGTGTGGAAGCCGTTGAGGATGCAGAACTTGCCCGGGTTCACCGTCGCGCACGTCGCCGAACTGGGCGCCGTGATCGGATCGTTCACCACCACATTGGTCAGCGGCAGGCTGCCGGTGTTCTGCATCTGCACCAGATAGCCGAGTGAGTCGCCGACGGAGACATGGCCATTGGCGTCGGGGTCGCTGTTGTTGAACAGGTACTTGAACACCGCCATCGACGTGGTGCCGCCGGTGGCCTGCGCGAATGCGCCCTGCCCCAGGACGAGCCCCGCGAGCGACAGCAGGACCAGGCTAGCGACCCGGATCAGGCGCTTGCGCCGGATCGTTGAAGTGGACCAGCCCATGGCTTGTGTCTGTTGCGTCATCACTCGATCCCCTGTCGATTGGCGGCGCGTGGCCGCCGGTCGCATTGTCTGTTCGTCGCACCCATGGGTTTCGACGGTTCCATGCAGCTCCGTCCCCGTAGCGCCGGAAGCAGCCCCGTCACGATGCCGGCGAGGCGATCGTTCGACGCTCTCAAAACGCAGACCCTGCCGGCACGAATACTCGTTTTGACCGCGAATTACTAGCCCAGCGAGAATGCGTCCGCATCGAGCATCGCCGGAAACCGCGCACGATGCGCGGCGAGTTCGGATGCCAGCAAGGTCGTGGTCGAGACGACTTCCTCATCGCCCGCTTCGCTCGCCGGATGGCCGAGGAAGTCGAGCACGGCGCTGTCGCCGGCGTAATCGAGCCCGTTGCCGTCCCTGCCGACGCGGTTCACCGCGGCGACGTAGCACAGGTTCTCGATCGCGCGCGCGCGCAGCAGGGTGCGCCACGCGTAGGCGCGCGCGCCAGGCCAGTTCGCGACGAACACCAGCAGGTCGTAGTCCAGCCCCTCCTCGCGTTCGACGTTGTAGCGGTTGCGCACGAATACGGGGAAGCGCAGGTCGTAGCAGACCAGCGGGCAGATGCGCCAGCCGCGCCACATGATCGTGCGGCGTTCGCGGCCGGCGGCGTAGCGTTCGTGCTCGCCCGCGTAACGGAACAGGTGGCGCTTGTCGTAATGCACGACCTCGCCGTCCGGCGTCGCGAACAGCAACCGGTTGAAGACGCCATCGGCGGTGCGCAGTTGCACGCTGCCGGTGACCGCCGCATCGAGCAGCTTCGCCTGCGCGCGCATCCACGCGACGGTCGGGCCTTCCATCGTCTCGGCGTTGTGGATCGCCTCGTTCGAGAAGCCGCTGGTGAAGGTTTCCGGCAGCACGACCAGGTCGGTGCGGCCGTGCAGCGGCGCGATCAACTCAGCGTAGTAGTCGCGGTTGCCGGCCGGGTCGTGCCAGAGGGTAGCACCCTGGACGAGGGATACGCGGAGGTCGTTCATGTCATCGTGCCTTCCAATCCGTTCATGGTGAGCTTGTCGAACCATCATCCCGAGTCTGTCGATGGATGGGCCAGTCGATGGATGCGATCCGGGCGCAACCGCTCATGGTTCGACTGGCTCACCACGAACGGTCGTTTCGAATGCGCAGCGTCTCAGATCTTCTCCAGCCTTGCGATCGCCGATTCCAGCGTCGCCTCGTTCTTCGCGAAGCAGAACCGGATCAGGCGTTGCCCCGCGGGCGGGGTTTCGTAGAACGGCGACAGCGGGATCCCGGTGACGCCGTGCTCGAGCGTGAGCCAGCGCGCGAACTCCGCATCCGGCAAATCGCTGATCGCGGACTAATCGGCGAGCTGGAAATAGCCGCCCGGAACCGGCAGCGGCATGAGCTTCGTGCACGCCAGCAGCTCGCGGAAATGGTCGCGCTTGGGTTGGTAGAACGCGCCGAGTTCCTCGTGATGTTGCGGGTGCTGCAGCAGCATCTCGGCCAGCGCCCATTGCGCCGGGGCGAAGGTGCAGAAGGTGTTGTACTGGTGGACCTTGCGGAACTCGGAGCTGAGCGCTGGCGGCGCGACGCAGTAGCCGACCTTCCAGCCGGTGCAGTGGTAGGTCTTGCCGAAGCTCGAGATCACGAAGCTGCGTTCAGCGAGTTCCGGGTAGCGCAGCACCGACTCATGGCGCGCGCCGTCGTAGACGATGTGCTCATACACCTCGTCGGACAGCAGCAGGATGTCCGTGCCGCGCAGGATGTCCGCCAGCGTCGCCATGTCGGCGGCCGACAGCATCGCGCCGGATGGGTTGTGCGGCGAGTTGATCATCAGCATCCGCGTGCGCGGCGTGATCGCGTCGCGGACCTTCTGCCAGTCCACCGAGAAGTCGTGCGCATCGAGCGGCACGTGCACCGCACGCGCGCCGGCCAGATCGATGGCAGGCTCGTAGCAGTCGTAGCACGGGTCGAGGACGATCACTTCCTCGCCGGGCCGCACGACGCTGAGCACCGCGTCGAAAATCGCCTCGCTGCCGCCGCTGGTGACGGTGATCTCGGCATCCGCATCGACATCGCGGCCGTAGATCGCCTTCGTCTTCGCGGCGATTGCCTGGCGCAGCACCGGCAGGCCGGTCATCGGCGCGTACTGATTTTTCCCCTCCCGCGCGGCGCGCGCGAGCGCATCGACCAGCGGCGCCGGCGTGTCGAAATCGGGGAAGCCCTGCCCGAGGTTCACCGCCCTGTGCTCGGCCGCGAGCTGCGACATCACGGTGAAGATCGTGGTGCCGACTTTCGGCAATTTGGTCCGGATGCTGTTCAAGTGGTGCTGCTCCCTGCGCGGGTTGCGACGAACGAAGTGCCCAGTTTACGGGGCCGATGCGCCGTGCGACAGGCCGTGCCTCCCGGTCCGGGGAGCACTCATCGCGAACATGGCGCAGCGGTCTGGAGGCCTGCCCTCGAGGTTGGGACGGACCGAAGCGGTAAACGTCATGGCCGATCGTTCATGCCCAGTCTCTGCAGGAGGCAGGCGCGCAACTGTTTGCGGAAGCCCGGGTTCGGCAACTTGTCCTCGAAATCGCGAATCAGCGCATCGTCGTCGGTCGCAGCGGGGTCGCAGGCTTTCACGGCGTCCAGGTCCGTACCCTGGAACAGGGCGAGCAGGGCCAGCTCCGAGACCGAAACGACTCTCGATGTCGAAACACCATCAGGGGTGCGGACAAGTTCTCCGGAATCGATTGCCTCGATCATGCATCCCGCCTCGGAACGCGACATCCCGGCAAAACGCCGCCTCAGCTGCGCGGAATCGCGGACCTGTTTCAGCGCCGCAATACAGCTCCAGCGCGGGAAAGCGCCTTGCTGGACCGTGATCGCATCGGTCGGAGACGGAACCACTATGTTCATGGTCCACGCCTTCACGACGGCCCGGCAGCGGGCAGCGAGTTGGTCGGCATGGTCCTTGCGCAGGAACCACTGGTGATACTGCAAAGCACCCTCGTGGCGGGCTTCGAGCAATGCGTCCGGGAAGCACGTGCTCCTGTGAAAGCCCCTCGCCTTCGCGAGGACGAACAGCGCGACTTCGCTCCGGGTCACGTTCGGCATCGACTCCGGATCGAACGGATTGGGTCGGAGGCTCGTGTCCGACAGCGCCGACTGGAGGCACGCGTCGTTGTTCCTGGAGGGATCCGCGATGAACCAGGCGAGCGCCGGATCGCCGTCGACCGCGGGGCCACCGAGTGGAACGATCGCGATCGCGTCCAGCCGGGTGGCGCATTCACGATCAGGACTGGGCGCAGCCGCCGCTCGCGGCATCCATGCCAGGCACTCGAACAAGACGAGGATGACGATGGTTGCCCTCATTCGCGACGTCCGATGGCGCATGCCGATGACTGCCCACCACGAATTTCGCACGACAGCTTGTCCTGAAGCAATCGACCTCACCCCGTCAACCCGCTAAAATTGGCGCACTGCCTGTGGCCCATTCCCTTTTGAACGCATTCGACACCACAGCTCCCCTGCTCGCGGTCGCACGACTGCGGTTCGACCGCAACGACGAACGCGTGTTCGGGCCGCTGGAATTCGCCGTCCATCCGGGCGAAGCGCTGCTGGTGACCGGCGGCAACGGCGTCGGCAAGACGACCCTGCTGCGCGTGATGGCCGGGCTGCTGCGCGCTGTCGATGGTGAAATGCTGTGGCATGGCGAGGCCTGCGAGCGCTTGCCGGCAGAGGGGATCGCATTCGTCGGCCATCTGGCCGGGCACAAGGCAGACCTGGGCGGACTCGACAACCTGCGCCACGCGGTCGGGCTGTGCGGCTGCCGTCCTGGCGTGGCGCCGATCACCGCGCTCGCGAGCGTCGGGCTTGCCGGTTTCGAGGACGTGCCCGCCGGGCGATTGTCGGCAGGCCAGCGCAAGCGCCTGTCGCTCGCGCGCCTGCTGCTGTCTCCGGCGCGCCTGTGGTTGCTCGATGAGCCCTACGCGAACCTCGACCGCGACGGCATCACCCTGGTCGATCGCCTGCTCGGCAAGCATCTCGGCGAAGGCGGCGCGGCGCTGATCACTACGCACGGCGCTTACGCCGCACCGCCAGTACGGACGCGCACGCTACTGCTCGATGCACCGAACCGCGACACCCACGATTGCGACGTGGAATTGCCTGCATGAGCACCCCGACCCTGCCCAGCGCCGCCGCCGCGATGCTGATGCGCGACCTGCGCCTCGCGTGGCGCCGCCGAGGCGACACCTTGCAACCGCTGCTGTTCGCGGTCCTGGTCGTGGCGATGTTCCCGCTCGCACTCGGCAGCGAACGGGCGCGGCTGGCGATGCTCGCACCGGGGGCGATCTGGGTCGCCGCATTGCTCGCGTCGCTGCAGGGACTCGATGCGCTGTTCCGCCAGGACGCCGAGGACGGCAGCCTCGAACAGCAATTGCTCGCACCGGTGCCGCTGTCGTTGTTGCTGGCCTGCCGGATGTTTACGCACTGGCTGACCGGATCACTGCCGCTGATCCTCGTCGTGCCGCTGCTCGCGCAGTTGCTGTTCCTGCCCGACCATTTGCTCGTACCGCTGCTGCTGTCGCTGCTGGTCGGCACGCCGTTACTGGTGCTGCTCGGTTCGACGGTGGCCGCGCTGACGGTCGGGCTGCGCCGCTCTGGTATGCTGCTGCCCCTGCTCGCACTGCCGCTGTACGTGCCGGTCCTGGTGTTCGGCGCGGGCAGCGTGATGGCCGCCGCGCAAGGCCAGGACTGGCTCGGCGCGGTGCTGTTGCTGGCCGCCGGCCTCGTGCTGGCGCTGGTGCTGGCCCCTCTCGCCGCCGCTGCCGCGATCCGGATTGCGTTGCCATGAATCACCAGCCGCAATGAAGTCGCTCATTTTGTGGTTCAACCAACTCGGTTCGCCGCCGGTCTTCCACCGCTTCGCGAGCCGCTGGATTCCGTGGTGCTTCGGCGCGTCGCTGCTGCTGCTCGGCGTCGGCATCTGGGGCGCGCTGTTCCGGGTACCGGCCGATTACCAGCAGGGCGACAGCTACCGGATCCTGTTCATCCATGTCCCCTGCGCGTGGATGAGCCTGTTCGTCTACACGACGATGGCGATCCAGGCCGCGATCGCACTGGTATGGCGGATCAAGCTCTGCGAGATTCTCGCGATGGCCTGCGCGCCGATCGGCGCTGCGTTCACCGTGATCACGCTCGCGACTGGTTCGATCTGGGGTCGGCCGATGTGGGGCACCTGGTGGGACTGGGATCCGCGCCTGACCTCCGAACTCGTGCTGCTGTTCCTTTACATCGGCGTGATCGCGCTCGACGCATCCATCGAGGATCGCCGGCGCGGCGCGCGCGTGGCGGGCTTCCTCGCGATGATCGGCCTGGTCAACCTGCCGATCATCCATTACTCGGTGCAATGGTGGAATTCGCTGCACCAGGGCTCGACGATCCGGCTGATGGGTCCGTCGAAGATCGATCCAAGCATGGTGCTGCCGCTGCTCGCGACGGTCGCGGCGATGCAGGTGTGGTTCGTCGGATCGCTGCTTTCGCGCGCACGCACGATGCTGGTCGAGCGCGAAGCCGGCAAGGCCTGGGCGCACGAAGTCGCCGGCTGCGGCACGACGCGAGCGAATCCATGACCTACCTGCCCTACATCGTCGCTGCGTACGCGGTGTTCGGCATCGTGCTGGCGTGGGACGGACTCGCGCCGTGGCTGAAGCATCGTCGCCTGCTGCGCTCCATTCGCCGGAAAGCCGCAAGGACCAAGCCATGAATCCGACCCGCAAGCGCAGGCTCGGTTTCGTGCTGCTCGCGCTGGTCGCGATCGGCGTCGCCGGCGGACTGGTGATCGTCGCCCTGCAACACAATGTCAGGTACCTGCTGACGCCGACCGACATCTCCGCCGGCCAGGCTGCCGACAAGCAGCTGTTCCGCCTCGGCGGCGTGGTCTGCGAAGGCAGCGTGCGCCGCACCACGGGTACGCTCGCGGTGCGTTTCGTCGTCACCGACCGCGTGCACCAGATTCCCGTCCGCTACACCGGCATCCTCCCCGACCTGTTCCGCGAAGGCCAGAGCATCATCGCGACCGGCCGCATGGCGAACGATGGTTTCCGCGCCGACGAGATCCTGGCGAAGCACGACGAGACCTATATGCCGAAGGAAGTGGCGGACGCGATCGCGAAGGGCAGGACGCTTCCGCACACGCCGTGCGCGGCGCCGCCGTAGATGCTGTCGGCAACCAGCCAACACGCACTGCAGGCAGTTGCCGGCATGCTGCCCGAGGTCGGCCAGTTCGCGCTGATCCTCGCACTCGTCCTGGCGACGATGCAGGCCGTGTTGCCCCTGCTCGGCGCGCAACGCGGCGTGGATGCGTGGATGCGCATTGCGCGGCCGGCCGCATACGGCCAGTTGCTGTTCGTCGCGCTCGCGTTCGTGCTGCTGATGCACGCGTTCATCGTGCACGATTTCTCGGTCGCCTATGTCGCCCGCAATTCCAATTCGCTGCTGCCGTTCCGCTATTGCATCGCCGCCGTATGGGGCGCGCACGAAGGCTCACTGCTGTTGTGGATCCTGATCCTCGCGCTGTGGACGGGCGCGGTCGCGACGTTTTCGCGCGCGTTGCCACGACCAGTGATCGCTCGCGTGCTCGGCGTCATGGGCCTGGTCAGCGTCGGCTTCCTGCTGTTCACCCTGCTGACTTCGAATCCGTTCGCGCGCGTCCTGCCGGCGGCCGCTGAAGGCGCCGACCTCAATCCGCTGCTGCAGGATCCCGGCCTGATCATGCATCCGCCGATCCTCTACAGCGGCTATGTCGGTTTCACCGTCGCGTTCGCATTCGCGATCGCAGCGCTGCTCGATGGCAAGGTCGACGGACGCTGGGTGCGCTGGTCGCGGCCGTGGACGAACGTTGCGTGGGCGTTGCTGACCTGCGGAATCGCGCTTGGTTCGTGGTGGGCGTACTACGAGCTCGGCTGGGGCGGCTGGTGGTTCTGGGATCCGGTCGAGAACGCGTCGTTCATGCCATGGCTCGCGGGCACCGCGCTGCTGCATTCGCAGGCGGTGACCGAGAAACGCGGCAGCTTCCGCGGTTGGACCCTGCTGCTCGCGATCGCCGCGTTCTCGCTGTCGCTGCTCGGCACGTTCCTGGTGCGTTCGGGCGTGATCACCTCGGTGCATTCGTTCGCGGCCGATCCTGCGCGCGGGCTGTTCATCCTCACCTTCCTCGGCATCGTGATCGGCGGCTCGCTGCTGCTGTATGCATTCCGCGCGCCGCGCGACGACGACGGCGCGCCGTTCGCGCTCGCCTCGCGCGAGATCTTGATTCTCGCAAACAACCTGCTGCTGACATCGGCCTGCGCGATGGTGCTGATCGGCACCCTGTTCCCCCTGTTCGCCGACGCGCTGCACCTCGGCCGCTACTCGGTCGGGCCGCCCTACTTCGGTTCGATGTTCATGCTGTTGATGGCGCCGCTCGTCCTGCTGGTGCCGTTCGGGCCGCTGACGCGCTGGCAGCGCGAGCAGCCGTCGCTGCCGATCAAGCTGCTGCTGCCCTGGCTGCTGCTGGCGCTGCTCTGCGGCGGCATCGCCTTCATGAAGTGGCCGAACGCGACCTGGAAAACCGTCGCCGGCGTCGTCATCGGCCTGTGGCTGCTGGCAGGCACGTTGCGCTTCGCATGGCGCCGCCTCGCGATGAAGGGACAACGCTACACCGCCGAGATGCTCGGCATGACGTTCGCCCACATCGGTCTGGCGGTGTTCTTCTTCGGCGTGCTGATGACCGAAAGCACGAGCGTGCAGAAGGATGTCGCGGTCGCGCGCGGCCAGCGGATCGAGGCGGCCGGCTACGCATTCCGTTTCGATGGCGTCGAGCACGCGACCGGCCCGAACTACGTCGCCGATCACGGCAGCGTCACCGTCTTCCATGGCGACCTGCAGATCGCGATCCTGCATCCGGAAAAACGCCAGTACGCGGCCGGCGGGCAGATCATGACCGAGACCGCCATCGATCCCGCGCTGAGCCGGGACCTCTACGTCGCGCTCGGCGAACCGGTCGACGCGAACGGCGGCTGGGCCTTGCGCGTCTACGTGAAGCCGTGGGTGCGCTGCATCTGGCTCGGGGCGTTGCTGATGGCGCTGGGCGGATTCACGACGGCATTCGACCGGCGCTTTCGCCGCCGCTATGTCGAGGGGGTCTGAGATGCTGCGCCGATTGCTGCCCTTGCTGGTGTTCCTCGCCCTCGGCGGCCTGCTGTACGCGGGCATCGAGTTGAGCAAACACGAAGATCCGGGGGCACTGCCGTCGCCGCTGATCGGCAAACAGGCGCCTGCTTTCGCACTGCCCGCGCTGCCCGCATCCACCAAATCGATCAGCAATGCCGACCTTGCCGGTGCGCCGTACGTACTCAATGTCTGGGGCAGCTGGTGCGTGAACTGCCGCGAGGAGCACCCTGCGATCACCGCGCTGGCCGCAAGCCGTGTGGTCAAGGTCGTCGGCTACAACCTGAAGGACGATCCGTCCGACGCGCAGCGCTGGCTCGCGCAGTTCGGCAATCCGTACGCCCTGATCGTCGCCGACACCGAAGGCCGCGCGGCGATCGACTGGGGCATCTACGGCGCACCCGAGACTTTTCTCGTGGACGCCGCCGGCGTCGTGCGCTGGAAGCACGTCGGTCCATTGACCGAAGCAGTCGTCCACGACGAATTGCTGCCGCTGTTGCCGGCCGCGCAGGCGCAGCGATGAAGCGCATCGTCCTTGCACTGATACTGCTGTGGCTGTCGTCGATCGCGTTCGCGCAACAGACGTCGGCGTCGCTGCCTGTCGTCTATCGCGACACTGCCGAGGAAACGCGCTTCCACGCGCTCACCGGCACGTTGCGCTGCGTGATGTGCCAGAACGAATCGCTCGCCGACTCGCAGGCGCCGATCGCGCACGACCTGCGCCGCGAGATTCTCGATCTCATGCGGCAGGGAAAAACCGACGCGCAGATCCGCGATTTCCTGGTCGCGCGCTACGGTGAATTCGTCCTCTACAAGCCGCGCGTCGAACCGGCGACGTGGCTGCTGTGGTTCGGTCCGCTGGCCCTGCTCGTCGGCGGCGGCGCGACCGTGGCCTTCATCGTGCGACGCCGCGCATCGCGGCTGCGCGCACAGTCCCCGGCGCCCGACGCAACGGCCGAATCGAGCGAGGACTGGTGATGCGCTACGACTTCATCGTCGCCGTGTTCCTGATGGTCGCCATCGCCGGCGCATTCCTGCTGCCGCCGCTGTGGCGCGGCGCGCGCCGCAGCGCATACGCGGTCGCGTTGGTCCTGCCGATCGCCGCGGTGCTGCTGTACGCGCAGATCGGCAACCGCGCGGCGCTCGATCCCGCACGCCTCGCGGCGCCGGCAACCCTCGACGAAGCGGTGGACGCGCTCGCCACGCAGATGCGGATGCATCCTGACAACCTCGAAGGCTGGGTCCTGCTGGGCCGCAGTCGCAAGGAACAGCAGCGCTTCGCCGATGCAGCCGATGCCTACCGGCAGGCGCTGGGGCTTGCGCCGAACGATCCGGGGTTGTTGGTCGAGATCGCCGAAACGATCACTCTGCAGGATCCCGCGCATCGCATCCAGGGCGATGCCTTGAAGCTGCTGCAAGAGGCTCAGCGGGTCGAACCGGGCAACCAGCGCGCCCTGTGGTTCCTCGGCATCGCCGCATACCAGCAACAGCATTACGCCGAAGCCGCGGCGACGTGGGAACCGCTGCTGGCGCTCGTGCCGAAATCGACGCTGCCCGCATTGCGCAAGCAGATCGACGATGCGCGCGCGCACGCCGGCATGCCGCCGCTGCCTGCAGCAGCGCCGACCCCGACCGGGCCGGCGCTGCTGACTGCGCGCGTGGACATCGCCCCGGCGTTGCGCGCGAAGCTTGCGCCGGACGACGTGCTGTTCGTTTTCGCGCGCATGCCCAACGGACCGCCGATGCCGCTCGCGGTGAAGCGCGTTCCCGCGAAGAACTTTCCGATCACGATCGCGCTGGCCGACACCGACGGGCCGATGCCGACCATGCGCCTGTCGCAACAGGCGACCGTCGCCGTGCAGGCGCGCGTGTCCCATTCCGGCGACGCTATCGCGCAGCCCGGCGATTTCGAAACCGCACCGTTGACCGCCACCGTCGGCGCGAAAGACATGCTCACGCTGACCATCGACCGCATCCATCCCTGATCGAGTCCGACCGTGATTGATCCGCCCTTGATCGAATCCGCCCCTGATCGAATCCGTCCATGACCGAATTCATTCCGCCCGCCAGCCGCTTCCACGCGTTGCCTTCGCCGTTCGCGATCAAGCGCGGCGGCGAACTGCATGGCGCACGCCTCGCCTACGAAACCTGGGGCACGCTGGATGCAGCGCGCGACAATGCGATCCTGATCCTGACCGGGCTGTCTCCGAGCGCACACGCCGCGTCGCATGCAGGCAATCCCGAAGCTGGCTGGTGGGAAGCCATGATCGGGCCGGGCAAGGCGATCGATACGGATCGCTGGTTCGTCGTCTGCGCGAACTCGCTGGGCAGTTGCAAGGGTTCGACCGGACCCGCGTCGATCGATCCTGCAACGGGCGCGCTGTATCGCCTGACATTCCCGGAACTGTCGATCGAGGACATCGCGAACGCCGCGCATGCCTTGGTGCAGGGACTTGGCATCGATCAGCTCGCGTGTACGATCGGTTGCTCGATGGGCGGCATGAGCGCGCTCGCATACGCCACGCTGCATCCGCACGGGTCGCGCACGCAGATCAACATTTCCGGCGCGGCGCTGTCGCTGCCGTTCTCGATCGCGATCCGCTCGCTGCAGCGCGAAGCGATCCGGCTCGATCCGAAATGGGACGAAGGCGCCTACACCGATGCGTCGTACCCGGAAAACGGCATGCGCATGGCGCGCAAGCTCGGCGTGATCACCTATCGTTCGTCGCTGGAATGGAGCGGTCGCTTCGGACGCGTGCGGCTCGACGGCGATCATCGCGACGACGACTCCCCGTTCGGCCTGGAGTTCCAGGTCGAGAGTTACCTTGAAGGCCACGCGCGGCGGTTCGTGCGCCAGTTCGACCCGAACTGCTACCTCTACCTCAGCCGCTCGATGGACTGGTTCGACCTCGCCGAGTACGGCGACGGCGATGTCGCGGTCGCACTGAACAACGTCGGGCTCGATGGAACCGGATTGAGCCGGGCGCTGGTGATCGGCGTCGAGACCGACATCCTGTTCCCGCTACAACAGCAGGAACAGCTCGCCGATGGCCTGCGCGCAGGCGGTGCGGACGTCACCTTCGCCCCCCTGCCCTCGCCGCAGGGCCACGACGCATTCCTGGTCGATATCGCGCGTTTCGGCCCTGTTGTCGGCGATTTCCTCGCCGGCCTCCGATGAGCGGTAGAATCGCCGCCATGGACGACACGAAACCCTGCTGCCCGCCGTGCATCCCGATCGACTTCACCGGCCGCGACAAGTTCATCGCGCTGATCGATGCGGCGGTCGAGCTAGGCGACCAGCAGGCGGTCACCACGGCGCTGCGCAATGCATTGTGCGCCCTGATCCGCGACCCCGACGTGCGCCTGCCGGACTGCGTCCACGAAGCGATCACGGATCACTACGCGCGCCGCGAGCTCTATCGCAGCGAACGGCTCGGCTACAGCGTCGTCGCAATGACCTGGGGTCCTGGCCAGGGCACGCCGGTGCACGACCATTCCGGCATGTGGTGCGTGGAAGGCGTCTGGGACGGGCAACTCGAAATCACCCAGTACGAATTGCTCGAGCGCGATGGCGAGCGCTATCGCTTCCGCGCCGCCGGCGGCATGCATGCCAGTCCCGGCAGCGCAGGCAGCCTGATTCCGCCGCACGAGTACCACACCATCGCCAACCCCAACCCGGACAAGGTCGCCGTCACCCTGCACATCTACAAGGCGCCGATGGACTATTGCTCGAAGTTCTACCCGCAGGAAGGCGAATGGTTCGTGCGCTGCGGCAGCGCGATGGCGACCGACGCCGCTGCGTAAGACTGCAACTCCCATTCGCGGCGTCCCCCGGCTTGCCGCGAGCCAGCCCAAAGGAACCCACGCGAACGCAGCGCCCCATCGGCTATACTGCGCGCCCGTGCCGAAGTGGCGGAATCGGTAGACGCAGCGGACTCAAAATCCGCCGCCCTTAAAAGCGTGTGGGTTCGAGTCCCACCTTCGGCACCAAATGACTGCTTCAAGCCGTCCAACACCGTCCAGAAATCTCCTGAAACCCGCCTAGATGGCGGGTTTCTTGTTTCAGGGCGTCCGATGCCGTCCCATTGCATCCGACCCTGGCCGTGAGTAGGATCGTGAGTAGGCGGGCTGCCACTCACTCCAAAGCGACCGCCCTACTCACACGGGGTACGTCATGCTTACGGACGCCAAGCTACGCGCGCTCAAGCCGCGCCTGACGCTCTACAGGATCGCCGACGACAAGGGCCTGTGCGTAGAGGTCCCGACCACTGGCGCGCGCCTGTGGCGCTTCCGGTATCGCTACATCGGAACCCCGAAGATGATTGGGCTGGGCGCATGGCCCGACGTGTCGCTGGCCGATGCACGCCGCCGCCGCGACGCCGCGCGCGCCCTGCTAGCCTCCGGCACCGACCCCGGCGCACAGCGCATCGCCGACAAGGAAGCGGCCGCCCTCACCTTCGACCTGCTCGCAAAGGAATGGCTGTCCCGACGTGACGTGTCCGAAGCGACGATGGCCAAGGACACTTGGTTGATGGACGACTACGCCATTCCGGCATTCGGCCGGAAGCCCGTCGACGCCATCACCAGCGCCGACATCCTCGCCCTGCTGCAATCGCTGGAAGCACGCGGCCTGCTGGAAACCGCCCGCCGCCTGCGCGCAAAGGTGTCCGCCGTGTTCCGCTACGGCAAGGCGACCCAGCGAGTGAAGGCCGACCCGACCGCCGACCTGCAACGCGACGCGATCAAGGCCCCGAAGGTGAAACACCATGCGGCCATCACCGACCCAAAGCGCGTCGGCGAACTGCTGCGCGCCATCGACGCCTATGGCGGCGGGTTCATCGCTGCCCGCGCGCTCAAGCTCGCGCCGCTGGTGTTCGTCCGGCCCGGCGAGCTACGCACGGCGGAATGGTCGGAAATCGACCTGGACAAAGCCGAGTGGCGCATTCCTGCCGCGAAGATGAAGATGCGGGCCGACCATATCGTGCCGCTGTCGCGGCAAGCCGTCGCGATCCTGCGCGAAATGCACGCGTTGACCAGCCGCAGCCAATACGTCTTTCCGAGCGCGCGCAGCATCCGCCGACCGCTCAGCGAGAACACCGTCACCGCGTCGCTGCGGACGATGGGATACGACGGCGACACCATGACCGGCCACGGCTTCCGCAGCACGGCCAGCACGCTGCTGCACGAATTGGGCTATGCAACCGACGTGATCGAGCGCCAGCTGGCCCACAAGGAAGCCAATGCCGTCAAGGACGCCTACAACCGCGCGCAGCACCTGCCGGAGCGCAAGACGATGATGCAGGCATGGGCCGACTATCTGGATACGTTGAAGGTCGGCGGCAAACTGTTGCCGATGGCACGCAAGGCAGGATGATTCCGAACGGCCGCGCCTAGCCCGCAATGGTTCGGCGTGGCCTTGACGGGACGCGGCTGGGGGACTAACGTTTGATCGCATCTAAAGTTTGTCGCGGCCTCTAAACAGACCCGGCGCTAGCGGATAAGGGCACAGATGCTGCCCCCAATGCGATGCCGATAAGTCCTCTCAGAGCGCTCCGACAGTCCGATCAATTCGGGCTGTGGGGCGCTTTCTTGTTTTCGCCCCCAGTCCATCGAGACAGGAGCGACAACAATGAAAGGCAGCACTATCCCGGCAACAATCGCCGCTCCCGTTTACTCCCTACTGCGCCTGCCAGAAGTCAGGGCGCGGACCGGACTATCCCGCAGTGCGATCTACCTCCAAATCCAACGCGGCACATTTCCCGCACCGCTGAAAATTGGCCAGCACGCAAGCGCATGGCCCGAGCATGAGGTCTCGCAGTGGATTGCCGACCGCATCGCTGAACGTGATGCAAAGGCCGCAGCATGAACGCGCCCCAGAGACCACAACGCCAGCACGAGGCTGGCGTCGGGAACAGCATGCGTCTTGGCGGACGTGCTGATTCTACTACCGGCGGCGTTGACATGCTGTTGTCTCGACTAGAAGGCACAAGGCGCGGCGGCAAAGGATGGATGGCGCGTTGCCCTGCTCACACGGATAAGTCCGCATCGCTGTCCGTTGCCGAAACATCGGACGGGACCGTGCTGCTTCATTGTTTCGCCGGGTGCCACGCACTTTCCATCGTGCAGGCCGTCGGCCTGACCATGGCCGACCTGTTCCCGAACAAGCCGAAACCGGCGACCCCGGAGGAACGTCGAGAGAATCGCCGCGCCGTGTTGCAGGCCGACTGGAACGCCGCACTCGGCGTGCTCAGCCACGAAGCGACGGTCGTGCTCTGTGCGGCCGCCTACGCGCAGCGCGGCGAGGATCTGGCCGACGATGATCACCATCGACTCGATGTTGCTGTGGAACGCATCCATGCGGCTCGGGAGGTGCTCCGTGGAGGCCACTAACAGGCACGTCGCAAATCTTGACGAACAGGCAGAACGCGATCTTGCGCGAGTGGATAAGGCCCGCAGGGTGCCGCCGACACTGATGCGGTCCGAACCGGACGACATCGCCCCGACCGATTCGGAAGGAAAGCCGCGCAAGCAGGCCGACGTGCTGGTCGACATCGGACGCGCGCATGAACTGTTCCACGATCCGGGCAAGATCGCCTATGCGAATGTCGGCGGTCGCGTGTATGCGGTCGAGTCGCCGCGTTACCGGGAGGTGCTGGCCGAGCGGTTCCTGTCTGTCACCGGCAAGGGTGCGAACCGCAACAGCATCGGCGACGCCATCGCGACCCTCGCAAGTCTGGCGAAGTTTCGCGGCTGCTGTCATCGCGTCTGGTTGCGTACCGCAGCCGATGGCGAGAACGTGGTGTTCGACACCTGCGACGAGGCGGTGATCGTGGTCACGGCCGATGGTATCCGCACCCAGTGCCAACCGTCCGTGCGGTTTCGTCGCTCCGACGGGATGCTCGCACTGCCGAAGCTGGCCGAGCCGAATTTCTCGCGACTCTGGCGCTACCTGAACGTCTGTGAAGAACATCGCCCGCTGGTCGCCGGGTTCCTGCTCGCGTCGCTGAGACCGACCGGCCCGTTTCCGATCCTGTTTCTCGGCGGCGAACAGGGAACCGGTAAATCGACGGCGACGCGCGTCCTGCGCCGCATCATCGATCCGAGTACGGCACCGCTTCGCGCACCACCCAAAGACGTGCGCGACTTGCTGGTCGGCGCACTCAATGGCAGGTTGCTGGCGCTCGACAACCTGAGCTACCTGACGCCGCAGATGAGCGATGCGTTGTGCCGGCTGGCGACGGGCGGCGCGATCTCCGAACGCCTGCTCTATACCAACACCGAGGAGGTATTGATCGAGGTGCAGTGCCCGGTGATCGTCAACGGCATCGAGGACGTGGCGACACGGCCCGACCTGGCCGAACGTGGACTGCACATCGAGTTGGAAATGATCCGCAACAGACAGGCCGAAGACGACTTCTGGCGTGCCTTCGACGCCGACTTGCCGGCGATCTTCACGGGGTTGCTGCACGGGCTGGCGAAGGCGATCCGCGATCATCGGGACATTCGCATTGGGCCATTGCCACGGATGGCCGACTTCGCGAAATGGGCCGCCGCAGGGATGGAACCGCTGGGATTCACTGCCGACGACTTCATGCGCAGCTATCGGGCGAATCTGGAAACGGGATTGTCCGCCGGCATCGAATCTTCCGCCGTCGGGCGCGCGCTGCTGGGTTTCGTGCGCAATCGGGGAACGTGGACGGGAACCGCCGGCGACTTGCTGGTCGCGTTGTCGCGCAGCGTGGACGAAAGCGAGGCACGCTCGCAGAGTTGGCCGAGGTCGCCGCGCGCCTTGTCGGGCATCGTCATGCGGCTCGGGCCTGCGCTCCGGCATCACGGCATCGACATCGAGCGATTGAACCGCTCCGGTAACGCGCGGACGTTGACCCTGTGCAGCCGGGCAGATGCACCGTCACGACCGTCACAACCGTCATCACTCAGTGACGGAGGTGACGAACATGACGGTCGAAACCGAGCGCTTCACGAGGTCGCGGGTTGCAGCGCCGACGACTACCGGCGAGCACGGGATGCCGAGTCGTGATGCTCGTCGATCTGCGCGCCCACCTTGGTTGCATCGCTACCGATGCCGGCCTGCCCGCCTTCGTGATCGACATGCACGAC
>JBBQHA010000038.1:0-25194 GCA_038323475.1 Lysobacterales bacterium
CCGGCAACACTTCCGTCACCGTCCGCTGCGACTGCTGGACCGTTCCCGGTCCCCCAGCGGCTGAAGCGTTTCGCTCCAGCGAGCCGCACATCATACAGCCCAGCTCGCGTACGTCAACACCTTCCAGGAAAGAATTTTGCACGGCGGGCATTCCGGCGGACAGGCGCGGCCAACCGGCTTCCGTGCGGGCTTGACAGCCGACTGGCGCTGACCGAACGTCACAACAGGCCCCGATGGAAGTTCTGCATGACGCGACCGACACGCTTGCTGGGCCTGCTCCTGCTGGGCGCATCGCTGGCATTGCCGGCATCGGCACAGGATGCCGCCGATGCCTATGCGATCACGCCGATGGCGACCTCGTGGGTCGAACTGCATGGCCATCGCTTCACGATCGAGATCGCGCAGAGCGATGCGCAGCGCGCGCGCGGCCTGATGTTCCGCGCCCACATGGCGCGCGACAACGGGATGCTGTTCATCCACGAAGGCGAAGTGCCGCTGGCGTACTGGATGAAGAACACCCTGATCGCGCTGGACATCTTCTATTTCGATTCCGGACGCAGGCTGGTCTCGGTATCGAAGCGAACGCCGCCCTGCGACCTTGGCAATGCATGCCCGCCGTACCGTAGTGAAGGTCCGGCGCTGTACGTGCTCGAACTCAATGCCGGAACAGCCGATCGACTGCACGTGAAAAAGGGCGATCGGCTGACCTTCGGGCCTGGCATCACCGCAGATCCGCCGCCCTCTCCGCCTTGACAGGACGCTTGCCCGGACCCAGATCGCAGCCATGGATACGCATCGCAACGCCAGCGCCACCGATCTACCCGCATGGGATGCGCTCGCGCGCATGGACGACGACGCCCTGCCCCTGCTCGGCACCGCGCTGCTGATCGCGCGCGACGAATATCCGCAACTGCAGGCGGCGCACTACGACGACCTCGTGCAGGGCTATGTGGACGCATTGCGCGACGAAGTGCTCGCGCAGCAGGAAGCACCGGCGCGGATGGCGGTGATCAACCGCTACCTGTTCGAGGAGCTCGGCTTCGGCGGCAACAACGACGCCTACAGCGACCCTCGCAACAGCTATCTCAACGATGTGTTCGACCGCAAGCTCGGCATTCCGATTTCGCTCGCCGTCGTGCAGATGGAAATCGCGCGCCGGCTCGACGTGCCGCTCGACGGCATCTCGTTCCCCGGTCATTTCCTGGTGCGGCTGCCGGTCGACGACGGCATCCTGGTGATGGACCCGTTCAACAAGGGCCGATCGCTGAGCGCCGATGAATTGCGCGACCGCGTCAGCGTGCATTTCGGCGGCCAGTCGCCTGACGACGCCGAACTGCTGCACATCCTGGCGCCGGCGACCCACCGCACGATCCTGATGCGCATGCTGCGCAACCTCAAGGCACTGTATGTCGACCAGGACGACTGGGAACGCGTCGCCCGCTCGGCGGACCGCCTGCTCAAACTCGCGCCCAGCCTCGGCGAGGAAGTGCGCGATCGCGGCCTGGCGTACCTCAAGCTCGGGCATGTCGCCGGTGCGCGAGAGGATCTTGCCCGCTACCTCGCCGTCCAGCCCGAGGCGCCCGATGTCGAGGCGATCCGCTCGCTGTTGATCGAGGCGACCGGCAGGGCCCGGCGGCTGAACTGACCGGCCAGTCGCCCTGCGCACACCACTGGGCGCACGCTCGCGACGCCCGTCGCGCGATGCGTGCTACATCGGCACCATTTCGAAGTCGTCCTTGGTCACGCCGCAGTCTGGACAGACCCAGGTGTCGGGCACGTCTTCCCAGCGCGTCCCTGGCGGGATGCCTTCTTCGGGCAATCCCTGCGCTTCGTCGTACATGAATCCACAGACGACGCACATCCAGGTGCGGTAAACAGTAGTGGCGGAAACGGACGCGGTCATTGCAGTGGCTTCGCTGGCGACACAAACTCTGATTTTCGCACTTCGCGCAACCGGGGGGAAGCGAGCATGCGTAGCGAATGGCCCAGGCGGGGCCTGTATGCGATCACGCCTGACGACAGCGACACGCGGCGCCTGCTGAAACGCGCAGAGGCCGTGCTCGACCAGGGCATCGCGATGATGCAATACCGCAACAAGAGCGCCGACCCGGTCCTGCGGCTCGAGCAGGCGCTCGGACTCAAGCTGCTGTGCCTGCCCTACGGCGTGCCGCTGATCGTCAACGACGACATTGCGCTGGCGCGCGCGATGCAGGCCGATGGCGTACATCTGGGCGACACCGATGGCGAAGCTGCCGCCGTGCGCGACGAACTCGGCGCCGATGCGCTGATCGGGATCTCCTGCTACGCGAGCATGGAACGCGCGCAGGCGGCGAAATCGCAGGGCGCGGACTATCTCGCGTTTGGGGCGTTCTTCGACAGCCCGAGCAAGCCCCAGGCCGTGCACGCGGCCCCGAGCCTGCTGCGCGAGGCGAAACGCTTCGGACTGCCGCTCGTGGCGATCGGCGGCATCCAGCCCCAGAATGTGCGGACGCTGCGCGATGCCGGAGCCGACCTGATCGCGGTGATCTCCGGCCTGTGGAGCGCGCGCGACCCGGCCGATGCGGCGCGCGCCTACGTGGCCGCATTCAAAGCCCCCAACTGATCGACGAGAACCCATGAGCCCGAACAACCACGACCTCTTCCAGCGTGCATTGCAGTTGATGCCCGGCGGCGTCAACTCGCCCGTGCGCGCATTCAAGTCGGTGGGAGGCGAACCATTCTTCGCGCAGCGCGCACAAGGCCCCTGCCTGTGGGACGTCGAAGGCAAGCGCTACATCGACTACGTCGGCTCGTGGGGGCCGATGATCGCCGGCCACGCGCATCCGCAGGTGCTCGATGCGGTCGCACGCACCATGCGCGACGGCCTGTCGTTCGGGGTACCGAATGCGCTCGAAGTGACGATGGCGGAGACCATCACCCGGCTGATCCCGTCGGTCGAGATGGTGCGCATGGTGAATTCCGGCACCGAGGCCACGCTCTCGGCGATCCGCCTGGCGCGTGGCGCGACCGGGCGCACGCGCATCGTGAAGTTCGAGGGCTGCTACCACGGCCATGGCGACAGTTTCCTGGTAAAGGCCGGCTCCGGCGCGCTCACGCTCGGCGTACCCGATTCTCCCGGTGTGCCCAAAGCGCTCGCCGATCTCACTCTGACCCTGCCCTACAACGATGCCGAAGCGGCGACCGCGCTGTTCGATGCCCACGGCGACAGCATCGCCGCGCTCATCATCGAACCGATCGCCGGCAACATGAATTGCATCCTGCCGCGCGACGGTTTCCTGCAACACCTGCGCGCGCTGTGCACGAAACACGGCGCGTTGCTGATCTTCGATGAGGTGATGACCGGATTCCGCGTCGCGCTCGGCGGCGCGCAGTCGCTGTACGGCGTCACCCCCGACCTGACCACGTTCGGCAAGATCATCGGCGGCGGCATGCCGGTTGGGGCCTACGGCGGTCGGCGCGACCTGATGCAGCAGATCGCACCGAGCGGCCCGGTCTACCAGGCAGGCACGCTCAGCGGCAATCCGGTCGCGATGGCCGCCGGACTGGCGACGCTCGACCTGATCCAGCAGCCAGGCTTTTACGACGAACTCGATCGCCGCACGCGCCTGCTCACGGATGCGCTGCAGGCGACGGCCGACGCAGCCGGCGTGCCATTCAGCACGAACCGGGCCTGCGGCATGTTCGGCCTGTTCTTCACTTCCGCGAAGGTCGAGAGTTACGCGCAGGCGACCGCATGCGACGTCGCGATGTTCAGGCGCTTCTTCCACGGCATGCTCGATCGCGGCGTGTACATCGCGCCGTCGGCTTTCGAAGCCGGCTTCCTGTCGTCCGCGCACGGCGAGGACCACATCGCCGAGACGATCGTCGCCGCGCGAGAGGCATTCCGCGAAGCGCGCAACGCCTGAATGCCGGCACGTCCACTTCCAGCAGCTGCCCGAACCGCTCCCGGACCATGAGCGCGGACGCCATCAACCTCGCCCAGAAGCTGACCCGCTTCAGCGAACACTGGTCGCCGCGGGTGATCGCGGAGATGAACGACTACCAGTTCAAACTCGTGAAACTCGAGGGCGAATTCGTCTGGCATACGCATGAGGACACCGATGAGGTGTTCCTGGTCGTGGCAGGCGAAATGCAGGTCGGATTCCGCGATCGCGACGTGACGCTCAAGGCCGGCGAACTGCTCGTCGTGCCCAGGGGCGTCGAACACATTACCCGCGCGGCGCGCGAATGCCATGCGTTGATCATCGAGCCGCGCGGCGTGGTCAATACCGGCGAGGCGGGCGGAACCCTGACCGCGCACAACGACGTCTGGATCTAGCAAGGCCCATCGACTCCGAAGGAAACGCCATGCGATTTGAAACCCTCGCGATCCACGCGGGCGCCGAACCCGATGCCCAGACCGGCGCGATGGCGCCGCCGATCCACCTTGCAACGACGTTCCAGCACGGCGCCGCCGGCGAACGCGTCGCCGGCTACGAATACCAGCGCGAAGGCAACCCGACCCAGGACCGTCTCGAAGCCGCGTTGTCCGCGCTGGAAGGCGGCGAGGCATCGCTCGCATTCGCGTCGGGCATGGCCGCGATCACCGCGTTGCTGGAATCGTTGCCGAACGGCTCGCGCGTGCTGATCCCCGACGACTGCTACACCGGCCTGCGCGTGCTCGCCCGCGAATTCCTGCCCGAGCGCGGCATCGCATCGACGATGGTCGACATGTCCGACCTCGACGCGGTGCGTGCCGCGTGCAACGCGGGCACGGCGTTGATCTGGGCCGAGACACCTTCGAATCCGCGGATGAAAGTCTGCGATCTTGCCGCGCTTGCCGAGATCGCGCACGACGCGGACGCCGCACTCGTCAGCGACAACACCTTCGCGACGCCCGTGTTGCAGCAGCCGATCGCTCTGGGCGCCGATATCGTGATGCATTCGACGACCAAGTACTTCGGCGGCCATAGCGACGTGCTTGGCGGCGCACTCGTGTTCGCGCAGCGCGATGGCTTCTTCGAACGCGTCGCCCACCGCCGCCATCTCACCGGCGCGATCCTCGCGCCATTCAGCGCATGGCTGACCTTGCGCGGATGCCGCTCGCTGCCTGCGCGGATGGCGATGCATTGCGCGAACGCGCGCCGCATCGCCGACTTCCTTGCAGCGCATCCGGCGATCGAACGCGTGAACTACCCGGGGCTGCCATCGCATCCTGGGCACGCGGTCGCCGCGAGCCAGATGCGTGACTTCGGCGGCATGCTCAGCATCGAACTGCGCGGTGGCCGCAATGCCGCGCTCGCGATGGCATCACGCTTGCGCGTGTTCACGAACGCGACGTCGCTCGGCGGCTGCGAATCGCTGGTCGAGCACCGCGCATCGGTCGAGGGTGCGCACCCGTTCTCCCCGCAGAACCTGTTGCGCATTTCGGTCGGTCTCGAACATGCGGACGACCTGATCGCGGACCTGGACCAGGCATTGCGCGGCTGATTACCACACGTCCACATTCGGCATCGACACCCACGGTTCGGCCGGCGGCAGCGCGTCGCCTTTCTGCAACAACTCGATAGAGACCAGGTCCGGCGAACGCACGAATGCCATGTGGCCGTCGCGCGGCGGGCGGTTGATCGTGACCCCCATCGCCTGCAGGTGCGCGCAAGTCGCGTTGATGTCGTCGACCCGGAACGCGAGGTGGCCGAAGTTGCGCGATGAACCATAGTCTTCATCCGAGCCCCAGTTGTGGGTGAGTTCGATCTCGGCTTCGGGGCTCTCCGGCGCGCTCAGGAAGATCAGCGTGAACTTGCCTTTCTCGTTGTCGATCCGACGCGCTTCGCGCAAGCCGAGGCCTTCGCAATAGAAGCGCAGCGACGCGTCGAGGTCGCGCACGCGGACCATGGTGTGCAGGTATTTCATCGTCGATGCCTCCAGCGCGATGGGAACCGCATCATCGATCGCCCGCAGAGCGACAGCCGCGCGCGCACGCGAACCATGCCGTCCTTGCAGGGTAGTCCAGGGTCATGACGAAATGCCCGAACACGTTCGCCCCGAGCGAGCCCTCGATCGGTCGATCCATCCACTGACCCATGAAGTCATGGTACGCAGTGTCCGGACGCTCGGTGAACCAGACAGGCCCGAGCTTCCAGTCCGCGACCGTGATGTCCGGCACCTCGATGAGCCGCGCAGAGAACCCGTCCAGGAGCGCATCGCCATCGGCCACACCGCGCCAATCTGGGTGCTGTCGATGCCAGCGATCAAGCACGCTGGTCGTGACATACGAGGTCACCCCGATACCGTGTACGGCAGAAGCGCCGCTCAGGCGAGCGCCATCGGGCGTGGGTTTCGCCGTCGCTCCGGTGTCGAGCAGCAAGTCGAGCGGCTGCCCGTCCACGTCCACCCTGATGCGGGGAAATCCGCTCGCCAACCCACCATGATCGTTGCGCTGGAAACCGAGCGTCGCCCGATGCGATCCCTTGCCCGGTCGCCACGCGGGAGGCTCGACCCAAAGGCGCTCGACCGGATAGTCGAAGGTCCAGATGTGCGACGGGAGGTAGCCCGCACCGAGCACGCCGTCATCGCCCATGTCCAGTCCGTACGTCTTCGACACCAGCGCGACGGCATCGCACAACGGATGGGTCGATGCCGGCAACGACTGGCCCTTGCGATAGTCGATCGTCCTGACGACATCCGAGAAATCGGCACCGCTGCCGCAGGAGCCGATCTCCAGCCCGAGGCGCCGCGCAGCGGCCTCGTTGATGACGTAGCGCCCGCCACCGCCCGCGCCGCCGGTATCCACGATCAACCGGAGCCGTCCTCCATCGCGGGTTTCGGGCGTGGCGTAGAAGTGTCCTGCTTCGTACACGACCGGGACTGCGACACGTTCGCTCCCAATGGCACCCACGACGGCCAGCAGGAGGCTCCATGCGTGGAGCACTGATCCGGGAATCACTGCGTCAGTCCAGGAACAGGTCGGTCAGCAACGGCTGGCCGGCTTCGACCGCATAGGCGTCGAAGTCGGTCACGCCGTCCTCGCGCAGGATGTCCTCGTCGATCACGAAACGACCGTTGAATGTGCGCGAGGTCCTGGTCAGGATCGCATGCGCCGCGTCCGCGACGATCTCGGGCCTGCGGCATTGCCCGAGCGCGACGCCCGGGATCATGTTGATCGCATCGGTCGCAATCACCGTGCGCGGCCACAACGCGTTGACCGCGACGCCCTGCGGGCCGAACTCGGCGGCCAGTCCGAGCGTCACCAGGCTCATGCCCATCTTAGCGAGCGTGTAAGCCGCGTGCGGCGCCCACCATTTCGGATCGAGCGTCGGCGGCGGCGCCAGCGTGAGGATGTGCGGGTTCGGCGATTTCAGCAGTTCCGGCATGCAGGCCTGCGAGCACAGGAAGGTGCCGCGTGCGTTGACCTGCTGCATCAGGTCGAAGCGCTTCATCGGCGTGTCGAGCGCGCCGCGCAGCCAGATCGCGCTCGCGTTGTTGACGAGGATGTCGATCCCGCCGAACACGTCGACGGCCGCCGCGACCGCGGCGCGGACCTGGTCTTCCTCTCGGATGTCGCATTGCAGCGGAAGCGCGCGGCCGCCGGCGTCCTCAATCGCGCGCGCTGCGGTGTGGATCGTGCCAGGCAGCTTTGGATTGGCGACGGCGGATTTCGCCGCGACCACGATGTTCGCGCCATCGCGCGCAGCGCGCAACGCGATCGCCAGGCCAATGCCGCGCGATGCGCCGGTGATGAACAAGGTCTTGCCGCGCAAACCTGACATGGGATCCCCTTCCGTCAACGATCCTTCGAGTGTATCCGCCGCGCCGCGATGCGGCGACCGGCCCTGGTTGCCCACCTATTCCGGCTGCAACTGGACGATCAATTCGAGCAGGCGTTGCAGGCGCAATTCCGGGTCGGATTCCTGCAGCAGCATCTGGCGGTCGGCTAGCCCGATCGGCAACAGTTCCGCGAGCCGCCAGCTGACCCATCCGGCGTCGGCATAGTCCGTCGCATCCGCGCGCGCATGCTCGCCGTCCATGTGTTCGACCAGGCGCCGCAGCAGCGTCGCAAGCAGGTCGTGTTCGATCGCCAGCGGGATCGGCGCCGGCTCGTCCAGCCACGCCACGTCGGCGACGATCAGCCCGTTGTCGCGCACCCGCGTGCGCTCGACGTGGAAGCGGCGCGCGCCCTGCACGGTGATGCCGAGCAGTCCATCAGGCAAGGTGGTGAAATCGACGATGCGCGCTTCCGTGCCGAACGCGACCGGCGACGGCGCCTCACCGGTTTCGCGACCATCGACGATCAGGCAGACGCCGAAACCGCTGGCGTCGCGGCCGCACTGGCGCACGAGATCGAGGTAGCGCGGTTCGAAGATCCGCAACTGCAGCCGCGCTCCGGGAACCAGCACGGCGTGCAATGGAAACAATGGCAGCGTGTGTGCCGGCATCACGCTTCGTCCAAGGAGTGACTGATTGATGACACCCGTTCGCCCTGAGCCTGTCGAAGGGCCTGCCATCCCATTGAACCATCCAATTTCCGATCATGGTTCGACAGGCTCACCACGAACGGAAATGACTGGCTCACCGCGAACGGAAATTATTCAGTGTTTTCCTGGTGCCGTGCCCATGGAGCCTCAGGCATCGGACAGGCGTGCGAGGAACCGCCGCGGCGCACCCTCGAAACCGCCGTTGGACATGAACACCACATGGTCGCCATCGCGCGTTGCCGTCGCGAGTCGCTCGATCAGGGCGTCCACATCGGCGACCGCCGCACCATCTCCACGCAACGCGGAAATGACCGCGCCCGCGTCCCATGGCAATTCCGCACGCTGCAGGAACACGACCACATCGGCGCCGTCGAGCGACGGTGCGAGATCTGCGGCATGCGCACCGAGCCGCATCGAATTGCTGCGCGGTTCCATCGCGACCACGATGCGCGCGGCACCGACACGCGCGCGCAGTCCGGCGAGCGTCGTGCGGATCGCGGTCGGATGGTGGGCGAAATCGTCGTACACGGTGATGCCGCGCGCTGTGCCCAACACTTCGAGGCGGCGCTTCACGCTGCGGAATTCGGCCAGTTTCGGAATCACCCGTGCGAGATCCACGCCCACCGCGTGCGCTGCGGCCAATGCGGCCAGTCCGTTCATCACGTTGTGGCGACCAAGCAGGTCCCAGCGCACGACGCCGACCTCGATGCCGCGGTGCAGCACCGCGAATTCGGAGCCGTCATCGGCGATCGGGCGCGTCGTCCATTCCGCGCCGCCTTCCAGCGCGAACCGCTCGACCGGCGTCCAGCAACCCATCGCGAGGACTTCCGCAATGCGCTCGTCCTCGCCGTTGACGATCAGCCGACCGTTGCCCGGCACCGTGCGCACGAGATGGTGGAACTGGCGCTGGATCGCGGCGATGTCCGGGAAGATGTCGGCGTGGTCGTATTCGAGATTGTTGAGGATCGCCACGTGCGGCCGGTAGTGGACGAACTTGCTGCGCTTGTCGAAAAACGCGGTGTCGTATTCGTCGGCTTCAACCACGAATTCCTTGCCGGAACCCAGCCGCGCGGAGACGCCGAAATTCTCCGGCACGCCACCGACGAGGAAACCCGGATCGCGTCCGGCCGCTTCGAGGATCCACGCGAGGATCGATGTCGTGGTGGTCTTGCCGTGGGTGCCGGCGACCGCGAGCGTCGTGCGCCCCGGCAGCACGTTCTCGCGCAGCCATTCCGCGCCTGATGTGTAATTCATCTGCGCATCGAGGACGTGTTCGACCGCCGCGTTGCCGCGCGAGAGCGCATTGCCGACGACCACGACATCGGTAGCGGGCGCGATGCTATCCGACGAGTACCCCTGCGACAGCGCAATGCCCAGCGCTTCGAGCTGGGTGCTCATCGGCGGGTAGATGTTCTGGTCGCTGCCGGCGACATCGTGGCCAAGCTCGCGCGCGAGCGCGGTGACGCCGCCCATGAAGGTTCCGGCGATGCCGAGGATATGCAGTTTCAAGGGACGCCTTATTATCAGAAGTTCTGTCGCAACCGCAGGCAACTTACGCAAACCGGCTGTCCAGCGCCTCGACGATGCGCTCGAACACGTCTTCCATCGAACCCACGCCGTCCACCGCGGTGAGCTTCTGCTGGTGGCGATAGAAGTCGATCACCGGCGCGGTCTGTTCCTCGTAGACCTCGAGGCGATTGCGCACGGCTTCGGGCGTGTCGTCGGCGCGGCCCTCGGCCTTGGCGCGACCGGCGATGCGCGCGATCAGCAATTCGACGTCCACGTCGAGCTGGATCGCACGCTCGACCGGCTGGCCGAGGCGCGCGAGCAAACCGTCCAGCGCATTGGCCTGGGCGAGGTTGCGCGGGTAGCCGTCGAAAATGTAGCCGTCGCCGGTGTCGCCCTGCGAGAGGCGCTCTTCCAGCATCGCGAGCACGATCTCGTCGGGCACCAGCGAACCCGCTTTCATGATCGGCTGCGCCTGCAGGCCCAGCGGCGTACCTGCCTCCACTGCCGCACGCAGCAACTCGCCGGTGGAAATGTGCGGGACACGGTAGTGATCGCGCAGGCGGGTTGCCTGCGTGCCCTTGCCGGAACCCGGCGCGCCCAGAAGTACCATTCGCATGCTTGGATTCCCGAAATAGCGCATCGGCGGGCGCGGACTGCACACACATCGGGATTGCTACACTCGATGCAGGCTGCCGCCACGCCGCGATGCGGACCGGGTTCACGCTAACCGTTGCCGGCAGGGCAAGTCAAATCAAGCCTTCGAAGGATTTCGGCCATGGTCAAGGGCAGCATGCTGTACGCACAATCCGGCGGGGTCACCGCGGTGATCAACGCGACAGCGTCGGCGGTGATCCAGACTGCGCGCCAGCACAAGGTCAAGGTGCTGGCCGCACGTAACGGCATCCTCGGTGCATTGCGCGAGGATCTGATCGACACGTCGAAGGAATCCCTCACGGCGATCCGTGCGCTCGCGCACACGCCGGGCGGCGCGTTCGGCTCGTGCAGGTTCAAACTGGAAGCGCCCAAGCTCAAGTCGCTGGACACCGACCGTTCCCAGTACCAGCGGCTGATCGACGTGCTGCGCGCCCACGACGTGCGCTGGTTCCTCTACAACGGCGGCAACGATTCGGCCGACACCGCCTGGAAGCTCTCGCAGATCGCGGCGGAATTCGATTACCCGCTGGCCTGCATCGGCGTGCCGAAGACCGTCGACAACGACCTCGCGGTCACCGACTGCTGCCCGGGATTCGCGTCCGCCGCGAAGTACACGGCGGTATCGGTGCGCGAGGCCGCGCTCGACGTCGCCGCGATGGCCGACACCTCGACCAAGGTGTTCGTGTACGAAGCGATGGGCCGCCACGCCGGCTGGCTCGCGGCGGCCGCAGGCATGGCCGGGAGCGGGCCGGACGAGGCACCGCAGATCATCCTGTTCCCCGAACGGACGTTCGACGAAGCGGCGTTCCTGGCGAAAGTGAAAACCACGGTCGCGCGGGTCGGCTGGTGCGTCGTGGTCGCTTCCGAGGGCGTGCGCGACGCCAGCGGCCGCTTCCTCGCCGAGGCCGGCAGCACCGATGCGTTCGGCCATGCCCAGCTCGGCGGCGTCGCGCCGTTCCTCGCCGGACTGGTCAAGCGCACGCTGGGCATGAAGGTGCACTGGACCCTTCCCGATTACCTGCAGCGTTCGGCGCGGCACCTGGCTTCGGCGACCGACCTCGCCCACGCGCAGGCGGTCGGCAAGGCTGCGGTCGAGTACGCGATGGCCGGCAGGAACGCGGTGATGCCGGTGATCGTGCGCACATCCGACGCGCCATATCGCTGGAAGATCGAAGCCGCGCCGCTCGCCGCCCTCGCCAACCGCGAGAAAACCCTGCCGAAAGGCTTCGTGCGCCGCGATGGCTACGGGATCACCGAAGCCGCGCGTCGTTATTTCGCGCCGCTGATGCGCGGCGAGGCGCCGCCGCCATACCGCAAGGACGGACTGCCGGACTACGTGACCCTGAAAAACGTCGCAGTCCCCAAGAAACTCGCGGCGTGGAACAACTGAGACCGCGGCGGGCAGCAGTCCGTTCGCCAAGGTCGCCGCGGCAAATTGCCAGCGACCGCTGGCTTACTTGCAGGACTTGGCGTCGATAGCCAGCATCGCGGTGAACAGCGGCGCCGACGTGGGCTGCTGCGGCTTGTCCAGGAAGATCCGGGAGCGGCCTTGCGGATCGAGCTTGGGCGGTGCGACATCGCCCGCGCGGCGCCACACTTCCAGCACCGCGACGCAGGCCGGTGCGTCGGCGCGCGGTACCCGGATGCGGTCGTTGAGGATCCAGCCCGCCGCGGCCTTGGGCGGCTGCTTGAGGCCGGACCGTTCGATATAGGCCGCGCGTTGCGCACAGGGATCGCGCTTGACCGCCCTGAAACGGTATGGCGTTGCGGCGTCCCCGGTGAACTGCCCTTCCAGGCGCACGCAGGCCTCGGGAATGTTGCGCAGCGTGTGGACCTGCCCGACCGGCTGCGGGCTGGCGGGCTCGCGCTGGATCTCGGGTTGGGCGCTTTCTGCGGCGCCGGCAATGGCTGGAATCGCCATCAGGACCATGGCGGCGGCGAGCGGGACGAATACATGGCGCATGGCGATTCCTGGACCGGGACCAGCCGCGAGGCTGCCATGCCGGCGCTGAACCTTGCCCGACAATGGTTGGCTCGGGGGGCAGGCTTTGCCATACTCTCGGGGTTCAGCCGCCTGCGTGGCGGCCCGGACCATCGAAACATCGTCCGATCCAAACCCGTTCATATCGACAATCGACCGGTTCAAACCGGCCTTTACAGACAGGGGAGTGCGTTCATGCTTCATGACTATGGCTTATGGCTGGCGCTGGGTTGTGCAGCGCTCGCGATCGTGTACGGCATCGTGTCGGCACGCTGGATCATCGCCCAGCCCGCAGGCAACGAGCGCATGCAGCAGATCGCTGCGGCCATCCAGGAAGGCGCACAGGCCTACCTCAACCGCCAATACGCCACCATCGCCGTCGCTGGCGTGGTGCTGCTGGCGCTGATGGGATATTTCCTGAACTGGTACACCGCTGGCGGCTTCGCGATCGGCGCGATCCTGTCGGGCGCGGCCGGCTACATCGGCATGAACGTCTCGGTCCGCGCGAACGTGCGCACCGCTGAAGCCGCGCGTCGCGGCATCGGTCCGGCCATGGACGTCGCGTTTCGCGGCGGCGCGATCACCGGCATGCTGGTCGTCGGCCTCGGCCTGCTCGGCGTCGCCGGTTACTGGCTCGCCCTCGGCAAGATGAACGTGACCGGCGAACCAGCGCTGCATGCGCTGGTCGGCCTCGCGTTTGGTTCCTCGCTGATCTCGATCTTCGCGCGCCTTGGCGGCGGCATCTTCACCAAGGGTGCGGACGTCGGTGCGGACCTGGTCGGCAAGGTCGAAGCCGGAATCCCGGAAGATGACCCGCGCAACCCGGCCGTGATCGCGGACAACGTCGGCGACAACGTCGGCGACTGCGCCGGCATGGCGGCCGACCTGTTCGAGACCTACGCGGTCACGATCATCGCGACGATGCTGCTGGCCGGCCTGACCTTCGCCAACAACACCAATGCCGTGCTGTATCCGCTGGTGCTGGGCGGCGTGTCCATTGTCGCTTCGATCATCGGGGCGTTCTTCGTGAAAGTGAAGGAAGGCGGCTCGATCATGGGCGCGCTGTACAAGGGCGTGATCGTGTCGGCGCTGCTGTCGGCGGTCGCATTCTGGTTCGTGACCGGCGACCTGCTCCCGCAGGGCCTGACCACCGGCGACGGCCTGGCGATCTCGAAGATGGCGCTGTTCGAGTGCTCGCTGATCGGCCTGGTGCTGACCGGCCTGATCGTGTGGATCACCGAGTTCTACACCGGCACGCAGTACAGCCCGGTGCAGCACATCGCCGCCGCATCGACCACCGGCCACGGCACCAACATCATCGCGGGCCTCGGCATCTCGATGAAGTCGACCGCGCTGCCGGTGATCGTGATCTGCGCCGCGATCTGGGGCGCGTTCCACCTGGGCGGCCTGTACGGCATCGCGATCGCAGCCACCGCGATGCTGTCGATGGCGGGCATGATCGTCGCGCTCGACGCCTACGGCCCGATCACCGACAACGCCGGTGGCATCGCCGAGATGTCCGACCTGCCGCCGGAAGTGCGTGGCGTCACCGATCCGCTCGACGCGGTCGGCAACACCACCAAGGCCGTGACCAAGGGCTACGCGATCGGTTCGGCCGCGCTGGCCGCCCTCGTGCTGTTCGCCGATTACACCCACAACCTCGAAACGAGGTTCGGCCACACGACCGCGTTCGATCTCTCGAACGTCTACGTGATCATCGGCCTGCTGATCGGCGGACTGATCCCGTACCTGTTCGGCGCGATGGCGATGGAAGCCGTCGGCCGCGCAGCCGGTGCGGTCGTCGAGGAAGTACGTCGCCAGTTCCGCACCATCCCGGGAATCATGGAAGGCACCGCCAAGCCGGACTACTCGCGCGCTGTCGACATGCTGACCAAGTCCGCGATCAAGGAAATGATCGTGCCGTCGCTGCTGCCGGTACTGGTTCCGGTCGTGGTTGCGTTCGGCTTCAAGTGGCTCGCCGGCAATTCCGAAGCCGGCGCGCAGGCGCTCGGCGGCGTGCTGATCGGCACCATCGTGACCGGCCTGTTCGTCGCCATTTCGATGACGACCGGCGGCGGCGCGTGGGACAACGCCAAGAAGTACATCGAGGACGGCCACCACGGCGGCAAGGGTTCCGAGGCGCACAAGGCCGCGGTCACCGGCGATACCGTCGGCGATCCGTACAAAGACACCGCCGGCCCGGCGGTGAACCCGCTGATCAAGATCATCAACATCGTGGCACTTCTGCTGGTCCCCCTGCTCTAATCAAGCCGTCGTTGTCGCGCTTCGCGCGACGATCACACCCCCTCTCCCCGCTCGAGGGGAGAGGGCAAGGGGTGAGGGGCGAACCTCGCCATGGACTCAAAGCAAAAGCCCCGCCTCGAGCGGGGCTTTCTTTTTCCGCATTCTGGCTTCCGGCCTATGGCCCCACCTGCGTGATTGGGCGAACATCGACCTCTCGCCAACCGTCGGTGTGCCCATGAACCTGGTCCGGACCCTGCTCTCCGTTTCGATCGCCCTCACCGTGGCCGGCATCGCCCAGGCCGCCGACAAAGCCCCCGCAGCTTCCGCCGTCACCGCCACCGACGACCCCTTCCTCTGGCTCGAAGACATCCACGCCGACAAGTCGATGGACTGGGTCAAGGCGCAAAACGCGGTCACTTCGAAGCAGTTCATGGAAACCCCGGACTTCGCACGCACGCGCGACCGCATCCTCGAAGTGCTCGATTCCGACGCACGCATCCCCTATCCGATCCGCATGGGCGACCGCCTCTACAACTTCTGGCAGGACAAGGCGAACCCGCGCGGGGTCTGGCGCAGCACGACGCTGGACGAGTACCGCAAGGCCGACCCGAAGTGGGACGTCCTGATCGACATCGACGCGCTCAACAAGGCCGAGAACGCGCACTGGGTGTTCAAGGGCACCGACTGCCTGAAGCCGAACTACGAACACTGCCTGGTCTCGCTGTCGCCGGGCGGTGGCGATGCGGTCGAGGTGCGCGAGTTCGACCTCCCGACGAAGTCGTTCGTGAAGGACGGGTTCCGCATTCCGGTCGCCAAGACCCAGGCCAGCTGGATCGACGAAAACACGCTCTACGTCGGCACCGACTTCGGCCCCGGCTCGATGACCGAGTCCAGCTATCCGCGCATCGCGAAGGAATGGAAGCGCGGCACGCCACTGGCGACGGCAACGCTCGTGTACGAAGGCAAGGCCACGGATCTCGCCGTGAGCGCCTACCGCGACCACACGCCCGGATTCGAGCGCGACTTCGTCAGCGTCGCGAAGGATTTCTTCCACGCCGAGATCTACCAGCGCAAGGACGGCAAGCTCATCCGCGTGGATGTTCCGACCGACGCCGACGCCGATCCGCACCGCGAATGGCTGCTGGTCAAGCCGCGTTCGCCATGGACCGTGGGCGGCACGACCTGGCCGGTCGGGACCCTGCTCGCGACGAAGTTCGACGACTTCATGGCCGGCAAGCGCGAGTTCACCGTGCTGTTCAAGCCCGACGCGCACACCGCGCTCGATTCCTACAGCTGGACCCGGCACCACGTGATCCTCAACGAGCTCAACGACGTGCAGAGCCGCCTGGAGGTGCTGACGCCGCAGGCCGGCGAGTGGAGACACGAACCCATGACCGGCGCACCCACCCTGAGCACCATCGAGGTCAAGGACACGGACCCGGACCACGGCGACGAATACTGGCTCAACACCGCGAGCTTCCTGACCCCATCAACGCTGCAGCGCGGCGTGTTGGGCGAAGGCAAGATCGAAACGATCAAGCAGCAGCCGGCGTTCTTCGATGCATCTCCCTACCAGGTCAGCCAGCATTTCGTCGCGTCGAAGGACGGTACCCGCATCCCGTATTTCGAGGTCGATCCAAAAGGCATGAAGCGCGACGGTTCCAACCGCACGCTTGAATACGGCTACGGCGGCTTCGAAGTCTCGGAGCAGCCGTTCTACAGCGGCGGCGTCGGCCGGTCCTGGCTCGAACGCGGCGGCGTGTACGTGGTCGCCAACATCCGCGGCGGCGGCGAATACGGACCGGACTGGCACAAGTCCGCGCTGCAGGCGAACCGGCACAAGGCCTACGAGGATTTCGCCGCAGTCGCCGAAGACCTGGCCAAGCGTGGCGTGACCTCGCCGAAGCATCTCGGCACCGAAGGCGGCAGCAACGGCGGCCTGCTGATGGGCAACATGCTCACCCAATATCCGCAGCTGTTCGGCGCGATCTCGTGCGAAGTGCCGCTGCTCGACATGAAGCGCTACTCGCACCAGTCGGCCGGCGCCTCGTGGATGGCCGAATACTGCAACCCCGACACCGCCGACTGGGAATTCATCAAGACCTTCTCGCCATACCAGAACGTCAAGCCCGACGGCCACTACCCGCCGGTGCTGTTCTACACGACCACCAGCGACGACCGTGTCGGCCCGGTGCAGGCGCGCAAGATGGCCGCGAAGATGGAAGCGATGAAGCTGCCGGACGTCTGGTTCTACGAGAACCTCGAAGGCGGCCACGGTGCCGGCGCCGACAACAAGCAGGCGGCGACCATGCATGCACTGGCCTACGACTTCCTGTGGGACCAGCTTGAGTAAGCGCCTGCCGACTTGCGTTTAACGCGCGCTTGCTAAGATTGCCGGGTTTTCGCACATCTGGACCGGCATGAGTTCGCGCGACCCGTTGGAAATCCGCCCGCCGCAGGGACTGCCTGCGCAAGTTGCCGCCGACCGCCGCCGGTTCTGGCTGTTCATGCTGTTCGCGCTGGTGTTCCTCGCGATCGGCATGGGCCTGCGCGATCCGTGGCCGTCCGACGAGCCGCGCTACACCCTCGTCGCCAAGCAGATGGTCGAATCGGGCGACTGGATGTTCCCGCATCGCGGCATCGAGCTGTATTCCGACAAGCCGCCGATGCTGATGTGGATGGAAGCGGCGACCTACAAGGTCGTGGGCAACTGGCGGATCGCGTTCCTGCTGCCGTCGCTGCTCGCGGGACTGCTGACCCTGGCGCTCACCTACGATCTCGGCCGCAGGTTGTGGAATCCGAGGATCGGATTGTTCGCCGCCGGCGCCGTGCTGGCGACGTTCCAGTTCGCCTACCAGGTCAAGCGCGCGCAGATCGATCCGCTCGAGATGGGCTGGATCACGCTCGCGAACTGGGGCCTGCTGCTGCATTTCCTGCGCGGTCCGAACTGGCGCGCGTACTGGATCGGCTGCTTCGCCGCGGGGCTCGGCGTGATCACCAAGGGCGTCGGTTTCCTGCCGCTGCTGATGTTCGCGCCTTACCTGTATGCGCGCATACGCGGCCTGCCGAGCGTGACGCGCACATCGGGAGCGACGCTGCACTGGCTCGGTGGCGCGCTCGCCTTCCTCGCCGCGATCGCGCTGTGGCTGGTGCCGATGCTGCTGGCGGCACGCGCGAATGGTTCCGCGGAATACGCCGCCTACGTCAACGACATCCTGTTCCGCCAGACCGCCAAGCGCTACGCCGATTCCTGGGCGCATCCGCAGCCGTTCTGGTACTTCCTGCCGATCGTGCTGTTCAACTGGTTCCCGATGTCGCTCGGCTACATCGGCGCGGTACCGCGCTGGTGGCGCGACCTGCGGTCCGGCGAAACGCGGATCCTGCTGCCGCTGGTATGGGCGGCGATGGTGATCGTGTTCTTCAGCATCCCGATCGGCAAGCGCGACGTCTACGTGATGCCGGTGCTGCCGATGATCGCGCTCGCGATGGCGCCGTACCTGGAAGACATCGTGCGCGCGCGCTGGTTGCGCATCACCGCATTCAGCATCGCCCTGCTCGGCGGGGTCATCATCCTCGGGCTCGGCATCGCCGCCCTGCATGGCGCGCCGTTCGCAGCAAAAGCAGCGGCGAGCCGGGGGATGGAGGACGGCGCAACCGCCGTCTGGTGGATGGCCATCTGCGCCGGCGCGGCTTATCTCGTTGCAGCATTCGCGTTCAGGCCCAGGCGCGGCCTGCATGCCCTGCTCGCCGGCACGACCGCGTTCTGGATGGTCTGGAGCCTGTGGGCCTATCCGCTGCTCAACGACACGAGTTCGTCGGTTGGCATCATGCGCGCTACCGGCAAGCTGATCGGACCCGATGCCGAGCTTGGCCTGCTCGGCTGGAGGGAGCAGAACCTGCTGATGGCCGACCGGCCCGCGCACAATTTCGGATTCCGCGCGCCGCTCGAGCACCAGTTCGCGCTCGCCACCCAATGGCAGTCGCAGGCGCCGGATCGGCGCTGGGTGTTCGCCGTCGAGGACGCGATCGGCCAATGCGTGGACCGCGATCGCGCGCAACGCGTCGGCGTCGCGAACCGCCGTACCTGGTGGGTCTATCGCCACGACGCGGTGATCGCCGGCTGCGTGCCCGTCATCAAGGACGACGACAAGGCGGACGAAACCGGCGCCTGATCGCGGCTCAGGCCGGCGCGAAGCGCACGAGATCGACGAGTTGCGCGCGCATGCGCCGGTACAGGCGCCGCGTGTTCCAGCCGTTGACCGCACTGCTCATCGAGTTGCGCGGCACGATGTTCTTCTCGCCGAACCCGTCGACCAGCACGAAACGCGGACCGCCGAGCGAATCGCTGCCGTGCACGATGTTCCAGGCATGCAGGTCGCCGACGATGACGTTGGATGCCAGCAGGTCGCGCAGGAACACCGCGAGCGCGTCCTCGACCCAGGCCGGGAATCCGCGTTCGCACTCGTAGAGCTTTCCGAGGGTCGGCCCGGGCGCGCCATCGGCGCCAGCGACGAGTTCCGACACCAGGCCGAGACCGAGATCGGTATCGACGAGGCCGACCATCACGCAGATCGGCGCCGCGGCACCCGGGTGGCGCGCCTGCACCGCGATGTATTCCTTGAGTTCGCGCACGTAGCCGGCGTAATGCAAGGCGCGCGGCAACCGCTTGTGCCAGCGTTGCCAACCGCTCCAGCGCGTGCCCACGACATCCTCGCGCACGACCTTGACCAGCAGCCCCGGGTCGCGCGGATGCGCATAGATTTCGCGCAACTGCCCGATCGCCAGCGGAGTGGCGGCACGCAGTCGAAGTGGCTCTGACCTCTGGTCGGGCATGCGGGGATGCTAATCAATTTCGGCGGGTTCTTCGCGCTTCGGGATCGCACTGTGCGGACCTCGCGCCCGGCGCAGGCGGACCCAATGCAGAACAGGGCGTTCGATCGCGAACCAGGTCAGTGCAGACAGCGCGATCGTGATCGCGAACGTCGCGGCCGCGAAGCGCCACGACGCGTCGACCGGCATGCGCGGCTGCAGCCACAGCAACACGGGCATGTGCCACAGGTAAAGCCCGTAGCTGAGGTCGCCGCACAGCATCATCGCCGCGCGCCCGATCCGCAGCGCCGGCGCGGCGACTGCAGCAGCGACGGTGAGTCCGCCGGCGAGCGCGGTGAGGCTGCGCAGGCCGATCGCACTGACCGGATTCACCCAGTAGTCGCCCGCGCGTGCGATGAACCATTCCAGCGCACCCCACCAGCACAGCAGTGCGAACACGCCCAGCACCAATGCGAGCCGCAGGTTCGGCGCATCGCCACGCACGCGTCGACCCATCTGCCACAGGGCGACCAGCATGCCCGCTGCGAACGCGTCGATCACGCCCGGCAACTGACTCGCATGGATGAATTGCGCCGGATCGGGCGCACCGACATGCGACCCCGCATCCACCCACCAGACCGCACCGCGCCAGCCCAGCGCGATGACGAACAGCGCGATCGGCAGCATCCATCCACGCGGCTTCAGCAGCAACGCGCCACCGAGCGCCATCAACACATAGAACTGCATCTCCAGGCCGAGCGACCAGCTTGGCCCGTCGATGACGCCGTGTGTGGTCGCGGACAGGTTCTGCACGAACAGCAATTGCGCGGCCAGCAAGCGCGCAAGATCGGGCCGCTGCAGGATGTCCGGCTTCACCAGCAACACGAACGCCGAGCACGCGACCAGGTACAGCGGCAGGATGCGCGCGAGGCGATTGCCGAAGAAATCGCGGCGATAACGCGTCGGTGCGCGCCGTAGCGATTGTTCCAGCGCGAGCACGATCACCGCGCCGCTGATCGCGAAGAACAGGTCGACGCCGAGGAATCCGAACCGGAACCACTGCCATGGCATCGTCGCCGGCACCGGCAGGTTCGCGAGCGCGACCAGGTGATAGACGATCACCGAAACCGCGGCGAATCCGCGCAGTCCATCCAGCCACGGGAAATACGCGCGTCCCGCGGGGACGGTGGCGTGTTCGATGGTCATCGCGATGCGCCGGCGGCGGTGCGCGATGATGTCGTGGCGGTCCCGCGTCTGCGCATCGCTCGTCCCGGTTGCAGTGCGCTAGCCTATGCGAAGGCGGTCGCGGATGCGACGCGGCGGGCTTTGCCGTATCCTTCGCGCCCCTGCTGCGTCACCGCAGCGCGCCGAAATGCGCCCCTCCCCAGCCCTTCCCAGCCGCACGGCGGGGCGAACAGCACAGGAGAAACACATGGCCCTCGACCTCGTTCCCACCGGCCGCGACGTGCCGAACGAAATCAACGTCGTGATCGAAATCCCGAAGGACGCCGAGCCCGTGAAGTACGAGGTGGACAAGGCGACTGGCGCGATCTTCGTCGACCGCGTGCTGTCCACGCCGATGCGCTATCCGTGCAACTACGGCTACATCCCGCACACATTGTGCGGCGACGGCGACCCGGTCGATGTCCTGGTGGTGATCCCGATGCCGCTGATTCCCGGCTCGGTGATCCGGTGCCGTCCGGTCGGCATGCTCAGCATGACCGACGAGGCCGGCGCCGACACCAAGCTGCTCGCGGTGCCGATCGACAAGGTCTTCTCCGGCTACGCCAAGATCCAGGACATCGGCGACGTGCCGCAGCACTGGCGCGACCGCATCGGCCATTTCTTCCAGCACTACAAGGATCTGGAACCGGGCAAGTGGGTGATCATCGACGGCTGGCAGGACGCCGCCGCTGCGCGCTTCGAGATCCTCGAATGCGTCGCGCGCTACCAGGCCACGCCGGACAAGCCGCGCTTCTGATTTCCTGGCCCCGGCAAGGGCTTGCCGACATAGCTGCCCGCATTCCGGATCCGCGGAATGCGAACGCGATTCGGCGCAATGGATCCCGCCGCCCCGCGGTCAACCCAGCTTTCCCGAGGCGCGCAGCATTCCCACGATGCCGACACCGATCCAGAACACATTGAGGGTCGTGTACGCCCTGTCCTTCTTGATCAGCGAGCACCACGACAGCAGCACCGCATCGGTCGTGTTGAAGGCCCAGACGAAGAAGAAGGGGCTGTCCGGGCCAAGCCAGCTGACCAGGGAGAAACTGAAGATCCGCATCAGCACCCCGATCATCTCGATGACCTTGATGTATTTCGCGATGAAGTCGTTCAGCGAGTTCAACGATTGCATGCTGGTGGAATCCTCGGTCTGAAGGTTGTGTTCGAACTGTCTTGACGGGTCTGCTTGCCACGGCCAAGCGCCACGGATTGCGGCTGACGGGAGCGCGCTCGAAATGGCTGGGGCAGGCCGGACACGTCACGCTGCCGAGGCCGCTTCCCAACGCTGACATCCTGAGCAAGGCGAAGGATCTTGCTCTTCTCCCGGAAGCGAAGCCAGATCCTTGGCTTCGCCCAGGATGACGAGAGTGGGCCAACCCAACGAAGAACGGGGCGGCCAGAGTCAATTTCGGATTGAAACGTATCGTCCCTCTGAGCCCTTCTTCATGGCCATCATCCCGGCGAATGCGCGGGTCGATATCGCTCTTCGGGAGCACAATCGATGACCCGCTTCACCTTTGACAGACACTCAGACACGACGTCGCCATAGCCATCCCTTTCCCGGCGCAGGCCCCAATGTTCACCATCCGCGAAGCCCGCAGCGAAGATGCCGCCGAAGCGGTCGATCTCGTGCGCGCGTCGATCCTCGCGCTGTGCCGCGACGACCACCGCGACGATCCGGAAACGCTGCAGCGCTGGCTCGCGAACAAGACCCCGGGAGCCTTCCGCGAATGGCTCGCGAACGGCCGCAACCACATCGCGGTCGCCGCCCCGCTGATCGCCTGCTCGGCGTCGCGTCGTTGCATGAGGGCGACACGGTCGTGCTCTTCTACCTGCGCGCCGACTGCCACCGCCAAGGCATCGGCCGCGCGCTGCAATCGGCGATCGAACAGCACGCACGGGCCGAAGGCCGCACGCAACTGCGCCTGCTCAGCACGCGGAACACACGCGGGTTCTACGAGGCAATGGGCTTCGTACCCGACGGCGAGCCGGTGACGATCCAAGGCGTGCTCCGTGGATATCCCTATCGCAAGGCGCTCGCAGGACCGGTCGCTGGCGCAATAACTTGACTGGTCAGGGAAAGGCAAGAGGACATGTCGGATTGAAACGCATATTCCCTCTGGCCCCTTTCTTACAGGAGCGACTCCCGTGCGTATGCTCGCCACCGAAGCAGCGCCGTTCTTGCCGCCATCCGGGCAGGCGTGCGTTGCCATCGTCTTCCAATCGAAGAGCATCTGGAGATCCGAATGCGATGCCTGCGAGTACATTTGTGTTTGGTGCTGCTGGTTTCATGTGTTTCCCGCGCACACGCGGATGGCATCTTGATATCGTGGAGTCCGAATCAGATCGAGGGCATGACCGAAGCGCGCTGGGACCAGGCGAAGGACATCGATGCCGCCGCCTCCCTCGAAGGCCTGCGCACTGCACGCGACTGGGCGACCGTGTATGAAATCAACGTCGCCGCTGGTCGGCACGCGACCGATAAGGCGTGGCTCAACATGATCGCTGGCGAGATTACGAATCCCGCCGAAACAAAGCTCGAAGGAACGTCGCGGCTGATCGCCCGGGAACGCATTCGCTCAGGCGATGTTCTATTCGAGGGAGAGGGAATGCAAGTCGACGACGACCGCTTCCGCGTCGCGGGGCGCGCCAACTGGATCCTCAGGACCCGACTGAAAAAGAACTTCGGTACCGTGGGGCTTGCAACCACAAGACAGGAACTCGACGCACTTCGTGGAAAGTGGCAGGCCTACCTTGCAGGCAAACCGGTGCAGGAAGAGCCGAATCCGTACCCGTCGAACACTAAGGACCTCTCCGAACTTCGCAGCCCTGCTGCAATCGAGGGCTTGATCTGGTCCCTTCATCCCAACCCCGCCAAGGATCGGGCGACGAAAGCGTGCCTTGGGAAACTGTACGGCGTCGATACCATGCCAACAGCGCTCGACGCCTCGGAACGGTTGTGCGATCCGGACACGTTCGCCCACCAGTTCCTTGGAATCATCACGGATGTGCCGGACCCGCACCCACAAGCCTGGTGGGAGGAATGGTGGAAGCAACGCGGCCATTCATTACGGTGGGACCCGAAAAAGGCCAGGTTCGCCAGCACATCTCCCTGATACAACATGCCGCTTGGCGGCATTTGTCCTCACCCCACACGCAGGTGAACGGGGCCGTCGCGCCTTACTCCGCCCGATAGATCTCCGACCCCTGCTCGCGAAACTCTTTCGCCTTCTCGGCCATCCCGCGCTCCAGCGCCTCGGCTTCATCCGCGACGCCTTCCTGCTTCGCGTAGTCGCGCACGTCCTGGGTGATCTTCATCGAGCAGAAATGCGGGCCGCACATCGAGCAGAAGTGGGCGAGCTTGTGCGCGTCCTTGGGCAGGGTCTCGTCGTGGAATTCCTGCGCTTTCTCCGGGTCGAGGCCGAGGTTGAACTGGTCGGCCCAGCGGAACTCGAAGCGCGCCTTCGACAGCGCGTTGTCGCGCACCTGCGCGCCCGGGTGTCCCTTCGCGAGGTCTGCGGCATGCGCGGCGATCTTGTAGGTGATGATGCCGTCGCGCACGTCCTGCTTGTTCGGCAGACCGAGGTGTTCCTTCGGCGTCACGTAGCAGAGCATCGCGGTGCCGAACCAGCCGATCATCGCCGCGCCGATCGCGGAGGTGATGTGGTCATAGCCGGGCGCGATGTCGGTCGTCAGCGGGCCGAGCGTGTAGAACGGCGCTTCGCCGCAAACCGCGAGCTGGCGGTCCATGTTTTCCTTGATGAGGTGCATCGGCACGTGGCCGGGACCTTCGATCATGGTCTGCACATCGTGCTTCCACGCGATCTTCGTCAATTCGCCGAGGGTGTCGAGTTCGCCGAACTGCGCGGCGTCGTTCGCGTCGGCGATCGAACCGGGGCGCAACCCGTCGCCGAGCGAGAACGCGACGTCGTACGCCTTCATGATCTCGCAGATGTCCTCGAAATGCGTGTAGAGGAAGTTCTCGCGGTGGTGCGCCAGGCACCACTTCGCAAGGATCGAGCCACCGCGGCTGACGATGCCAGTCACGCGTTTCGCGGTCAGCGGCACATAGCGCAGCAGCACGCCGGCATGGATCGTGAAGTAGTCCACGCCCTGCTCGGCCTGCTCGATCAGCGTGTCGCGGAAGATTTCCCATGTGAGGTCTTCGGCCTTGCCGTTGACTTTTTCCAGCGCCTGGTAGATCGGCACCGTGCCGATCGGCACCGGGCTGTTGCGCAGGATCCATTCGCGGGTTTCGTGGATGTGCTTGCCGGTGGACAGGTCCATGACCGTGTCGCCACCCCAGCGGATCGCCCACAC
>JBBQHA010000039.1:0-25117 GCA_038323475.1 Lysobacterales bacterium
CAACGGGATACTTCTTCCCGGTCTCATAGTTCCATGGCTTGACCACGTAGCCGTGCACGGTCTCGTTGTTCCAGCCGGTGAATGAGAACTGCTCGAACTCGCCGAACGCGATACCGCCGAGCTTGTCCTCGTTGTTGCGCGACACCAGTCGCGGCGCGCTGCCGTCGGCGTGCGCGACGAACAGCTGGTCGGGCGACTTCATCGTATTGCGGGTGAATGCGAGCGTGTCGCCGGCGAGGTCGAATGCGGACACAGTGCCGCCGCCGGCGATCTTCTTGACTGCACCGGTCGCGACGTCGACCGCGAACAGCGGGTTCTCGCCCATGTCCTCGGCAGTGGTGTAGATCGTCTTGCCATCGGCGGACAGAGTAATGCCCTCGGCTGAGCGATCCCACGCCGGCGCGATCTCGCGGATCTTGCTGGTCTCGAAATCCATCGCCATCAGGGCGAAGCGGTCGGCCTCGAAACCCGGGCGCTTCATCGCACGGTAGTAGAGGATCTTGTCGTCCGCCGAGAGCACCGGCGCGGCATCCCAGGCCATGTTCGCGGCAGTGATGTCGCGCGGCGCTGCCACGCCATCGGCAGGCGTGAGGAACACGTCGAAATTCGTCGACCAAGGTTCGCCCTTGCCCGCGATCCGCGCGTCGAACACGAGCCACTTGCTGTCGTGCGACCAGTTGTATTCGCCCGCATCGCCGAATGGCTTGGACGGAACGTCGCCATCGATGCCGGCGCTGACCAGCACCGGTTGCGCGGCGGCCTTGCCGTCGGCGCCCAGCGACGCGGTGAACAGCTGGCTGCGGCGACCGTCGACCCAGGTGTCCCAGTGGCGGATGAACAGCTTGTCGAACACCATGCCGCTGGCCTTGCTCGCGGCGGTCTCGTCGAGCTTCTTCTTCGTGCATGCGAGGTCGCAACCGGCGAACACGTCGAAACTCAGCGCGAGCGCCTTGCCATCCGGCGCGATCTTGAAGCTGCCGACGTCGAGCGGATAGTCGGTGACCTGGGTTGCTGATCCACCATCGACGGATTGGCGCCAGACCTGGTCGCTGCCGGATTTCGAGGAGATGAAATACACGTTCTTGCCATCCGGTGCGAACGCGGGCGAACCGGCCGGCATGCCCTCGGCGGTCAGCCGCGTCGGCGGCGCGAGGTCGCGCGCGAGCAGGTTCTTCATCCACAGCGAGGTCACGCCCTTGTTCGCGGCGTAATCGGTCTGCCGCAGCGCGAATACGACCATCTTGCCGTCCGGTGACAGCGTCGGCGCGGACACGCGTTCGAGGTTGGCCAGGTCGCGCACCAGGAACGGCCGCGCAGCTGACTTCGTGTCTGCGGCGATGGCGCACAGGGGGAGCGCAGCGAGCAGCAGCAACGGCAAGATTCGGGGACGGAGCATGGGCAGGTTCCTGGGGGACGGCGCGGTGACGGCGCGGGGGCGAACGGGTGCTTGCATGGTAGGCGCGCACCCGCTTGCGGGGAAGGCCTTGGAATAGGCCATAGGTCACGCTTGCGCGACGCGGTCGCTGGCGATCGCGCGGCTATACTCCGGCAATGCGCGCGCCGCGGCGCCTCGACTCCTGCAAGGATCCACATGTCCGCCAGCGACACCACCACCATTCCGGACGGGGTTTCCCACGACGACGATTTCCTCGGCCACCCGAAGGGCGTCTATGTCTGCTTCTTCACCGAGATGTGGGAGCGTTTTTCGTTCTACGGGATGAAGGCGCTGTTGTTGCTGTACCTGACCCAGCACCACAAGTTCAACGATGCCGAAGGCCTCGATGTACTCGGAGCCTACGGTGGGCTGGTGTACGCGTTGCCGGTGATCGGCGGCCTGCTGGCGGACCGTTTCCTCGGCCTGCGCAAGGCCGTGGTGTTCGGCGGAATCCTGCTCGTGCTCGGCCATTTCGGCATGGCCTTCGAGGGCACGCCGGCGACGATGGTGCATGGCGTGGCCGTGCGCGATGCGGCGGCGCTGCGGATCTTCTACCTGTCGTTGTCGCTGATCATCATGGGCGTCGGTTTCCTGAAACCGAATGTCTCGACCATCGTCGGGAAACTGTATTCACAGGACGACCCGCGCCGCGATTCCGGCTTCAGCCTGTTTTACGCGGGCATCAATGTCGGCGCGCTGTTCGCTTCGCTGGTCTGCGGCTATCTCGGCCAGACGTATGGCTGGAAGTACGGTTTCGGCGCGGCCGGCATCGGCATGCTGCTGGGCCTGGGGCAGTTCCTGCTTGGCCAGAAATACCTGCGCGGCCACGCCGAGCCGCCCGAGCCGGGTCTCTTGCGCGAACGCATGTTCGGCGTGCCGCGCGAAATCCTGATCTATCTCGGCGCGGTACTCGGCCTGCTGCCGGTGGCATGGCTGATGTATTCGGTGACGGAGATCAAGGTCACGCCGGCGCTGGTGACGACGCTGCTGGTGATGGCGCTGGGCGTTCTGGTCGCGATGACATGGAGCGCCTGGTACGCGTTCCGGCAGGGCAGCACGCAGCACAAGCCCGCGCTGCAGCAGATGTGGCCATCGATGCTGGTGGCGCTCGCGCTGGGCGCGCTGTTCGCATGGAGTGCCGATGCCCACGGCGCGACCGACTACTTCAAGGCGAACACCACCCTGGCGCTGGTCGCGATGGCCGTGGTGTTCCTCGGTTTCGGGATCTGGTACGTCGGTTTCGTCGTGCGCAAGTGCAGCGGTATCGAAGGCCAGAAGATGAGCGCGGTGATGGCGATCATCTTCATGTGCCTGGTCTTCTTCGTGCTGTACGAGCAGACCTACGGCTCATGGGTGACCTTCACCGACCGCCTGCTGGACAAGGACATCGTGCCATCGATGGTGATCCGCAACGGCACGCCGCTGCCGTGGTCGATCATCTCGCTGCTGCTGGCGCCGCTGTCGTTCGTCGTCGCGGCCCGGCTGTCGGACCGCAATCCTCTGTCCGCCACGCCGAAACTGCTGTTCGGCGGCGCATTCGCCCTGATGCTGGTGTTCTTCATCCGCGATTCGGTGGTGCTGCCGCAGACCGCCGGCTCGCTGACCTATCTCGGCGCGATCTTCCTGGTCCTGCTCGCGCCGATCTTCACCGGCCTGTGGGGCTGGCTGGGGCGCTTCGGCGCCGATCCGTCCAAGCCGATCAAGAGCGCGCTCGGGCTGATGTTCGCCGGCCTGTCTTTCATACCGATGGCGCTGGCCGCGCAGCATGCAGGGGCAACCGGCACCATGGCCAGCGTGTGGTGGCTGGTGCTGGCCTATTTCGTGCTGGAAATCGGCGAGATGTGCCTGGCCCCGGTCGGGCTCTCGGCGGTGACCCAGCTGTCGATGCCACGCGTGGTGAGCCTCATGATGGGCACCTGGTTCCTCGCCACCGCCTTCTCGGAAACGCTGGCCGCGTTGTTCGGCAAGCTCGCCGCGATCGATATTCCCGATGGAGCCAAGCTCGACGTGGCCGAAGCCGCCGCCAAGTACGAGCACCTGTTCTGGCTGATGATGTGGATCGGCCTCGGCTTCGCGGCGGCCGCATTCCTCGCCGCGCCGATCCTGCGGCGGATGATGCACGGCGTGAAGTGAGGACAAGAAATGTCCTCGGGAATGGCCCGGCGCATCGCGCCTGACGTTGCCATTCCGTCACCCCCGCACAGGGGGCTCCGGGTCTTTCGCAAACCCCGGGGCGCAAGACGCCCCGGCATCTCAAGCAAACGTCAGTGGATGCCGCCGCCTGTCGCGTGGGAACCGATGTTGTCGTCGAGGAAGTCGAGCATCCGCGTGTAGAAGTCGAGTCGGTCGGCATCGATGAAGAAGCCGTGCCCTTCCCTGTCGTAGATCTTCGCATCGACCTTCTTGCCCGCTTTCAACAACGCATCACGCATCATCTCGGTATGCTTCGGCGGCGCGATCTCATCCTCGCGACCGGCAACCAGCATCACCGGTACGGTGATCCTGTCCGCGAGGTGGGTCGGCGATTTCGCATCGAGATCTTCCTGCCCCAGAGTCTCCTTGAAGAAGTTGGTCGATTTGATCGAATCGCTGACAACATCGTCCTGATACAGGGTTTTCATGTCGTAAACGCCGACGTAACCGATTGCGCAGCGGTATAGCGACGGTTCTTTCGCAACGCCCATCAACGCCGCATAGCCACCGTAACTCCCGCCGTAGATGCAGATGCGATGCGCATCGGCAACGCCCTGCTGGATCGCCCAGCGAGTCGCATCGGTGACGTCGTCCTGCATGGCGCCGCCCCACTGCTTGTATCCGGCGATGGCGAAATCGCTGCCATAGTTGTCCGAACCGCGATAGTTGACTTGCAGCACGGCGTAGCCGCGTGATGCCAGCAACTGGGTTTCCCAGTCGAATCCCCATGTGTCGAAGATGAGGAACGGGCCACCGTGCGGATTGACGACCATCGGGAGGTTCTTGCCATCGCTGCCCGGCGGCAAGGTGAGGTACCCGTGCAACACCAACCCATCGCGCGCAGTGAGCGTGATCGGGCGCACCACGCCCATGCTGTCCGGATCGAGCCAGTCGTAGCGGCTCACCAGGTGCGCGGCCTTCTTGCTGTCGAGATCGAACATGTAGTAATCGCCGGGACTGCGATCGTTATAGACGTTCACCATCGCGAGCTTGCCGTCGCTGGTGAAGCCGTCCAGCCGTACGACCTGGTCCGGGAAGCTGGCCTCCAGGCTCCGATACGCCTTCGCGATCGGACTTTCTTCGTCGAAGAACATGACCTTGGACTTGCCATCGATGTATTGCGCACCGATGATCTCGCCGTGCGGGCCGTTGAGGATGTTGCCAGGGCTGGCAACGGGATCGCGCTGCTGCAGCTTCATCGAGTGGGCCGTCGTGTCGTAGGCATAGATGCCGTCGGGACCCTTTTCCTCGTCTTTCTGAAGGTATGCGATTCGTCCGTCGGCGGAAAAACCAAGCGGGACCAGCGCGCGATGGGTGGCGCTCTGGTCGTTCAGCAGTTGCCAATCGGCCTTGGCGTTGTCGCGATAGTAGGTCTTCATCCGGTTATCAACGCCCGAGCCACTGGCGAAGCGCACTACGCCGTCCGGATCGGTCTTGAACTTGGCGTTCCGCACCGGCGCGATCGCGGCGACCGCGCGATGGCCCGAATGGACATCCATCGTTTCCGCGCGCGTGTAAGGCACCTCGCCCTGCATCGGGCGCACCGCGACGATCACGTTGTTCGGATCGTTCGGGAGGTCATCGACCATGAACGCGGCGACCGCTTCGCGCTCCTTGCCGCCGGTGATATGGCTTCCACTGGTGTCGCTTCCCGCGCGATAGCCAACCAGGATGCCCTGCCCGCTGCCGTCGGCATTGGTCGCGTACAACTCGCCGGTCGCTTGCGGCTTCTCGAGGAGGCCGTCCCTCTCGCCGACACTGATCAGCAGGCGCTCGTCGCTCACCCACCAGAAATCCTGTACCTGGGTCTTGCCGGCGAGGTTGAAGTGGCCGGTCAGCTTGTTGGTGCTGCGCTCGGTGATCGCGAGTACGGTCTTTTCGCCTAGCGTCACGCTGCGCGCGATGTACTTGCCGGTCGGCGACAGCTTGATCTGGTCAAACATGTCCTGGCGCAGGAAATTCTGGATCGGAATGGCCTGCTGGACGGTCGAAGACGGCGCCTGAACTTGCGCCGCGGCCGGTTGCGCTGCAGCAGCTTGCAGCCCGCCCATCGAGAGCAGCAGGCCCGCGATGGATGTGCGAAGAAGGTTCGTTCCCATGCCTGTGTTTCCCTGTGGGGTATTGGATGCTTCCATGGGTCACCGCGAGCGCGGCATCCGGCGCGGCCATGACCGGTCGTCGATCATGGCCGGGATCCGTCTGGATCAGTGTTTGTCGGAATCCTTCGCGGACGCGATGGACGAGGGACCGATGTAGCGGTCCAGGAACGCCAGCATCCGCGTGTACAGATCGGTACGGTCGGCTTCGGTATAGAAACCGTGGCCCTCGCCGGGATAGATCTTCGCGTCCACCTGCTTGCCCGCGTGCAGCAACGCGTCGCGCATTTCTTCGGTGTGTTGGCGCGGGGCGCGACGATCCTCGTAACCGGCGACCATCATGACCGGCACCTTGATGCGCGCGGCCAGCTTGGTCGGCGAGATCGTGTCGAGGCCTTCCTCCCCGAGCGTTTCCTTGAGGAAATTCTCGCCGGAGCGGCGCTCCGGGATGTCTCCTTCGTGGTACATCATCGGCAGGTCGTACACGCCGACGTAGCCTATCGCGCAGCGGTAGAGATCGGGTTCCTTCGCGACGGCCATCAACGAGGCGTAGCCTCCGTAACTCGCACCGTAGATGCAGACGCGATCGCGGTTCGCGATGCCCTGGTCGATCGCCCAGCGCGTCGCATCGGTGAGGTCGTCCTGCATCGTGCGACCCCACTGCTTGTAGCCTGCGTGCTGGAAGTCGCGACCGTACCCGCCGGAACCGCGGAAGTTGAGCTGCAGAACGGCATAGCCGCGCGACGCGAGGAGCTGGTCGTCCATGTCGTAGCCCCACGCATCGGAGGGACCGAACGGCCCGCCATGGGGATGCACGACCAGCGGAAGGTTCTTTCCGTCGCTGCCGCGCGGAATGGTGAGCAGGCCTTCCAGCGGCAGCCCATCGCGCGCCTTGAGGCTGACGGGCCGCTGCTCGGACAACATCTCCGGCTTGAACCAGTTCCGGTTGCTCGCGACGTAGGTCGCCTTGTTGGCCTTGCGGTCGAACAGATAGTAGTCGGACGGAATGCGGTCGGAATACACGACGTACAGGCCGATCGAACCGTCCTTCGTGTACGACGTCGGCACCACCATCGCGTCCTTGAAGTTCGCCTGCAGCGCGCGCAACTGCTTCGCGTAGGGGTTGTCGGGATCGAGGTACTGGACGCGCGGCTTGCCGTCCTGGAACACTGCGCCATAGATCGAGCCGTCCTCCGGCGAATACAGGAAGCGCGACGGACTGGTGTTGTCGTCGCGGTAGACGATTTCCTGCTTGCGCGTCGCCGTGTCGAACGCATAGATGCCGTCCGGCGCGCCGGTTTCCTCGACCTCGAGATACGCCGTCTTGTTGTCGGCGGTGAAGCCGGCCGAGCTGACGATGTGGCCGGACGTCTTTTCGTCGTTGATCAGTTCCCACTTTCCGTCGGCACCGTCGCGGTAGTAGGTCTTGATCCGGTTGTCGTCGCCTGCGCCGGATGCGAAGCGGACGACGCCCGCGTTGTCGGTGTCGAACGAGGCATTCCGCACCGGCGCCTTCACGACGGTCGCGAGGTGGCCGGTGGTGACGTTCATGCGGTCGACCTCGTCGAACGACGTGCCGTCGAAGACCGAGACCAGCACGTTGTCGTCGTCGTTGCGCAGCGAGTCGAGCAGCGAGGCCGCGATATGCCGCGATTGCACCGCCATGTGGGTCGCGCGGCCGGTGCCGCCGGCGCGCATGCCGACCAGCGCATCACCCTGGCCGCCGCCGTCGGCGTTCACGCCGAAGATCTCGCCCGTGCCCTGCGGCCGGTCCAGCGAACCGAACTTCTCCTCGACCTCGAACAGGATCCGCGTGTCGTTGACCCAGTAGAAGCCGCCGACATGCGCGTTCTTCGGAAGGGTGACGTGGTTGGTCGGCTTCATGTCGCTGCGCCGGAAGATCACCAGGCTCGTGCGATCAGGCAGCGGAACGGTCGCCGCGATGTACTCGCCAGTCGGGGAGATCTTCAGCGTCTTGAACGCGTCGAGCTTCAGGAAATCCTCGAGCGGCAGCGGCGCCGTCGACACGACTTTCGGCAGCGTCGTCGGCTGGGGGTCGGCGGCGAAAGCACTGCCGCACAGGCACAGTGCGATGAGTGTCGCGAGACAAATGCGTTGCATGGAAATCTCCGGTCGATGATCCGCGCGGCACGCGGAGGTTGTGTCTGGATGGATGGATTGGATCACGTGCGGCATCAGCCGGCCTTGAACTCGGCCAGCTCGCCGATCACCTGGCGCAGGCCGTCGCGCCAGTCCGGCAGTTCCAGTCCGAAATCGCTCGCGAAGCGGCTGGTATCGAGCCGCGAATAGGCCGGGCGCTTGGCCTTGGCCGGATACTCGCTGCTGCGGATGCCGACCAGCCGCGGCGCGCGTTCGAGGATCTTCGTCGCCAGCGCTTCGGAATAGATCGCGGCGGCGAACTGGTGCCAGCTGCATTCGCCGTCGGCGACGACGTGCCAGGTGCCGTTCGCATCGGCGTTGCGCGCGTGCGCCAGCGCGGTCGCTGCGGCGAGCCAGCGCGCCGGCGTGGGCGAGCCGACCTGGTCGGACACCACGCGGAATTCGTCGCGTTCGCCAGCCAGCCGGAGCACGGTGCGCAGGAAATTCTGCCCGCGTGCGGCGTACACCCATGCAGTACGCAGGATCATGTGGCGGCATCCGCTCGCGCGGATCGCCTGCTCGCCGGCGAGCTTGGTGCTGCCGTACACGCCGAGCGGCGCGGTCGCATCGTCCTCGCGCCACGGGCGGCGACCCTCGCCGCCGAATACGTAGTCGGTCGAGTAATGCACAAGTTTCGCGCCGTGCAATGCGCAGGCCTGCGCGAGTTCTGCCACTGCATCGGCATTGATGCGCTGCGCGAGTGCCGGTTCGTCCTCGGCGCGATCGACCTGGGTATGCGCGACCGCGTTGAGCACCAGCTTCGGGCGCTGCTCGGCGACGAGTGCTGCCAGGCTGCCGGCTTCGGCGAAGTCGATGCGGCCGCAGCGTGCGCCGCCAGGAAGGGTTCCGCTGATCGTATAAGCCGCGATCGCACCGAACGGCGCGAAAGCGCGATGCAGTTCGTAGCCGACCTGGCCGTCGGCACCGAGCAGGAGGATGCTCATGCGATCCACTCCGGCAGGCGTTCGGCGGCGATGTCGTCGAGGAATGGCGCGACCGCGTCCTTGGCGGACAGCAACGGTTCGGCGACCGGCCAGTCGATCGCCAGCCGCGCGTCGTTCCAGCGGATCCCGGCATCGGCCGCGCGATCGTACGGCGCGGTGCACTGGTAGGCGAACACCGCTCGTTCGCTGAGCGTGGCGAAACCGTGTGCGAATCCTTCCGGGATCCACAATTGCCGATGGTTATCGGCGCTGAGGATCGCCGCCGTCCAGCGTCCGAAATGCGGCGAGCCGCGACGGACGTCCACCGCGACGTCGTACACCTCGCCTTCGAGCACCGACACCAGCTTGCCCTGCGGATTCGGCCACTGGTAATGCAGGCCGCGCAGCACGCCGCGCAGCGACTTGGAGACGTTGCCCTGCACGAAGCGCAGGTCCAGCCCGGCCTCGGCGTATGCGGCCTGGTTCCAGCTCTCGAAGAAACTGCCGCGCGCATCGGCGAACACGCGCGGCTCGATCAGCAGGCAACCGGGCAGGTCGGTCGGCGAAATCTTCATGCGCGCGCGTGTTCGAGCAGGGACAGCAGGTATTCGCCGTAGCCGTTCTTCGCGAGCGGCTTCGCCAGCGCGACGAGTTGCTCGGCGTCGATCCAGCGGTTCGCGTAGGCGATTTCCTCGGGGCAGCACACGCGCAGGCCCTGCCGCGCCTCGATGGTCTCGATGAAGTTCGACGCCTGCAGCAGCGATTCGTGGGTGCCGGTATCGAGCCACGCATAGCCGCGGCCGAGCTTTTCGAGTTGCAGCGAACCGTCGTCGAGATAGCAGCGGTTGAGGTCGGTGATCTCGAGTTCGCCGCGCCTGGACGGCTTGAGCGACGCCGCGAAATCGCTGGCGCGGCCGTCGTAGAAATACAGGCCGGTGACGGCATAGTGCGAGCGCGGCTGGGTCGGCTTCTCCTCCAGCCCGATCACCTTGCCGGACGCATCGAATTCGGCCACGCCGTAGCGTTCCGGATCGCGTACCCAGTAACCGAACACGGTCGCGCCATGCGTCTGCGCGGATGCGGCGCGCAGCTGCCCGGTGAAGCCGTCGCCATAGAAGATGTTGTCGCCGAGCACGAGGCAGCTCGGCTCGCCGCCGACGAAATCACGGCCGATCAGGTAGGCCTGCGCGAGTCCGTCCGGGCTCGGCTGCGCCGCGTATTCGATGCGCATGCCCCATTGCGAACCATCGCCAAGCAGGCGCTTGAACAACTCCTGTTCGTGCGGCGTGTTGATGACCAGCACGTCGCGGATGCCAGCGAGCATCAGAGTGCTCAGCGGATAGTAGATCATCGGCTTGTCGTAGATCGGCAGCAGTTGTTTGCTGACCGACTGCGTGATCGGATACAGCCGTGTGCCGGAGCCGCCGGCGAGGATGATGCCTTTGCGCTGGGTCATCTGATTTCCAGGAACTTCATGTCGAAAGTACTTGACAAGTATGCGTCCATGCGCCAGCTTCCGGCCCGCACGTCCTTGTGCGGGCGCTCGAATTCGCGCGATCTGCCACTGGCAACTCGCAAGCGCTCAGTCTCGCCCAAGCCTCTGCATCCGATAGCTGCCATCCAGCACGCGTCGCACCCACGCGTCGTTGTCGAGATACCAGTCCACGGTCCGCGCGATGCCCTGCTCGAAACCCAGTGTCGGCGCCCAGCCCAGTTCGCGCTTGAGCTTGGACGCGTCGATCGCATAGCGGCGATCGTGGCCCGGGCGGTCCTTCACGTACGCGATCAGCGATTCGCGGGCGCGGCCATCGGCAAGCGGACGGCGTTGATCGAGCAATGCGCAGATGGCCTTCACGACGACGATGTTCTGCATCTCCGCATCGCCGCCGACATTGTAGGTTTCGCCGACGCGGCCCGCTTCGAGCACGCGCCGGATCGCGCAACAATGATCGGTCACGTGCAGCCAGTCGCGCACGTTCAATCCGTCGCCATAGACCGGCAGCGGCTCGCCCGCGAGCGCCTTCTGGATGATCAGCGGGATGAGTTTTTCCGGGAACTGGTACGGCCCGTAGTTGTTCGAGCAGTTCGTGGTCAGCGTCGGCAGGCCGTAGGTATGCCGGAACGCGCGCACGAGATGGTCGGACGCGGCCTTCGACGCCGAGTACGGCGAGTTCGGCGCGTACGGGGTTTCCTCGGTGAACGCGCCGGTGTCGCCGAGCGAGCCGTACACCTCGTCGGTGGACACGTGCAGGAAGCGGAATCCTTCCTTCGCATCGCCGTCGAGGTCGCGCCAGTAGTCGCGCGCCGCTTCCAGCAACGCGAGCGTGCCGACGACATTGGTCTGCACGAATGCGGCCGGGCCGTCGATCGAACGGTCGACGTGCGATTCGGCCGCGAAATTCACGATCGCCTGCGGCCGGTGTTCGGCGAGCAGTTTCGCGACCAGCGCGCCGTCGCCGATGTCGCCATGCACGAAGACGTGGTCCGGGTTGCCGTCGAGCGCAGCGAGCGTGTCGCGGTTGCCCGCGTAGGTCAGCGCATCGAGGATGACCACGCGCACGCCCGACGCCACCGCGTCAAGCACGAAGTTGCCACCGATGAAGCCGGCTCCGCCGGTGACAAGCCAGGTCTGCATGCGCGCCTCAGAACGGGATGTCGTCGTCCGGGAAATCGTTGTCCATCGGCGGAGGAGCCGGCCGCGACGCAGCGCGCCCGCCCTGGTCGCCGTAACTGCCGCCGCCCGAAGGACGTGCCGCGGCAGGACGTTCGCCGCCACCGCTTTCAGAACGGGAAGCGCTTCCGCTTTCGCGACTGCCTTCGGGGCGTCCGCCCAGCATCTGCATTTCGTTGGCGATGATGTCCGTCGAGTATTTCTCGACGCCGGCCTTGTCGGTGTACTTCTCGGTGCGCAGCGAGCCTTCGATGTAGACCTGCGAGCCCTTCTTGAGGTATTCGCCGGCGATCTCGGCCAGCCGCCCGAAGAACTTCACCCGGTGCCACTCGGTGCGTTCCTGCTTTTCGCCGTTCTTGTCCTTCCACGACTCGTTCGTGGCGACGCTGACCGACGCCAGCGCCGACCCGCTCTGCGCGTAGCGCACTTCCGGGTCCTTGCCCAGCGTGCCGATCAGGATGACTTTGTTGACGCCACGTGCCATGCCCAGGCTCCCTGCCGAATTGGGGCGTGCAGAATAACACTCCGCAGCCGCGCCCTGCCCGGATGGCCGGCTATAATTGGCCGACCCCACGCCGCAGCTGCCGATGACCTCCGAAACGCTGACCGACCTCCACCTGGACCTGAACGCGATCCAGGCGCTCACGGCCGATGACATGGGCGCGGTCAACATGCTGATCCGGCGCCGGCTGGCGTCCGACGTGGTCCTGGTCAACCAGATCGGCGAGCACATCATCGCCGCGGGCGGCAAGCGCCTGCGGCCGATGCTGGTCCTGCTCGCGGCACGCGCGCTGGGCTATCGCGGCGACGACCACCACCAGCTCGCGGCGATCATCGAGTTCATCCACACCGCGACCCTGCTGCACGACGACGTCGTCGACGAATCCGACCTCCGCCGCGGCCGCAAGACCGCGAATGCGCTGTGGGGCAACGCCCCGAGCGTGCTGGTCGGCGACTTCCTGTATTCGCGCAGCTTCCAGCTGATGGTGGAACTCGAGAACACCGAGATCATGCGCGTACTCGCGAACACGACCAACGCGATCGCCGAGGGCGAGGTGCTGCAACTGCTGCACGTGCGCAACCCGGATACCGACGAGTCCGCCTACCTGCAGGTCATCGAGCGCAAGACCGCAGTGCTGTTCGCCGCCGCGACCCGGCTGGGCGCCCTGCTCGGCGACGCGGACGCGAAGACGCAGCAGGCGCTGCACGATTACGGCCTGCAGCTCGGCTTCGCGTTCCAGATCGCCGACGACGTGCTCGACTACACCGCCGACAGCGACGCGCTCGGCAAGAATCTCGGCGACGACCTCGCCGAAGGTAAAGCCACCCTGCCGCTGATTCACGCGCTCGCGCATACCGACCCGGTGACCCGCGAACGCATGCGTGCTGCGGTGCGTTCCGGCGACATCGACGCGATGCCGATGATCCTGCAGGCGATCCGCGCGACCGGCGGCCTCGACTACAGCGCCGCGAAGGCGCGCGAGCACGCAAGGCGCGCGGAAGCGGCGCTGCGCGGATTACCGGATTCGCCGTGGCTGGCGGCGCTGCATGGGCTGGCGCGTTATGCGGTGGATCGGGATCGGTAGACGGCACGCACCGAAGGATGGGGTACATCGCCCTGGAAACCGGATCCAATTGCAATTTGGCTCAACAGACCATGATCCCAGGCGATGTAAGAACCGAAATTCTGCTGCGACTGAAGAATGCCGAAATCGAGCACGGCATGCGCATCCTCTTCGCCGTGGAATCCGGCAGCAGGGCGTGGGGATTTGCATCGCCCAACAGCGACTTCGACGTCCGCTTTATCTATGTGCGTCAACCGGAGTGGTACCAGGCCGTCGATCTCGAAGAACGCCGGGACGTCATCGAGTACGAGATCGTTGACGACATTGATCTCAATGGCTGGGATGTCCGGAAGGCACTACGACTGTTTTGGAAGTCCAATCCTGCCTTTGTCGAGTGGATCCAGTCGCCGATTACATACATCGACGCAAGCGTATTCCGCGAACGTGCGCGCGCCATGCTGCCGGACATTTATTCACCCGAGAAGGGCATTTATCACTATCGGAGCATGGCAAAGACCAACTACCGGGGTTATCTCCGGGAGTCGGTGGTGCGATTGAAGAAATACTTCTATGTGTTGCGACCACTTCTGGCTGCTCGGTGGGTAGCAAAAACCGGCGAGGCGGCACCAATCGAGTTTGAGAGATTGCTGGCTCTGTTGTCGGAAGAACCAGCCGTACTCTCGGAGATCCACAAGCTGCTGGCTCAGAAGCGAAATGCCCCCGAGCTGGGGATGGCGCCTGCTGTCCCCGCATTGAACGCGTTTATTGAGAAAGAGCTGGCTGATACGCCGATCGATGTGCCCAAGAAGTCTCGCGCTCCCCAAGTCATCGGACAACTCAATGACCTGTTCCACCTGGTGCTTGGGGAGTACAGGGCCAACGATTCATCCGAATCGAAGTCGCTTCAAGGCTTCGTGTAGTTGATCGCTATTTCTTCACCAACTCCACACGCCGGTTCTTAGCGCGGCCTTCCTCGGTGTCGTTGGTCGCCAGCGGCGATCCCATCCCGGCGCCGCTGGGCACGAGGCGCGCGGGGTCGATCGCGTAATCCTCGACCAGCGCGTTCGTCACCGCGTCGGCGCGACGCTTCGACAACGAAAGGTTCGGTGCGGCACCGCCGACGTTGTCGGTATAGCCCACCACGCCGATCTTCAACGTCGGCTGGTCCTTGAGCAACGCGGCGATCTGGTCGAGGGTCGGCTTCGACTCGGGCTTGACGACCGACTTGTTGGTGTCGAAAAAGATGCCGTACAGCGCGATCTTGCCGGTCGCGGCGATCGACTTCGCCATGTCGCTCGCGCTGACCGTGACCATCTTCTTCTCGCGCGCCTTCGGCTCGATCGCGATCACCATCGTCACCGTGCGTTCGTTGAACGCCTTGCAATACAGGTCGTCGCCGACCGTGTACGTCAACACCGCGAGCGTGGCCTGGCTGCCGTCCGCCGGCAGCGCCGCGACCATGTAGCGTTGTTCCTTGACGTCCCGGGTGCTGGCGCAATTGCCGTTGCTGAAAGCCGCGGCTTTCAAGCGTTCATGCGGATAGATTTTTTCCAGCAAGCCCTGGGTACCGCCGCCGTGGTCGTTGCCTTCCATCTCGCCGCCGCAGTCGGTGTCCTTGCACGCGTACAGCACCTTGCCGCCGCCGGCCTCGACTTCGTCCTGGTAGTTGCGAATCACCTCGAGCGGCGACCGGTCTGCGGGCGCAAGGTAGAGGATCCGCGTATAGACGCCTTCGACGTTCGCCTTCTTGTCCGCTTCGACCACGCGGTTGTTCTGTGCGTCATGCGCGTCTGCATCCGCGGAGGGCTTGAGCTTCGACAACGGGAAACTGCTCTCGTCGAAACCCTTGTGTTCGTAATTGATGATGAAGGAGCCTTCGTAGCGCTTCAGGAACGTCAGGTCCTTGCTGCCGGCATCGTCTTTGGTCGGGACGGTCGCGTCGGCGAAAGCGTTCATCGAAAGCGCCATCAGCAGGATGGAGAACAGGGTACGGGCCATGAGGTCTTCCATGATCGGGTGGGTTTGCGGAAGCATACGCAGGAATCGGCGCGAAACGGCCATGCCGAAGGTTGTTCAACTTCGAGCCGTTCCGACTCCCGCGACATTCGATCGCATCCCGACGGGCGCCGTCTCCGGCATCTGCACGATCGCCACCAGTCCCACCAGCACGCCGCCGATCATGTACCACGCCGGCGCAAGTGGATTGCCGGTGACGTGGGTCAGCCAGTTCACCAGGAACTGGGTCGAGCCGCCGAAGACCGAGATCGCGACCGCGTAGATCAGCGACAAGCCGCCCGCACGCACGCGCGCCGGCAGCGATTCGGTGATCGTCACCAGGAACACCGAGGTCGCCAGCGTCGATGCGGTCGCGAGCATCGCGCAGACGCCGAACAGCGTCGCTCCGGTGCGCGACTGTTCCAGCAGCCAGAAGCAAGGGAAGATCGTGACCAGCAGCACGACGAACGGGACGATCATCACCGGCTTGCGGCCGATGCGATCCGACAGCCAGCCGCCGAGCGGATCGCAGATCACGCCGCATACGCCGACGATCGCGGTCGCGCCGAGGGCGAGGCGTTCGGGCATGCCGAGCGTCGCGTTCGCGTAGGTGGTCATGTAATCGAGGATGTAGTTCGCGGTCGTCGCGGACGCGAGCATCGCCAGGCCGAACACGGCAAGTCTCTTGTAGCCGCCGCGTCCCTGCGCGTCCTCCGCCTGCGTCGCCGATGCCTCCATCGCCAGCGTCTCGCCGAGCGTGCGGCGCAGCGCCAGCCCGAACGGAACGATCACCCCGCCGGCGAGCAGCGCGGCGCGCCAGCCCCAGGCGTCGAGCGCGGCCGGGTCGAGCACATGCGCGAGCCCGAACCCGACCAGTCCGGCGACCATCACCGCTGCATCGGCGCTCATCGATTGCAGCGAGATGTACAGGCCGCGTCGATGCTGCGGCGCGGCTTCCATCATGAATGCCGTGCTCGGCCCAACTTCGCCGCCGAGTGCGAAACCCTGCAGCAGCCGGAATGCGATCACCAGGATCGGCGCGAGCACGCCGATCGACGCGTACGACGGCGTCAGCGGCAGTCCGATCGTGGCGATGCCGATCAGCGCGAACGACAACAGCATCGCCGGCTTGCGTCCGCGCCGATCGCCCATCCGCCCGATCACCCACGCACCCAGCGGCCGGGTCAGGAAGCCAGCACCGAACGTCGCCAGAGATGCGAGCAGGCTGATGCCTTTCTCGTGCGACGGGAAAAAGCAGCGCCCGATCTGCGCCGCGAAAAACGCGTAGGTCACGAAGTCGTAGAACTCGAGCGCGTTGCCGACGCAGACGGCGGCGACATGGCGGGCAGGCAATGCCGGGCGTGCAGCCGGCGGACTCGACCGCGCCTGCCGTTCATCGGCGATCTCCATGCGCATCCGCACTATGGGTAGGGCATCACTGCTTCGCGAACGACTCGTCGAAGAACGCGCGCATCATCCGGTAGCCGCGCGCGCTCGCTTTCGCGTCGTACATGCAGCCGGGCGAATGCTCTTCGGTTTCGGTGAAGCAGTGCACTGCGCCGCCGATGTTCACGAACTGCCAGTCGGCTCCGCTCGCGCGCAACTCGGCGAAGAATTTGTCGGTGTCCGGCCACGCGCCCTGGTCGTCGGCGCCGTTCAATACGAGCAGGCGCGACCTGATGCTCTTCGCATTCGCCGCGTCGTCGGGATGCAGGCCGGCATGGAAGGTCACGATGCCGCCACTCGGCACGGTGCCACTGCGCGCGAGGTCGAGCACGGCCGAGCCGCCGAAACAGAAACCGATCGCGCCGAGCCGGCCAATGTCGATCGGCGCCTTGGCGCCCTGCGCCTTGAGCGCTTCGTACGCGGCGTTGACGCGCGCCATCATCAGCTTGCGGTCGCCGTAGAACGGCTTCACCGCCGCCTTCGATGCGGCATCGTCGGCCGGGCGCACGTTCTTGCCGTACATGTCGGCGAGCAGGACCACGTAGTCCTTGCCGGCGATCATCTTCGCCTTCGCGACCGCGGTGGCGTTGATGCCGTGCCAGTTCGGCACCATCAGCAGGCCGGGGCGCTTCGCGCTGGTCGCGTCGTCCCAGACAAGGTAGCCGGAGAGTTCGGTGGAACCGTCCTTCCAATTCACCACGTCGGCACGCGGCGCGGCGAAAGCCGGTGCGGACAGAAGCAACAGGGACAGCAAGGCAAGCATGCGCATGGCTGCATCTCCGGATGGCGTTGCGGCGAGTTTACCCTTGCCATCCCGGGCGCAGCGAGAGGCGATGCCGCATCCGCGCCCCTGTCATCCCGGGCGCAGCGAGGGATCCCGCTGCAACGATGGCCAGATCCCTCATTGGCATTCGGGATGACAACGGGTGACCGGGCGGACAGCCGTGAATCAGCAGGGTGCTACGCGATGCCGAGCCCCGGAATGCGACTGATGGCATCGGGGTCGAAGCCTGCTTTCGCGGCGAAATCCCGTCCACGTGCAGCATAGTCGGCATACGCGCCGAAGCTCGGCGCGCCGGGCGAGAGCAGGATGGTGCCGCCATCGGGCAAGGCAGCACGCGCGAGCGCGATCGCTTCGGCCATGTCGCGCGCGGAATCCAGCCGCAGCACACCGGCATCGGCCAGCGATCGCAGCGCTTCATGGATGCGCGGCCCGTTCTGGCCCATCGTGACGACCGCATGCGCCGGCTTCGCGCGCATGCGTTCCACGAAAGGAGTCCATTCCACGCCGCGATCGTAGCCGCCGACGAGGATCGCGACCATCTCGCCTGCATGGCAATCGAGCGCGGCGATGCTCGCATGCGGCGTGGTGCTGATCGAATCGTTGACGTAGCGGATGCCGTCGCATTCGCCGAGCGGCTGCAACCGGTGCGGCAATGGCTGGAACGTCATCGCGTGCGCTGCCAGGGCGCGCGCATCCACGCCGAGCGCGTCGATCGCCGCCAGCGCCGCGCACAGGTTCCAGAGGTTGTGGCGGCCAGGCAGCGGAATGTCCTGCGTCTCCATGACGCGCTCATTGCCCCGATACAACTGCGCGTCGCGCAGGTGCCAGCCGCCCGCCGCGTTGAACCAGCGGATTTCCCAATCGGGAAGTTCGAGCGCGGCCAGGGTCGGATCGAGCGCATTGAGTACCGCGATGCGCGGTCGCGCCTCGGTGAACAGGGCGAGCTTGTCGGAGACATAGCGCGCCTGGCTGCCATGCCAGTCGAGGTGTTCCGGATACACGTTCAGGCCGACCGCGACATCCGGACGCACGCCCGAATCGACGACATCGCGGGTCTGGTAGCTCGACAGTTCGATCGCCCAGAACATCTCCGACGAAAGCTGCGGCGCTTGCGGCGGATCGAGCAATTCCAGCAACGGCAGTCCGATGTTGCCCGCGAGCGCGGTGCGACGGTGGCCAGCACGCAACAGGTGGGCGATCAGCGCGGTCGTCGTGCTCTTGCCCTTGGTACCGGTGACGCAGACGGTGCGCGCGCCGGGATGTTCTGCGAACCACAGGGCACTGCCGCCGATGAAGCGGGTGCCGGCGGCGACGGCCTGTTCAACCTCGGGTCGGTACGGACTGATGCCGGGCGATTTCACGACGACATCGAATGAAGACAACGCATCCGCGTCGGCCTGCACCGACGGCTGCAGCAACGGATCGCCCAACGCGATCACCTCTGCGGATTCCGCCTCGCTGCAGATCGCGGTCAGCGCGAGCGTCGGCAGCCGCGAACGCAGTGCGGCATGCGCGGCGCGGGACTCGCGGCCCCAGCCCCACAGCGCGACGCGGCGGCCGTCAAGTTCAGAAATGCGCACGCAGCGTGTCCCAAAGGGCCGACGGGATGCGGTGATCGCCGCTCGGCGGCAGCAGGTCGTGGATCGACGCAAGAGCGGCGCCGAGTTGCGGTGCGATGTCCAGCGCGAAACGTTCGACCAGGGCGTCCTCGCGCCACGCCGGCCGCGTCGCGAGCGCGACGAATGCAGCCCGCGCCTCGCGCCCCTCGCCCACGCACTCGAACGGCTTGTGGTCGCGGTACTCGATCAATGCGTCGAAACCAGGCGCGAGCGCGGGTTCGTCGAGCAGGTTGCGGCCGAAGATGCCCATCAGCCGCGGCTTAGGCATGAAAGGAGCCAGTGCCAGGAAAACGAAATGGCATTTCGGACACTGCCCGCACCAGCGGTTCGCCGGGCGGTCGCCGAGGATGTGGAAATTGCGGTTGCAACTGGAGAAGTGCGCGTCGTAGCGATCGGTCTTCGCGAACTGCCGCGCGACCGCAAGTTCCGACAGCGGCCGCAGCAACGAGTAGTAATGCAGGTCGGCGGCGACGTGGCGCTCGACGTAGGCGCCGAACGCATCTTCGAAAGCCCAGCCTTTCGACCACTGGTGATTGACCTCGGCGACGACAACGCCGTGTTCGTCGAGGATCTCGCTGCCGTAGCTCGCCGAGCGTTCGTTCGAGAACACGACCTGGTCGAAGCCGCGCAGCAGCGCTGCCAGCACCAGGATCGCGGAGTTGATCGCGGTCACCGGGATATGGCCGTTGTACGCACCCTGCCGGTTGTATTCGAACAGCTGCGACGCGAGCTGACGGGTGATGTTGAGCGTGGGCAGCCCGGTGCGCGCGGCGCATGCGGCGATCAGTGGCGACGATCCGATCCATGCAACCGTCTGTTCGATGCCGGCCGCGCGCAAGGCCTCGATCGACACCAGCGAATCCTTGCCGCCACCGATGGCTGTCAACGCATGCGCCGCCAGCCCGGCCCGTCCGGTCGCGACGGCATCGGGCGACCCATGTGGAAACCGAATCTTCCCGCGCAGCGACAAACCGTTCCGGTATGCGAACTCGCCCAGCCCGTTCTCGTAAATCTCGGTCAGCAGCGCAGCGGTATCGGCGTCGATCGCATAGCCGTCGATACGGATTTCCGGGGCGACCGCAGCCTTGTAGTAACTCACGCCGGCGATCAGGTGGAGCAGGCGCAACGCCTGCTCCACCGCTGCGGCGCGCGCGGAATCGAGTTCGAACGGCGCACCCGGGAACGCGATCGTCTCGGTCAGTTCGGGGCCGTCGTCGAACGCATACACGAGTCGCGCGACGCCGGTCGCAGTGTCGAACACGCAACGAACGAAACGGAACGCGCGGATGGAATCGCGATGGAATTCGGTCATGGCGCGTCTCCATCCAGCACCGACTCGGTCGGCAGGCCGCGCAGGTTGTAATTGGATGCCATCGACGCCCCGTAGGCGCCGGCATCGGCGATCAGCAGCACGTCGTTGCCCGACGTCGCCGCCGGCAATTTGCGACGGCGGCCCAGCACGTCGCCGCTTTCGCAGATCGGGCCGACCACGTCGAACAGGACGATGTCGGCATCGTCGATCCGCGACAGGTTCGCGATCTGGTGGAATGCGCCGTACAGCGCCGGGCGCAGCAGCGTGTGCATCCCTGCGTCGAGGCCGAGGCGGCGTACGCCGGATTTCTCGATGACCTGCGTCGCGTGGGTGAGCAACACGCCGCATTCGGCGACCAGCCAGCGACCCGGCTCGACCCACAACGCGTATTGCGGATACGCCGACTTGATCGCAGCCAGTGCAGCACCATAAGCGGCGAGATCGAACGGGGCAGCATCGGGCTCGTAGGGAATCCCAAGCCCGCCGCCGACATCGATCGCCGACACAGTTCCGATCGCGTCCGCAAGGCTCGCCAGTCGCGCGTAGACCTCGGCCCAGTGCGAGGACTCGGCGATGCCGCTGCCGATGTGCGCGTGCAGGCCGACGATGCGCGCGCCGACCGCGCTGGCAGCGGCAAGGAAGGCAGGGAGTGCGTCCGGATCGAGGCCGAATTTCGCGCCCTTGCCGCCTGTGCGCACTTTTTCATGGTGGCCGTGGCCGAAGCCCGGATCGATGCGCAGCATCAGCTCGCGGCGACGGAACAGTTCCGGCCACTGTGCCAGCGGGAACACGCTGTCGAGGGTGATGCGCACGCCGTGCGCGGCGGCATCGGCATATTCGCCGCGCGTGGCGAAGCTTGGCGTGAACAGCACGCGCTGCGGATCAAGCGTCGGCAAGGTGGAAAACAGGTGTGCGAGCTCGCCGCCGGATACGCATTCGAAGCCGTAGGCTTCGGCTTCCAGTGCGCGCAGGATCGCCGCGTGCGGGTTCGCCTTGAGCGCGTAGAAACGGCGGTCGATCGCTGGCAACGCGGCCAGCGCGCGTGCGCGTTCGCGCACGGTCGGCAGCTGGTAGACGTAGCGAGGCGTGCCCTGCGCCGCAAGTTCCAGCAGTGCTTCGCGTTGCGTCCGCCACCATGGAATGGCGCGCGGCGCGTCGCCAGCATGCAGCGCGCGCCAGCTCGGCCCGAACACCGCAGCTTCGTCCACCGGCATCGCGCCGGACGCGATCAGCAACGCGTGCAACCGCGGCATCATGCCGTCGGCGCCGTCCTGGTCGAGCAGGGCTTCGTCGACAACGAAGGTGAGGTTGAGATCGTTCGAGGACTGCGAAATCAGGTGCACGCGCTCGCGGCCGAACTCGGCCCAGACGTCGCCGAGCTTGTGCAGCAGCGATCGCATGCCGCGGCCGACCAGGGTGATCGCCGCGCACGGCGCGATCACCTTCACCCGGCAGACTTCGGCCAGGTCCGCGCACAGCGCTTCGAGCACGTTCGAGTTGACCAGGTTGTCGCTGGGATCGAGCGAAACGGTGACGTTGGTTTCGGAGGAACCGATCAGGTCCACCGACAGGCCATGGCGCTTGAAGCGCTCGAAGGTGTCGGCAAGGAAGCCGACCTGCTGCCACATGCCGATGGTTTCCATCGCGACCAGCACGATCCCGCGGCGCGAACTGATCGCCTTGACGCCGGGCACGCCCGCCACGGAACGCGCGATCACGGTGCCTTCCATCTGCGGGTGCGAGGTGTCGCGAATCCAGATCGGCACGTTCGCATCGCGGCACGGGTGGATGCAGCGCGGATGCAGCACCTTGGCGCCAGTCGTGGCGATTTCCTGCGCTTCCTCGTAGTCGAGCCGCGACAGCAGCCTTGCGTCCGGCACCTGGCGCGGATTGGCGCTGAACATGCCGGGCACGTCGGTCCAGATTTCCACGCGCTGCGCGCCGAGCAATGCGCCGAAGTACGCGGCCGACGTATCCGAACCACCACGACCGAGGATCGCGGTATGGCCGTCGTCGTGGCGGGCGATGAAACCCTGGGTGATCGACAGCGTGGCGCCGGCGCCGAAACGGGTGCGGAGCGACGGATCTGCGGTCGTGTCGCAGGAGACCGACAACCGCCTCGCCCAGTCGCTCTGGTTCGGCCGCGACGCCGCGCGCAGCCAGTCGCGCGCATCGATCCAGCCGACCGGCGCTCCCTGCGTGGACAGATACGCCGCGCCCAGGGTCGAGGACAGCAGTTCGCCCTGCGCGAGCAGTTCGGCCTGCCAGTCCAGTTGTGCGCTCGCGCGACGCGGATCGATGAGCAGCGCATTGAGCACGTCCAGGCGTTCGCCGAGCACGACATCGGAGTCGAGACCGAGGACCTGCGCGAACGTGCGATGGCGCTGCACGATGGCGGCGATGCGTTCGGCGCAGCCGGCATCGTCGGCATGCGCGTCGATGATCGCCTGCAGCGCATTGGTGATGCCGGACAGCGCCGACACCACGGTCAGCACGCGGACGTTGTCCTGCCCGGCGCGTTCGCGCATCAATGCGCCGATGGTGTCCCAGCGGGTGCGTTCGCTGACGCTGGTGCCGCCGAACTTGAGGACGATCCAGCGCGGCGCTGGCTGGTGCGTGTCGGCGCCCGGTGCGGGCACGGCAGATGGCATGGCGAACCTGATGAGCGAGAGGGAGCGCACGGCGGGTGCCGCGCACGACGCGACATGATAAGCGAAGCGATGCGGATTGGCCTCGGCGATCGCGGGTGCGCGAACCATGATTCCGCAGGAAATCATGCGGAAATGTCATGCAGGCTGACATCGCCCGGCGACTGCGACGTCGCGCCACGGGCACGCATCCGGGATCGGTGGCCGCGCTGCGTGCCGCTTCCAGCAGCGAAGCTGGTTGACCCGCGCCGACGCGGATTGTTGCGCTGCATCCTTGACCTGCCCCGCCACTGCTGCAAGGCTGGCCGTGAGGCCGCGTCCGCGTGCGCCCAATTCGCCTTCCGCATGGTCCTGTCCGGAGATCCGTCGATGCCCGCCTACAGCACAGCGCAGACCCGCAACATCGCCCTCGTGGGCCACACCGGCGCCGGCAAGACATCGTTGTTCGAAGCCCTGCTGCTGGCCGGCGGCGCGATCCAGACGGCAGGCTCCATCGAGCGCGGCACCACCGTGTCCGACCACGACCCGATGGAACGCGAGCGCCAACATTCGCTCGGCAGCGCGATCGCCTCGATCGAACATGCCGGCGCGCACATCAACCTGATCGATACGCCCGGCTATCCGGATTTCCGCGGACCCGCGCTGTCCGCGATCGACGCGGTGGAAACCTGCGCGATCGTGGTGAACGCCGCGCTCGGCATCGAACATTCGACCCGCCGCATGATGGAACACGCCGCCGAACGCGGGCGCGCGCGCATGCTGGTCGTGCATCGCATCGACGCCGAAGGCGCCGACCTTGGCGCGCTGCTCGCGGGCCTGCGCGAAACCTTCGGCAACGAATGCCTGCCGATCAACCTGCCCAGCGACAACGGCCGCGGCGTGGTGGACTGCTTCTTCCAGCCCGAAGGCAATTCCGACCTCGGCCCGGTTGCCCAATGGCACCAGAAGATCATCGACCAGGTCGTCGAGATCAACGAATCGGTGATGGGCCACTACCTCGATCTCGGTGAGGAAGGCCTGACGCCGCAGGAACTGCACGATGCGTTCGAGCAGTGCCTGCGCGAAGGCCACCTGGTTCCGATCTGCTTCGCATCGGCGCGGACTGGAACCGGCGTGCGCGCGTTGCTGGATGTCGCCGCGAAGCTGCTGCCGAATCCATGCGAGGCCAATCCGCCCGCGTTCGTCAAAGGCGTCGGCGCCGATGCGCAGCCGATCGTCGCCGAGCCAGATCCCAAGAAGCACGTGATCGCGGACGTGTTCAAGATCGTCAACGACCCGTTCGTCGGCAAGCTGTCGGTGTTCCGCGTGTACCAGGGCACGATCAGGCGCGACAGCCAGCTGTTCATCGACGACGGCAAGAAGACGTTCAAGGTCGGCCACCTGTTCAAACTCAAGGGCAAGGACCACGTCGAGATCGAGCAGGCGATCCCCGGCGACATCGCGGCCATCGCCAAGATCGAGGAAATCCACTTCGACGCCGTGCTCCACGACTCGCACGACGAGGACCAGATCCACCTCAAGCCGCATGCGTTCCCGAAGCCGATGTTCGGGCTCGCGATCGAGGCCGCGACGCGCGGACAGGAACAGAAGCTCTCGACCGCGCTGCACCGGCTTGCCGAGGAAGATCCCTGCTTCCACATCGATCACAACAAGGAGCTCAACGAGACCGTGGTCCGCGGGCTCGGCGAGTTGCACCTGCGCACGATGCTCGAGCGCATGAAGGCGCGCTACGGCGTCGAGGTGAAATCCCATCCGCCGCGCATCGCCTACCGCGAAACGATTTCCGCGAAGGCCGAGGGCCACCATCGGCACAAGAAGCAGACCGGCGGCGCCGGCCAGTTCGGCGAGGTGTTCCTGCGCATCGAACCGCTGCCGCGCGGCGGCGGCTTCGAGTTCCTCGACGCGGTCAAGGGCGGCACGATCCCGGGCCAGTTCATTCCCGCCGTCGAAAAAGGCGTGCGCATGGTCCTCGAAGGCGGCGCGGTCGCCGGCTATCCGCTGCAGGACATCCGCGTGACCGTCTACGACGGCAAGTACCACGCGGTCGATTCGAAGGAAGTCGCATTCGTCGCCGCGGGCAAGAAGGCCTTCCTCGACGCGATCGGCAAGGCGCAGCCGCAGGTGCTCGAACCCATCGTCACGGTCGAAGTCGCCGCGCCCGAACGCAATATGGGCGACATCACCGGTGCGCTGGCCGGCAAACGCGCGCGCATCAATGGTACCGACGCGGGCCTTGGCGACGAGATCCTGATCAAGGCGCAGGTGCCGCT
>JBBQHA010000040.1:0-24587 GCA_038323475.1 Lysobacterales bacterium
GGAGCGGCGGTTACGCGGCCGGTTACTACGCCTACCTGTGGACGGCCGTGCTTGCACAGGACGCGTTCGCATGGTTCACCGAACACGGCGGCATGACCCGCGCCAACGGCCTGCATTATCGCGACACCGTGCTCTCGCGCGGCGGCACCAAGGACGCGCACCAGTTGTACCTGGACTTCCGCGGCAAGGAGCCGAGCGTCGAGCCCTACCTCGAGAAGAAAGGCCTGAAGCCGGTCGCTCCCGCGCAGCAGTAAGCATCGCGATCGATCGCATCACGACAGGCGGCTTCGGCCGCCTGTTTTTTTGCTCCTCTCGCAAACGACGATTCGTGAGCGACAATATCGGCGTCTACGACCGCGATTCCACCGAGGCTGCACGATGAAGACGATGAGCCGTTCCAAGTTCGAGTCTATCGGTTCCGCGTACCAGAAGGCGCTGTTGCTTTCGATGCTTCCAATCCTTGCGGTCGAAGTGCTGCTCGGCGGGGCCCTGCTGTTCGCAATAGTGAGCCACCATGATCTGATGCAGACTTCGGACCGGATATGGCTGGTGGTGCCATGGATCCTGGTGACCGCGATCGTGGGATTCTTCTTCCGGCGCAACGTGACCCGCCTGAGCGAAGAGTTCATGCTGGTGTGTCCGTCCTGCAAGGTACCGCTGGGTTCGAAGTACTTGACCGTGAAGAGAACCGGCAAGTGCGGAAAGTGCGGCGCGCAAATCATCGAAGCCGGTTGATCGACGCGCCGGTCGCCGCCAAGCTTCGTGATGGCCAGCGACCCATGCGCCCCCGGCATCCAAGTATCGACGTTTGGCAACGAGGCGACATCCGGACATGACCATCCCCGCCGCATTCCGCGCATTCCGCATCCGCAGCGACAACCGCGTGCATCGCGCCGGCATCGAAGACGTGTCGCTGGACGACCTCTCGCCCGGCGAAGTCGTGGTCAAGGCCGCGTATTCGTCGGTCAACTTCAAGGACGCGCTGGCCGGCACCGGCACCGGGAAGATCCTGCGCAGGTTTCCGCTGGTCGGCGGGATCGATGTGTCCGGCCACGTCGTCGCATCGACGCATCAGGAATTCCGCGAAGGCGATGCGGTGCTCTGCGCCGGAGCCGGCCTGTCGGAGACCCGCGACGGTGGTTACGCCGAATACGCGCGGCTCGACGCCGCGGCCACGATCGCGCTGCCGGCAGGACTCGACCTGCGCGAGGCGATGATCATCGGCACCGCGGGCTTTACCGCCGGCCTCGCGCTGTTGCGCATGGAAGACAACCACCAGTCGCCGGACATGGGCCCGATCGTGGTGACAGGCGCGAGCGGCGGTGTCGGCATGCTCGCGATCGACATCCTCACGCGCGCGGGCTACGCGGCGCATGCGATCACCGGCAAGTTCGAGCACCTCGACTTCCTCACCGCGCTCGGCGCGCAGCAGGTGATTTCGCGCAAGGATCTGTATTGGGGCCAGCGTCCGCTGGAGCCAGCGCTGTGGGCCGGCGCGATCGACAACGTCGGCGACGAGATGCTCGCCGGCCTGACCCGCGTCATCAAGCCCTACGGCAACATCGCCTGCTGCGGCCTGGCGGGCGGCGCGGCGCTGGCGACCACGGTGATGCCGATGATCCTGCGCGGCGTGTCGCTGCTCGGGATCGCCTCAACCGACACGCCGCGCGCGCAACGCGTGGAGGTCTGGCGGCGACTGGCCGGACCTTGGAGGCCCGCGCACCTGGACGCGATCTGCACCCGCACCGTCGGTCTCGACGAACTGCCGGGGGTGTTCCCCGGAATGTTGGCGGGCGGCTCGTTTGGACGCACCCTGGTACGCATGTAAGGAGTTGGCTGGCGGACTGCCGGGTCGCCGATGAAAACGATTACCTTCGGAAGCCATGCATGGACCGGCTTGATTCTGCCGGCAACGAAACATCCCCGAAAGATGCGGAAAGTGCCGACAGACGCTACAGAGTGCCGCATCCAGCCGATCATCGGCCGACGAATGGACCGGTTTGCCGATGGACAAGTGCCAGCGCGCGACTACAATGGCCCATCGCACCCTGAGAGAGCCGTATGGCGCGCATCCTGATCGTTGATGATTCCCCTTCCCAGTTGATCGGCATGAAGCGGATCGTGGAATCCATGGGACATTCCGTGGTCACGGCCGAAGACGGCGCGGCCGGCGTCGCCGCAGCCAAGAAGCACATCCCGGACCTGATCCTGATGGACGTGGTGATGCCGAACCTCAACGGTTTCCAGGCGACGCGCCAGATTTCCAAGGAAACCACCACGGCGCACATCCCGGTGATCCTCGTCACCACCAAGGACCAGGACACCGACAAGGCATGGGGCATGCGTCAGGGCGCGAAGGCCTACATCACCAAGCCGTTCAACGAAGCGCAGCTCCAGGCCGCGATCAAGGAAATGCTGGGCGGCTGATCGCCCGGATTCAAGCGGCACTGGAAAACGATGCGGCCTGGACGGCAGTCGGAAAGTCGGTCGGCCCCGACACGCAGCCGACCTGTCCGCTGCGCACGATCCGTCACGCGCTGCGCGGATCGAACACGAACGCCTTCTGCATCTTGCGATAGAACTCTTTCTGCTCGTCGGTCGCCGCTTTCGGCGTGCGCACTTCGACTTCGACGATCTGGTCTCCAGCCTCGGGCTTGCCGGGCAGCCCGCGACCACGCAGGCGCAGCTTGCGGCCACTGTCGCTGTTCGGCGGGATCTTCAGTTCGACTGCACCGCCGAGCGTCGGAACGCTGACGGTCGCGCCGAGCGCGGCTTCCCAGGGCGCCAGCGGCAAGGTGTAGAGGATGTTCGCGCCATCCACCTCGAACTGCGCGTGCGGCCGATACTCCACTTCGAGCAACAGGTCGCCTGCACGTCCGCGTCCCGAACGCCCCTGCCCCGCAAGCCGGATCACCTGCCCCGGCCGCACGCCGACGGGAATCTTCACGTCGAGCACGCGTTCCTCGATCTGGATGCGCTGGCTGCCGCCAGTAAACACCGTCTCCAGCGGCACCAGCAGTTTCGCGCGCAGGTCGCTGCCGCCAGCTTGCGGCTGTGCGGCGCCCTGCGGTTGGCCGGGACGCTGCTGCGGGCCACCACGCGCTGCGCGCGCACGACCGCCGAACAGCGATTCGAAGAAGTCGCTGAAGCCGCCGCCGCTTTCGTCGCCGAAATCGAAATTGTATTCGCCCGCATTGCCGGGACCTCCGTACGCCTGCCCGAAATCCGGGGGCGGACGGAATTCCTCGCCCGGCTTGTAGCCGCGCGTTCGCAACTGGTCGTAGGCTGCGCGCTTCTTGGCATCGCGCAGCACCTCATAGGCTTCGTTGACCGCCTTGAACTTTTCCTCGGCACCGGCTTCCTTGCTGACGTCGGGATGGAATTTGCGCGCAAGCCGGCGATACGACGCCTTGATCTCGGCCTCGCCCGCTCCAGCCTCGACTCCGAGCACTTTGTAATAGTCCTTGAACTCCACCTCGCCTCCCATGGCATAGCGCCCACCTTGGCCGCATATCCAAGATGCGGCTTTCGATGCGCGCGATCAAGCTCTTCGCACGCCCATAACGCGATATGAACATGCGCAAGCTAGAATCGGCCACCCCAATCAAGGAACCCACATGAGCATCCAGGTCGGCGATCGTATCCCCAATGCAATCTTCAATGTCCTCAAGGACGGCGTGCAGGCCGTAAGCACAGACGACGTCTTCGCCGGGAAGAAAGTGGTCCTGTTCTCGGTGCCGGGCGCGTTCACGCCCACCTGTTCGGCGAAGCACCTGCCTGGGTTCGTGCAGCACCTCGACGAATTCAAGGCGCGCGGCATCGACGTCGCGTGCATGGCGGTCAACGATGCGTTCGTGATGGACGCCTGGGCCAAGCATCAGAACGTCCCCGAGGACGGCCTTGCGATGCTCGCCGACGGCAACGGTGCGCTCACCGATGCGCTGGGACTGGAAATGGACGGCAGCGCGTTCGGGCTCGGCAAGCGTTCGAAGCGATTCGCGCTCTACGCCGAGGACGGCATCGTCAAACAGTTGTTCATCGAGGCTCCGGGAGAGTTCAAGGTATCCAGCGCCGAACACGTCCTGTCCGCGCTGACCTGATCGCTCGTAGAGCCTGCAGCTGCCGCACACCTTCGAAACATCCGTAACCCAACGTCAACCGAGGACATCACGATGAGCAAGAAGCCCACCGTCGGATCGAGCGCCAAGCAGGCCAAGACCACCGAGCATTCGCAGCCGTTCCTGACCGACGTGAAGACCCTGCGCGCCCGCGCTCGCAAGAACATCGACAGGGGCGCCGTGACCGAAGGCTATGCGGGCGACCGCGAAACCGTGCTCAAGCTGCTCAACGACGCGCTCGCGACCGAGATCGTCTGCGTGCTGCGCTATCGCTACCACCACTTCGTCGCAAGCGGCATCCACGCAGACGCGGTGGCCGCCGAATTCCTGATCCATTCCAACGAGGAACAGGGACACGCCGACCAGATCGCGCAGCGCATCGTCCAGCTCAACGGCGAGCCGAACATGGATCCGGCCGGACTCACGTCCCGCAGCCATTCGGAATACGTCAAGGGCGCGAACCTGCGCGACATGATCAAGGAAAACCTGATCGCCGAACGCATCGCGATCGACAGCTACAAGGAAATGATCGCCTACATCGGCGACAAGGACACCACCACCAAGCGCATGCTCGAAGGCATCCTCGCTGTCGAGGAAGAACACGCCGACGAGCTGTCCGACTGGCTCGAAGGAAACTGGGGTTAGTCGCAGCGCTTGCGAGCTGCCAGTGGCAGCTCGCGCTGCGACTGACGCCGGAAGCATGGACGCGTAGGGCCGGGCGACTTGGCGAGGCCCGGATGGGCCGAATCAAGTCGTATGCAACCTCGCCGAACATCAACGACAGAGCAAACTGCCAGTGGCAGCTCGCGCTGCGACTGACGCCCGAAGCATGGACGCGTAGGGCCGGGCGACTTGGCGAGGCCCGGTTGGGCCGAACCAAGTCGTATGCAACCTCGCCGAACATCAACGACAGAGCGAACTGCAGGTGGCATTTCGCGCCTCGATCAATGCACGCACATGTACGGCCAAGCCGGGGCCGGCGATCTGACGAGGCCGCGACGGGCCCGACCGGAGCGGGCTCGGCACGCGCATGCCACTGTCCCCGCCGCAACGACGCCCTGCGCAGGCAACAAATCGTTCCTGCACATTGGGCAACGACGCATACTCGCTCGCACGCATGGCATCCACGAGCTGATGATGAGCCACGAACAGTCCACCGCAGCGGCATCCGCGCAGGTCGTCGTCCCCTGCACCAACCTCGATGCCTCGCTCGCATTCTTTTGCGACCGCCTTGGTTTCCGGCTGGACATGATCATGCCGGCCGATCATCCGCGCATCGCGCTGGTGTCGGGTTTCGGCATCGCGCTGTGGCTGGAATCAGGCGGCTCGGTCCCGCACGCGCCACTCGCATTGCGGTTGACTGGCGACGCCGCGCAATGGTCGGCGTTAGGCACGGATGTGCTATCCGGACCAGATGATGTGCGCGTCGAACTGATCGATGGCGATGCGCGGATCGCGATTCCCAGCGGCACGCAGGAGTTCGCGATCAGCCGCGCAGGTGCTGGAGATGCATGGATTTCAGGTCGCGCTGGCATGCAGTATCGCGACCTGATTCCCGATCGCCTTGGCGGCCGCTTCATCGCCTCGCACATCCGCATTCCCGACGGCGGCCCGGTACCGGACTACGCGCACTACCACCATGTGCGTTTCCAGCTGATCTACTGCCTGCGCGGGTGGGTGCGCGTGGTGTACGAGGACCAGGGCGAGCCGTTCGTGATGCATGCCGGAGACTGCGTGCTGCAACCGCCGACGATCCGCCATCGCGTACTCGAAGCCTCGCATGGTCTCGAAGTGATCGAGATCGGCTGCCCCGCCGAACACGAGACATGGCGTGACCACGACATCGCGCTGCCCACTTCGCAGTTGCATCCGCAACGCCGTTTCGGTGGCCAGCGCTTCGTGCGCCATGTCGCTGAGGAAGCGCGCTGGCAGCGCGCGCACGATCCGCGTCTTGAATTCCGCGATGCAGGCATCGCCGATGCCACCGATGGCCTCGCAAGCGTGCGCGTACTGCGCTTGCGCGATGCGTCCGCGATCGGCGAGGCGCCGCTGCCGCGAACCCACGACGGCGAATTCCTGTTCCTGTGCGTCCTCGACGGACAATGCCTGCTGCTCAGTCACGCACTCGGCGACCACACGCTCACGGCAGGCGATACCTGCGTGATACCAGCCGGAGCGGACTACGCGCTCGACGCGCAGGCGGGTTGCGGGATCCTGGAAGTCGCGTTGCCCGCAATGACGGATTGAATCCATCCCCGCCTCCCGCAGGGCGCACGCGCCTGCAGGCACCGTGCGCAGGCTTGTGGATCGCCGTTACGCTCGCTCGCCAACGCGTCATTTCCGCCGATGCCCAACAGCAGCTGCAGCGCCTGTGCGGTATCGCCCGCCAGTTCCGCCCGCAATGCCCGAGCTTGCGGCCGAAGGTTTGCGACCACCAGTGGAAACCGATGTCGGTGCGGATCAACTGCGCGCGCGATGCCTGATCGGCACCAGGTATTCGGATTTCACTTCGCTGTTGCCGGGGAAGTAATCCGGATCGAGCTCCACGTTGGCGATGAGCTGCGGCTCGCCCCGCTGCGCGCAACGGCCGGCGGCGCCGATCGTCACCGGCCACGCAAGGCCGCTGTTCGCCTCGTAGAGGTGGATCCGTCCGGACCAGACTTCGCCGACGAAATAGCTGCCTTCCTCGTTGCGCAAGATGATGCTCGCGATCGCGACGGGCAATTGCCGGGTCAGGCAATCGACGATCCGCTGCAGTACTTCCTGCAGGGTTTCGCCCTGCAGCGCCTCGCTGGAAACCTGGGCGAGGATTTCGGTCAGCATCACCGGCCGGCCCGACCCATCACGACCGTGCCAGTGCGGCTCCGGCTCGATGGAGTCGCGGCGCGATCCCGAATGCGTCATGGCCACCCGTTTCCTGATGGCCCCAGTCTAGGTCGCGATCCGTGGCGCACGACCGGTGCTCAACGCAACTGGCTGTCCTTGCTGCCGCGCCGGTTGTAGCCGCCGACGACGCCTTCCTCGCGGTCGCGCGCTTCCTGGCATGGGACGCAAAGCCTCACACCGGGCAAAGCGTTGCGCCGCGCTGCCGGGATCGGTGCATCGCATTCCTCGCAGCGCTTCAGGCCGGGGCCTTTCGGAAGCTTGCTGCGGACGCGCTTGATGCCGTCCTTGATCGTCGCGTCGATCTGGTCCTGCACAGCACCGTCGCCTGCCCAACCCGTTGCCATGGCCGCCTCCCGAACCCCCATCTTGACGATGCATGCAAGGATAACGGCAACAGCCTGAACTCGCCCGGCAATGCCGCAGACGGCGTACGCCGTGGCGCGCCAGTCGTTGCGTTCGACTCACTGTCCCGGTCGCCAGAGCAGTTGCAGATCCTGTCCGGCGATCGCGACGACCGCCTCGTCGCCGGCACCCGCGATGCTGCGTGCGTCGACCGCATGCGGTTTGAGTTGGTTCAGCGCGGCCATGTCGAAGCGGACGATTCCGGTGGCGATCACGCCCTGCCCTCCGTCTCCGCCGCGCACCACGACATGGATCGTGTCGCCGGCGTGGAAACCACCGGAGCAGTCGAGCACGTCCGCTGCGCGCAACGCGGCGGGCTTCCGGCGCAAGGTGCGCCCGGCATCGGCATTGACGACGACGAACCCCTTCATCGAACTGCACCCCATGCATGCATCGCCGGCGCGAACAACAGCGTCGCGAATGGACTGCCTTCCCCGCTGCATCGGCATCGCACTGTCGCCGCACTGACAGATGACAGTCACGGGGAAGACACCTCGAGCATCTAGTTTGTTCCGCATCCGGCCGCTGTCGCAAGCGATGCACACCGATGCGGACCGGCCCACGAACAACCGCCAAGGGAACACCGCCATGAAGAAGAAGATCGCTGCCCTGAGCCTGCTTGCAGTCGCGCTCGCTGGCACCACGTTCGCCGCCGAGGGTCCAACGCCGCGCGGCGTCACCCACCTGAACCACGTCTACCTGATCATGATGGAGAACCATGGCTACGGCCAACTCCTGAACAACCCGAACGCGCCGTTCATCAACCAGCTCGCGCATACCGCGAACCTCGCCAGCAACTACTTCGCGATCGCGCATCCGAGCCTGACCAACTACCTCGAAGTCGTCGGCGGATCGAACTTCGGCGTGCTCAACGACGATTATCCGACCTGGCACAGCACGTCGTGCATCACCAACCTCGCCACCGGCGTGCCCTCGACGGAACACACCACGAGCCCGACCAGCATCTGCCCCATCGCGGGAATCGGCACCGAAGCGGCGACGCCGGCGATCGACCTGAGCAATGAAAGCGTGGGTCCTCCGGGCACGATCAACATCGACGGCGTGCAGTCGATCCCTGCCGCCAACAACATCGTCGGCAAGACGATCGCCGACCAGCTCGCCACGCGCGGCCTGCACTGGAAGACCTACCAGGAAAGCCTGCCGTTGAAAGGCGCCGACCTCGTCAACATCAGCGACGGGTTCTACGACAACAACACGGATTTCAGCGCGATCAAGCCGACCCTCAACCCACCGCTGTCGTCGAGCGGCATCGTTGCGCTGTACGCCGCCAAGCACAATCCTTTCGCGTATTTCCGCAGCACCCAGCAAGGCTCGAACGCGCTGAACAGCTACGCGAACATGGCCGATTTCGACGGTCCGAACGGGTTGTATGCCGACCTGCAGCATCCGATCGACGGGCCGACGTTCTCGTTCATCGCGCCCAACCAGTGCAACGACCAGCATGGACGCGGCAACGCAGGACCGTTCTGCAACTACGACCCGACCGACAACGGCACCCAGGCCGGACTCAACCCCGCGTTGATCTATCGTGGCGACGTGACCGTGCAGAGGCTCGTGACCGCGATCAAGCACTCGCCGGCGTGGATTCACGGCAAGAACGCGATCGTCGTGGTGTGGGACGAGAACGACTACAGCACCGCTCCGAACACGAACCAGGTGATGCTGATCGTCGACACCAACTACAAGGCCGGCGGAACGGTCAGCAGCAAACGCTACACGCACTACTCCCTGCTCAAGACGCTGGAGTCGGGCTTCGGCCTGCCCTGCCTCAACCATGCCTGCGATTCGAACGTCGACGTGATGAGCGACCTGTTCGGCGCAGCGCCGTAAACGAACGCACGATCCTATGGCGCGGAAATCGCCGCGGGATGCAGGAGGAAAAACGGCGCCGATGGGGCGCCGTTTTTTCGTGCGTCCCGTCCATCCCGTTTCATGAAAACGGCCATTCCTGCCTGAGTTCGTCGTCCGATCCATCGAACCGGTCGCGGTCGGTGCTGTTCACTCCGTGAATGCCGCGCTGCGATTCGGTGAACTGCCAGAGGACGTACGCCTCCCAGCCAGGCGGAAGGACGACCTTGTGGCCGTACTGCGCGATCCAGAGCGGACACAGCGACAGGATGTCGTCCTTCTTTCCGCCGAGCGCTTGCTTGAGCCGGACGCCGCCGTAGATCACCGGATAGCGCCCCGTACGATGGTGGAACAGCCACACGAATTCCCGCGCCTGGCGCAGCGACATCGCCGATCCGTGCGGGGTCGGTTCGAAATCGAGGCAGACGAGTTCCATCGCATCGGGCCGCACCGTCCTGATGTAGTGGTCCACCTGCAGCGAGACGTCCTCGCTGGAGCCGAAATGGTACGAACCCCAGAGCAGGTCGTGCGCGGCGGCAGCAGCCTTGAACTTGGCGTAGGCCTCGTCGACTCCGGTTGCCCCCTGGGTGGCCTTGGCCACGACGGCGATGATCCCGGAACCGGCGACCTTGGCGAAATCGATCGGTTGTTCCCAGCGCGAAACATCGATGATGTTGTCGGTCATGTGCGACTCCCCGTCCCCGGAATGGATAGCCTCATGCTTAGCACGATGGTACGCCCTGACGGGCTGGATGGGTTGTGCGCACCGCCCGATCGGTCACGCGATTCCACGGGCGAAAACAGGGGCTGTCCTCGGCCGCACGGTTGGCGCGGCGCCAATCCATCCTGGCGTGCTCAGATCTCCGCCTCGCCCTCCATGTAGAACACGCAACTGCCTTCCAGTGCGACGCGATCGCCGGCAAGCCGGCAGACGATCTCGCCGCCGCGCCGCGATGCCTGCCATGCGCGAAACGACGTCTTGCCCAATCGCCGCGCCCAATACGGCGCGAGCATGCAGTGCGCGCCGCCGGTCACCGGATCTTCGGGAATGCCCTTGGCCGGCGCAAAGTAGCGGCTGACAAAGTCGTACGCTCCGTCTCCCGGCGCGGTCGCGATCACCCCGCTGCGATCCATGCGCGCGATCGCCGCCATGTCGGGAGCGAGCCCGCGTACGGACTGCGCACTCTCCAGCAAGGCCATGTAGTTGTGTTCGTTCGCGTAGACCTCGACGGGAACGGCGCCCAGCGCCTCGGCCAATCCGGCCGGTGTCGCAACCTGCGTGGATGGCCGCGCCGGGAAATCCATGGCATAGCCCGTGCCGGTTTGCTCGACCGTCAACGGGCCGCTCGCCGAATGGAAAACGACCTTGCGGCGTCCCGGCTGCAGCCGCTCCATGACGACCGCCGCGCTGGCGAGCGTCGCGTGGCCGCACAGCGGCACTTCGACGGTGGGCGTGAACCAGCGCAGGCGATAGTCGTCGCCGTCACGAACGAGGAATGCCGTTTCCGCGAGGTTGTTCTCGGCAGCGATCGCCTGCAGCGTCGCGTCGTCAGGAAAGTGCTCCATCGGCATCACCGCGGCGGGATTTCCCGCGAACAGGCGCGTTGCGAACGCGTCGACCTGGTAGATGGGCGTGCGCATGCGGGGTGTCCTGTTGGAAGTCCACTCGACGAAACCGAAGGCCGGCAGCTCGGCGAAACGGGTGTCGTTCCAAGTGTGCCGCGCGCACAGGCCGCGGGCAATGACCCGGCCCGCCTTGCTGGCCTGCATCGGCGATGCCACAAGGGGCGATCGCTCAGCGAAACAGGAGCATCCACGCGGCACCGAGCAACGCGCTCGCGAAAAGCGTCCAGCCCATCGTCACCTTGAAGCGCAATATGGCCAACAGCGCACCGGCTCCGAGCAGCAACGCCACGGGATCGACGCTGCTCCATTGCGGGAGGTCGATCCGCATTGGCCCGAAGGTCGTCGCATCCACGTGGTGGAAGACCGTGTGCACCGCAAACCACACCGAGAGATTGAGGATCACGCCGACCACCGCCGCGGTGATCGCGGACAACGCCGCATGGATCGCGCGGTTGCTGCGCAGGGCTTCGACGTATGGACCGCCGAGGAAGATCCACAGGAAACATGGAACGAACGTCACCCACGTCGTGAGCAACGCACCGAGCACGCCCGCCGCATCGGGAGACAACCCTCCCGGATTCCGGAATGCGCCGATGAAGGCCACGTACTGGACGACCATGATCAACGGACCGGGTGTGGTTTCGGCGAGCGCGAGGCCGTCGAGCATTTCGCCGGGACTGAGCCAGCCATAGGTTTCCACCGCGCGCTGCGCGACATAGGCGAGCACCGCATACGCGCCGCCGAACGTCACGATCGCCGCCTGCCCGAAGAACAACCCCTGCTGCGCGAACACGCTGTCGCGACCGAACAAGGCCATCACCGCGGCCACCGGCGCGATCCACAACCCGAGGCACACGACCAGGACGAGCACCGACCGGCGCAGCGAGCGCGCCGTATGCGTCAGCTCGCCGCGCGCGATGCGTCGATCGACCAGGTAGTCGCGCTCGGCCAATGTCGCGGAAGAAACCGGCGCCGGAAAACTCGCCGGCACGATGTGCCGCCCGACGATGCCGATCAGCGCCGCACCGAGGATGACGAACGGGAACGGCAGCTTGAAGAAAAAGATCGCGACGAACGCCGTGGCCGCGACGCCGACCATCATCCGGTTCTTCAGGGCGCGTCGCCCGACGCGCAGCACCGCTTCCACGACCACGGCCAGCACCGCGGCCTTGAGGCCGAAGAAGATCGCGGTGATGGCTGGAAGATGCTGGTACGTCGCGTACAACCAGCTCAACGCGCCGATCACGAGCATTCCCGGCAACACGAACAGCACGCCGGCAATCACGCCGCCAAGCGTGCGGTGCATCAGCCATCCGATGTAGATCGCAAGCTGCTGCGCTTCCGGCCCCGGCAGCAACATGCAGTAGCTGAGCGCATGCAGGAAGCGTTCGTCGCTGATCCAGCGGCGTTGTTCGACCAGCTCCCTATGCATCAGGGCGACCTGGCCTGCGGGACCGCCGAACCCCAGCCAGCCGATCTTGGCCCATACGCGGGTCGCTTCGGCGAGCGTGACCTGTCTGTCTGGAAACGCTGTGGACATGCGCGGCATCGCCTGGTCGAATCGCGTTCGAGTGTGCGGTGCCTGCGTGCCGCTGGCAACGATCGCGCCCGCCCACGTGCGACGAATCGCCATGACCCTTATGCTTCCATGTGAAGGAGCCGCTACCGGTCGCGATCGGCCGGGACGGAGTTCCCATCGATGCGCATGCGCACCCGACCTTTCATCCGGACACCGGACCCCTGCTGGCGAGGACCATTGCATGACCAACGACAACGGACGCCGCCGATTCCTCGTTGCGGGCACGACGATCGCCGGCCTCGCGATGCTGCCGCCATTGCTGCGCGCGGCAGGCATCGGCACGGGCGCGGCGCCGCACTGGGCGGGTTATCGCGACGCGATGGTGATCGATTCCTGCGGGTCGCCGGGCCGCAACAGCGGGGAGGCCCACCCGCTCGATGCCGGCGAACTCGCGGACATCTGCGCATCGGGCGTGACCGCGATCAACTTCACGGTCGGCGCCGTCGGCAGCTACGTCAACGACTACGAAGAGACGATCCAGAACATCGCGCACTGGGACCGCGAGATCGCCGCGCATCCGGACGCGCTGGTGAAGATCGTGCGCGGCGCCGACCTCGCCGAGGCGAAGCGCAGCGGCCGGCTCGGGATCATCTACGGATTCCAGGACACGACGATGTACGGCGAGAACCTCGACCGCTTCGACCAGTTCCACGATTTCGGCGTGCGCATCGTGCAACTCACCTACAACCGCCGCAACCTGATGGGCGACGGCTGCCTCGAGCCCGGCAACGCGGGGCTGAGCAAGCTCGGCCGCGAACTGGTCGCGATGATGAACGCGCGCGGCACCCTGGTGGACCTCAGCCATTGCGGGCAGCGCACGACGCGCGAAGGGATCGAGGCATCCGCGAAGCCGGTCGCGATCACCCATTCGGGCTGCGCCGCGCTCGCCGACATGCCGCGCAACAAGCGCGACGAGGAACTGCGCCTGCTCGCCGAACATGGCGGCGTGATCGGCATCTACGTGATGCCGTACCTGCGCACGTCGGGCCAGGTGATGGCGGAGGACGTGATCCGGCACATCGAATACGCGGTCAAGGTCTGCGGCGAGGACCACGTCGGCATCGGCACCGACGGCACGACATCGGCGGTGAATGCGACGCCCGAATTCAGGAAGCGGTTCGCCGCCGAAATCGCCGAACGCCAGCGGCGCGGTATCTCCGCGCCCGGCGAACGCGCGGACTCCTTCACCTTCGCACCCGACCTCAACGAGCCGCAGCGCCTCGAACGCATCGCCATGATGCTGTCGCAGCGCGGCCATTCCGATGCGCGCATCGGCAAGGTGCTCGGCGGCAATTTCGCGCGGCTGTTCACGGATGCGATCGCCTGACGTGCCCGCCGATGGGTCGAGCGCAGCGCCATCCGCAACGGCGTACCTCGAACGACATCCGTACCGTGCAATTGCGGGCGCGCGCGGGTGCGGCCGCTGGAGTCGACGCAGCGTGCATTCCGGCGCCGTTACGCGGCGGCATATACTCGTCCTGAGGCATCACACCACCCGGCACAGTGGAGGCCACGCGGATGTTCGGCTGGATCTTCGCGGCCCTGCTTGCGACCTCCGCCCCCGCGATCGACCTCGACCAGCAGGCCGGGTCGCCCGCGCAGGCCATGGAACTGCCGCCAGCCTTGCGCCAACGCCTGCAGGACGACGTGCTGGCGGGAGAGCCTTCGCAGCGCGCGCGGCTCAATCGGCTGCTGCACCTCGTGCTCGACAAGGAAGGCCTCAACCTGAGCTATCAGGACGAAGCCACCTCGACGGTCGTCCAGACGTATGCAACGCGGACCGCGAACTGCCTGTCCTTCACCCTGCTGTTCCTGGCGCTGGCGCGCGCATCCGGACTCGACGCGTACCCGCAGGAGATTCGCGAGACCCTCGCCTGGCACCAGGGCAATGGCATCATCTATCGCGTCGACCACATCAACGCCGTCGTGCGCATCGCCAGTCGCGGCTACCTGGTGGATATCGCGGGCGACTCGGTGATCGCGCTGCGCGACCCGGTGCGCGTTTCCGACAATCGCCTGCTGGCGCACTTCTACAACAACCTGGCGATGCAGGACCTGGAACACGAGCGGATCGCGCCCGCGTTGCGGAACATGGGAACGGCGCTGGAACTCGACCCGGATTACGCGCCGGACTGGAGCAATGCCGGCGTGCTGTACCTGCACAACGGTGACGAGGCCGCCGCCGAACGCGCCTATGCCAGGGCACTCGCGCTGGATCCAGCGAACAGCAACGCGCTGCTCAACATGGCGAACCTGGCGCAACGCGAGGGCGACCAGGATCGCGCAGCGGTATTCCGCGCGCGACTGGATGGCCAGCAACAGACGGATCCGTTCTACCACTTCCTGCAGGGCGTGGACTACGAGCACGCGGGCGACTACCCACATGCCATCGACCACTACCTGCGCGCGATCAGGTTGCATGACGGCGAACATCGCTTCTACGCAGCGCTCGCCCATGCCTATGAACTGGCAGGTGACACCCAACATGCCATCAAGGCACTGGCCCTGGCGAAGTGGCTCAGCACCGATCCAGCGCGCGCTGCATACCAGTCGCAGATCGAGGCATTGCGCAAACACTGACAGTTGCCTGGCCATCGCTGCCGTCCTTCGGGCACATGCCATCGCCATGGTGTTTTCCCAGACCTCGCACGGTCCCGGGCACCAACGGAAGCACATCCATGACGACGCGCAGCGGCATCGCGCTTGCACGCATCACCAACGCCGCGATGGCGGTCGCTACGGCAGCGCCATCGATTCCCGCGCATGCGACCGATGCTCACCGGGTGGCTGCGGGGGCAGCCGCGCCGGACGCGACGGGTCCGCAATTCGCGAACCAGAGCGTGCGCCAGGTCGTCCGCGCCGGCATCGCCGGGTCGAGGGTGCGCATCCGCCTCTCCAACCTGTTCGGCGCGACGCCGGTGACGATCAGTCCGCTCCGACGCGTGGGACCTGCACGCACGCGGGCAGGTTTCGCCCTGCCCTCCAGGCCGGCCCGCCAGCCAAATGACTTGCCGAAGATTGCGTGGCTGCGCATGATGTCGCTACGCAGGCATCGGCCGCAGGCCTTCGGTGGGGAAGAATCCGCATACCTCGTACGCCACGGAGAATGATCGTGCCCAATCAAAGCGTTTCGATGCAGTTGACCAAGAAGGGCGAGACCGAGCCGGAGCTCGTCCACGTCAATGCCGCCAACAGCAAGTGGAAGTCCCCCGGCGAAGGCTGGCTCGGCCCGCAGGCCGGCGTCTGGAACCAGATGGAAGACGGCCTGCACCTGATGGATCCGGAAGGCAAGGGCGAGATGGCGTTTTGCAAGGGACTCCACCTGGACAAGTGCTTCACGCTGGAGAGCGGAACGTCCGCTTACAAGTTCAGCGGCGGCGCGGGCAAGTGGGACATCCTGGGCGTCTTCAAGGTCTGATCGATCGGGCCCGGATCGCGCGCGCTCCCCAGTCGATCGGCGTCGACCTCGACGACCGCATCGAAAGACTGCGCCTGTCGCGCGATCCGGTCCTGCGGATGCGCACGGCAGCGCGGCGCCCTGCAAGAATCCACGCATGGTGTTCATGCGCCTGCCCGGCATGGCCCTGATTGCAAGCGCGCTGGACAACACGCAGTGGCGAAACGTCGTTGCCCGTCGACATCTGTAGAAATACTGGCCCATGTCGGCCACATCGAACGCTTCGACCCTGGATCAACCCACAGCCGAGCGGGACGCGAGTCATGCGTCCGGCCCGGAAATTGAGCCATCCCGTGGTATCGCGCCCACGCAGCGGTGCGGATGCAGCAGCATCGAACCATCCATCGCTGGAGAACTTCCGTGCCACCTGACGCACTCGTCGCACCCGCCGCACGCTACAGCCGTCTGGCACGCTGGTACCACTGGTTGAGCTTCGCATTCGTCGCGCTTGCCTACGTGCTCATCAATCTGCGCGGCATGACCGCACGTGGCAGCGACGCGCGCACGCTCGTCATGCAAGGGCACTTCCTTGCGGGCGTCATCGTGCTCGCGCTCGTCCTGCCACGGCTGCTGCATCGCCTGCGCAACGCACCACCGCCGATCGCTCCGCCGATCGCTGCATGGGAAGCCGGCCTGTCGCGGCTCACCCACGTCGCGCTCTACGCGTTCCTGATCGTGCAGCCGCTGCTTGGGCTGCTGACGGTATTCACTGGCGGCCACGGGCTCGCGATTCCATTCACCGGCCTGCAGATCCCGTCGCCGATGACGGCCGACCGGGACCTCAGCCACCGGCTTGAAGACATCCATGGCTGGATCGGCACGATCTTCTACTACGTCATCGGCCTGCACATCGCCGGCGCGTTGTGGCACCACTTCGTGCGGCACGACGACACGCTGCGGCGGATGGGTTGAGCGCGCGTCACTCCGGCGCACCATCGCGCGATCCATGCGCGTATCGGGGAACTGTTCGCTTGCGATGCCGCGCGCCCTCATCCGGGCGACCCGCCGGCTGCAACCATTGCCTTGTCCCCGGCGACAACCAGATAGACTCGCTCGCTTCGACGTCGGGGTATCCATGCGCATCGCCGCAATCGTCCTGAATGTCCTGGTGCTGGCCTTCGTCGCATGGATGGACGTCGCAAGCGTGCAATTCGCCCGCAGTGTCGACATGTCCCCGCTGGCGCACATCGGAATCATCGCCGCGCAATGGATTTTCGTCGCTGTCACGACCGGGCCGACGTTGCTGGCGCTCATGCGCGACCTTCCACGGGCCGAGTCCTACGCGATCGTCGCGAACCTGGTCCTCTGGTTCGGCCTGGCGAGCATGCTCGCAGTCCTTACTATCGCCTTGCTGCTGCCCGGCACCGACCACGAACGCGCGGTGATCCCGGCGATTCCGGCCATCGTTTTCCTGGTTCCGGTCACCTTCAACGTGATCGTCCTTCGCCAGCGGAGGACCATCCGCCTGCACGCGATTGCAGCGCGTCCGAAAGCGGAACCTTGCTGATCGGATTGCCCGGCGCGAACAGCGACCGCGAACAGCGACCGCGGACAACGCCTGTGAGACCCGCTCCATCGCGGTTTGCCGCGCCGATGCCGGTCGAACCAACTGCCGGTGCGAACTTAACAGGATGTTAGACGGGCGCGCCGTCGCTGCCGGGACTTCGTTTCGATTCACGCTTGGCCGGCGATAGTACGTCCGCCGGTGATTTTTCCAATGGGCAGCTCGCGTCCGGCGCCGGGGCCCGATCCACAAGGAGCTCAACATGACGGACCAGTATCAGAAAGATCTCGACAATGCCGTGAAGGATCGCAACGAAGCCCAGGCCGTTGCCGCCAGGGAGCGCCTGAAGGCCGAAGAGAAGCACATCAAGGTCGCCGAAGACGCCGACAAGAAATTCGCGAAGGACATCGACAGCGCCGAGGCCAAGGCGATGAACCGCGATCCGATCACCGGCAGTCCCGGCTCGCATCCGATCGGAACCGGAATCGGCACGACCGGCGGCGCGGTCGCCGGCGCGGCAATCGGGTCCTTCGCAGGACCACTGGGAACCGCGATCGGTGGAGTCGTTGGCGCGATTGTCGGCGCCGCCGCCGGCCACAGCGCTGGCGAAGCGGTCAATCCGACCGCCGAGGAAACCTACTGGCGCGACGCGTACGTCCGTGAGCCCTACTTCAATGCAAACCACGGCTTCGACGATTACGCCCCGGCGTACAAGGCCGGCTATGCCTATCGCAACGAATATGGCGATCGTACCTGGGAACAGGCCGAGCCCGAGTTGCAGGCGAACTGGGAGCGCAACCGCGCTGCATCGCGACTGCAGTGGGACGAAGCCCGCGCTGCGACCCGCGCAGCGTGGGATCGCGCCGACAAGAACAATCGCTGAGCCGCGAACAGGCTCTCTCATCGATTCCACGGAGTGGACATGACCGACGAACGCAATATCGCGCACGACAAGAAAGTCGCGCACGACAAGAAGGCACATGGCGAAGACGTGGTCGAAAACGCGGCGACGGTGCCGCAGCCAGGCAAGAAGCCGCACCTGATCGACGACGACACCGGACCGAGCAACAGCGTCGCCCACGCGATGTACAAGCAGGGCGAAGAGCCACGCGTGCACCGCGATCACGGCGATGACGCCACCGATGGCGAGCCCGGCGACGCATAGCGCCGGAATCGGAAACGCACTTCGCAGGAAACCGGACGCCGCTCGTCAAGAGCGGCGTCTTTTTTTTCTGTTTGCGTGCGGAAATGCGCAGGCGGCTTGTCTTCACCATGATTCCGGTCTAAAACAAAACACACGAAGGTTCACGAGGATGGCCATGGCGCGTTTCCCGATCATCGACACGCCCTGCCCGCTCGGCAAGGACGAACAGGCGCTCATTGCCGGCCACGACTGCGGACACTGCGGCAAGACCGTGCATGCGCTCGACGGCATGGACGACGCCGGCCGCCTGGCCTTCATGCGCGATGCGAAAGGACCGGTTTGCGTGTCGTACCGGCTGCCGGTCGGGCTCGGCGCGGCGATGGCGCTGTCGATGGCGGCTCCAGCGTTCGCCCAGGATGCGCCCCATCCGACCGCATCGATCCGACAGGCGACTGCGGCACCTGATGCGAAAGCGCCGAGCAGCCCCATTCCCCGGCCATCCGCTGTCGTCGAACCACCCAGGCAACGGGTGGAAGTCTTCGCGGGCGGCGTCCACGAACCATCCGCAACCAGGTGGACTGAGGACCTGAGCTTGCCCGAGTTGCCGACCGTGCCGGACGACACGGTTGTCCGATAGCTCCCGCTGATCTGCGTCGCCTAGCGACCCGCGCCCGCCGCCATCGACACCAGGCCCTCGGCACCGTCGATGCGCAGCTTGTGGATCATCGCGTTTGCCACTGCAAGGCTGGCCGGCGTGCCGTCGCCGATGACCAGCGCGATGCGTCCCGCGTCGAAATCGCCCAGCCCGGCGTCGTAACTCACCCAGCGTTCGCCATTCCACGCCTGTACCCACATGTGCGGGCCAAATACGTGCTGCCCGCCGAGGAACCGGCTTGCATACGCGAGCCCTGCGACGACCCGCGTCGGAATGCCGCGCGCGCGCGCAGCAGCCGCGAGCAGGACCGCCATTTCGGTGCAGTCGCCGCTTTGGCTGTCGTAGGCTTCGCGCGCGGTCCAGTAGTGGCGGAACTCGATCGCTCCGGTCATCCGTGCGCCGACCGCGTCCACGAGCTTGGGCATGCGCTTGTCCACCGGCTCGATGAGCGGACTGATCCGCGCAAAATCCTTGATGACCTTGTCGCTGCTCTGCACCCAGTGGTTGGGTTGCAGGTAGCGCTGCAGTTCGGCCGCGCCCGGCGTCGCCTCGTGCCCGCAATGGGCCCGGCAAATCGTCACGATGAAACCATCGCTCTGCCGGTCGACATGCTGCTCGCCCGTTTCCGGCAACGACAAGGCCGCGCCATCGACGAATGCGAGCCGGTAACGGATCTTGCCTGCCAGTGCAGGCTCGGAAATCCGGTACGGCGAAGGCACCATCAGGGTCTTGATACCGGCCTTCGCCTGCTCTTCCAGGACCGACGCGGAAACGGCACCGCGCGCGACGGCGCTGCCAGATGCCGATACGGCAGCCAGCAGCAGGCCGATGCATGCAAATCGGGTCGAGCCAAACGTCTGCTTCATCGGAGGTCCCTGCGATGCCTGAGCCGAGGCGCGGACATCGGCCGAGGCGCCGGATCCGTCAGCCGCACCATCCTTGCATACGGAGCCTGGCCGCGGCGGCAACCAAAGGATGCTTCAATTTTCCGCCAGCCTCCACGCCGCACGCTCGGCGACCAGGGCTTCTTCCCAGGTCAGGCGCGATGCGCCCTTGGTGCGTTCCCAATCGCTGCGGAGTTGCGGCTCTGCTTCCTCCCAACCGAGCTCGGCGTATTTCGTGCGGTAGCTGTAACCGAGGCGATACGCGGCGGCGTAGTCCTCGTACGTCTGGCCGGGGGTGAAGTAGGGTTCGAGGCGATAGGCCTCGCGCCAGTAGTCGTCCCAGTAATGCTCCTGGACCGTCGGATTCACGGCTTCGCCGAGTTCACTGCCAGCGAGTCCGCCGGCTACGGCTCCGACGATGACGCCAACCGTCGCTCCGATCGGGCCGGCGATGGAACCGACCGCAGCGCCCGCAACCGCACCACCGGCAGCCCCGACGCCGGTTCCGATGGGATGCGCGCCGGGCTCACCGGAGATCGGGTCGCGGTTGAGTTCGCGGTCTTCGAGTTTTTTCTGATCTGTCATCGTCGATCTCCTACATCCTCAGGGGCAGCATCGCGATGCGATGGCGTGCGATCCCATCGCGTCGCATACAACGACGCACAGCGCAAGGCCATGCGTCGATGCAATGGCGTGCGTCCTCGCGACTCACTTGCGGTGACGATGTCGGGTCTTCCTGTGGGCCGCTGCCTTCGACGTAGCCGCGCTGGCCGGGATCGGATGGATCGTGTTGTGCCACGGTGCGGCCGGATCCGGATTCGGAGATACAGGAGCCGGAGATACTGCGCTTGTCATCGGTGTACCGGATCCCGCCGGGATCGGATGGATCGTGTTGTGCCACGGTGCAGTCGCTGCGGGCTGCGCTGCCGACGGCACTGCGGCTGGAGCAGGTGGGGTCGCGGCGATCGCGTTGCCGGCGATGGCCATGGTTGTTGCAAGAACGAGTGTGCGGATCATCGAAGAACTCCTTTTCCTGGGACCACTCCATGAACTGGATCGAGGTGATCGGGTTGCGATGGACACATGTCACTACCGTGACGCCCCGATGGTCGGCCCCTTTCCCTGTACGCGCGCTGTGCAGCCGCATGCGCCATAGCGTTCCGTTAAGGCAAACCGTCGTGGCGCCGCGTAACGAGCGCCATCATGCCATCGGGGTGAAACATGCAGGAACGGATGCCTTCGCACCCGACGCATCGGCGGCACGCTCACCCTTCCCTTGCGGACGGCTCAGTCGGCCTTGAGCGGATCGGGCAATACCAGTTCGAATACGCATCCCCCACCATTGCGCGGCAAGCAGCGCACGCTGCCACGATGATGGTCGGCGATCTGCCTCACCAACGCGAGTCCCAAGCCCCAGCCGCTACCGGTTTCCGCGGTGTTCGCGGGCCGATAGAACGGCTCGAAGATGCGTTCGCACTCGGCTTCCGGGATTCCCGGGCCACGGTCGGAGACAAGGAGGACGCGGTTGCCGTCGTCGTCGATGGCGAGCTTCGCCTCGACGCCTTTGCCGCCATGTTTCAGCGCGTTTTCGAGCAGGTTGCGGATCAGCCGTCGCAGCAGGTGCGCTTCGCCGCGAACTTCGGCGGGAACGGTGTCGAACGGAATGTCGAGGCGCGAACTCTCTTCGGCGAGCAGTACTTCGAGGTCCACGGAATCGACCGGCAATGCGGTATCGACGGTATCGAGCTTGCTCGCAAGCAGGATTTCCTCGATCTGCGCGTCGATCTCCGCGCAGTCCTTGCGCATGCCTTGCAGCAGCTCTGGGCGCGGATCGGTCGCGTGCAATTCCAGCGCCATGCGGATGCGCGCCAGCGGCGAGCGGAGTTCGTGCGAGGCGTTCATCAGCATGCGTCCGTGCGCATCGAGCAGGCTCGCGACGCGATCGGCCATGCCGTTGAAGCTGGAGGCGAGGCTCGACACTTCATCGCGGCCCGACACCGGCACGCGTACCGCGAGGTCGCCCCGTCCGAAGCGATCGACGGTGCCGGCGAGCGACTCGAGTCGCTTGGTGAGCCGACGCACGACGGGATACGTGCCCAGTGCGACGGCGAGCGCCACCAGGCCGAGTATCGCGAGCGCGCGCAAATGGAATTCCAGCGAATCGGCGTGCATGGTCGCGACCACGACCCGCCCGTCGTCGAGGCGGATCTCGCGCTTCGCGTAACCGTGACGGACGTATCCGCCCGGGCCAACCGCAGAATCCATCGCTGGAAGATTGCCTGCGCTGGCGATGAGCGTGGTGCCGGAGGGATCGAAAAGGGCAACGTTTTCGATGGGCGCCACGACGAGCGCGGCCAGCGACGCATGCACTTCCTGCGGACTGGCAGTCGGCGGCAGCGCCCTGCTGACGAGCGCGCCCATGAAACGGTCGTGCTCCGCGTCGACCGATCGCTCGGCGGTAAATTGCCATAGCAGCGCGCACAGGATCACCACCACGGCCAGCGACGCGAGCGTGGTCAGGTAGATCCTCACATGCAGCCGCTGGATCACGCCGGGGCTCCATCATCGTGGACGCGGGTGAACAGGTAGCCGACGCCGCGCAGTGTCAGGATGCGCTTGGGCTGCTTCGGATTGTCCTCGATCGCGGCGCGGATGTTGGAGATGTGGACGTCGATGGTGCGGTCGAACGCGTCCATCGCGCGGCCCGCGACGGCATCGAGCAACTGGTTGCGGCTGACCACCCTGCCCGCGCGTTCGGCCAGCGCGAGCAGGATGTCGAACTGGTAACTCGTGAGGGTTTTCGCTTGCCCATCGAGGCGCACCTGGCGCGCTTCGCGATCGATCTCAAGGCGACCGAATCGCAGCAGCGGATTCGCCGATCCGGTGCCGCGCCGCAGGACCGTGCGCAGCCGCGCGAGCAACTCGCGCGGATCGAAGGGCTTGGGCAAATAATCGTCGGCACCGAGTTCGAGCCCGACAACGCGATCGGTCGCCTCGCCGCGCGCGGTAAGCATGATGATCGGCACCCCGCTGGACTCGCGCAGCCGCGTGCAGACGTCGAGGCCATTCGCATCCGGCAGCATCAGGTCGAGGATGATCGCGTCCGGCGACGCACGCCGCTGCTCGGCGAGTCCGTCCGCGGCCGTATGCCGCGACACGACCTCGTACCCGCCCTGGGACAGGTACTGCTCCAGCATCGTGCACAGGCGCTGGTCGTCGTCGATGATGAGGATGCGTTGCGGCAATGGAGACTCGTCGGGTTGTGGATCCGGCCGCCGCCACGAGGTCGCGACGGCGGCGGATCGGGTTGCGGACCTTCAACCGCCGTGATGGCGCATGTCGTGCGAGGCCATCATGCGGTCGATTTCGGCGCCCAGTTTCGCACGCTGCGCGGGCGTCAGGACCTTCGCGACCGCGACCATCGTGTCGGCCAGGCGATGGCTCGTGGCGAGCACCAATTGATCCTGCTGGGCGCGCACCGAAGCGATGGCTGCATCGTCGATCGTTGCGGCGGTGAGCAGCGTCTTCAACTGGGCGCAGCTGTCGTGGAATCGCTGCACGTCGGCATGTGCGGCGGTCATCGCGTCTTTCATGATGGCGTGGATCTGCTGTTTCCGCGCATCGTCGACGCCGGCTTCGCTCAGCACCTTGTCGAAATGCGCGTGCATCTGTTCCGGCGAATGTCCATCGTGCATGGATGCGAAGAACGCGTCGTGACTGTGCATCCCGGCGCGGGCGGCGACTGCGCGGGCGGATGGAGAGACGGCGAGGACCATGGCCGTCGTGCCGAGGGCGAACATGGCAGCCAGCAGGGCTGTACGGATCAGCTTGCGTTTCGGGGTCGGGAGAATGGAAGGATCGTTCGATTCGGTCATGGTCGTGCGTTTCATGTCGGGCACCTGTGGGGTCGGGATCGCCGCGGCCGATTGGTCAGCGGACAACTGCAGCGTGACGCGCGCAAGTTCAGGGCCGACCAGCGGTTTGTAAAGTTATGTTTAGAAGCCTCTGCGGAAACTCGTGGGCAGGATCCGGTCCGGGGACGAACCTCGCACGACGAAGGCGGAGCGCAGCGCTTACAAATCTTTACCTGCCGAAGAAACCGCCGAAAGACAGGGCCGCTAGCGTGTCGACAAGCATGACGATCCCGGCATGCGCATCCACGAAAGGAACGCCCACGATGCACCACGCCGCAGCAATGCCCACCGACGCGCCCAAACACATTCATGTCGCAACAGTCGCCGATCCATCGATGCACAGCACCCGGGCCGCCGGGATCGCGATTGCCGCAGCCACGATCATCTCGACGATCTTCGTCGCGATGGACCATGGAGGAGGCGGCAGCAATGCGCTGGAAGTCCTGCGGGGCATCGCTGGATTGCAGACGCTGAAGGAAGTCGTCCACGGCGTCGCCATCGCCAGCGTCTGCGGCTATGCGTTCGGCTATGCGACGCTCGCGCGGCGGC